>JBIOHR010000338.1:0-1523 GCA_044449085.1 Gemmatimonadales bacterium | reverse complement strand
GCGCGGATACCGGTAAGGCCGTGGTCGTGCGAGCCGCGTTACTTGTCGCGACGCCATCCGGGGCGTCCTGAAGACGCAAGCCGACGCGGCGGGGCGTGTACCCCTGGTAGGCGTAGATACACGGAGTTACCGCCCCACCGCAGGGCGTGCTCGTACGTCGTCTTACGAGACGATCAGCGTGCCGTGCATGCCGGCGTCTTCGTGACCCGGCACGGAGCAGTAGAAGTTGTAGGTGCCGCGCTTCAGCGTGACGAAGAACGTCGTCGACGCGTGGCGGACCGTCGCGCTGTGTCCGAGCTCGAGCTCACCCTTCTCGACGTTGACGTTGTGCTTCAACGACGAGCGGTTGAGGAACACGATCTTGATCCTGCCGGCGTGCGCGCGGACGACCTTCTGGCTGTAGCGGAGGCCCGAGACGGGCGCGCTCAGATGGACGGTGGCGGTTGTCGTCGCGGTCGCGGTTGAGATCGCCGTCACGGCAAGAACGCCCGCCGCGACGAGGCTCAATACAAGTCTGCGCATGGTGAATCCCTTCAGTCGATGTCCGTTGACCGGGCCATGGGAGCGCAGCCACATGAATATCGCGTGATTGGTCGGTCTAGTAGCGGTCGAGCTCGATCAGCCGCTCGTCGCTGATGCCGAAGTGGTGCGCGACCTCGTGCAGCACGACGTGCCGGATCTGCCCGCGCAAGAGCTCCGGGTCGTGGCCGTACAACCGCTCGAGCGGGCCGCGGTAGATCGTGATCTTGTCGGGAAGCGCGCCGCTGTAGCCACTCCCGCGCCGCGTGAGCGGTACGCCTTGATAGAGGCCGAGGAGCGGTTGGCCCGGCGGCGGCTCGTCCTCCACGACGAGCTCGACGTTGGACATCCGGTCGCGAAGCTCGGCCGGGAGTGAATCGAGTGCCTCCTGAACGATCTGGTCGAAGTCCACTACGAACAGGAAACGCCGACCGCGCCCCAGGACTTCCAGGTGCCGCCGTCGTGCTTCCACAGGAGCCACGCGCGATAGAGCTGCTCGCCCGGCGACGCGCGGAACGGATACGCGGGATCGCCGGGGTGCTTGAAGGCCGGGTCCGGCTTCCCGCCGACCCGCTTCCACGTCTGCGCGGCGAACTGCATCCCGCCGTAATAGCCGTTGCCCGTGTTCGCCGTCCAGGCGCCTTCCCTCAGATGCACGCAATGCGCCTGGAGCAGCCAGGCCGCGGGCGGGGTCCAGTCGGCCGCCGAGGCCGGCAGTGCAAGGAGGAGGGCGGCGAACCCGGTGACGAGCACGGTACGCACGCCCGGTTTTGTAACAGACAAACCGGGGGTCAGACCCCGAGTTGGGCTCCGATCCCGCTTTTGAGATCGGCGAGCGCCGCGCAGGAGTGGGCGTCAGAGCCGACGAATCCCGCCTTCGATGGCCGATCAGCCCGATCAGATCGTGCTCAAGCGGGATCGCGACCTGGATGGGCGGCTATGGCACCCGCACGTGCGACGCGCGATCCTCGGCCTGATTCTCGTTCTCGTCTGCTTCGCACTCG
>JBIOHR010000337.1:0-1553 GCA_044449085.1 Gemmatimonadales bacterium | reverse complement strand
GTGCCGCGCAACCGCGCGATCCCCGCCAATGCCCGTCCCGGGTATTTCGACCTCGGCCTCTGTGGCCCGCTGCGCACGGATCTTTCCGCGCACAGCGAATATTGCGGCATGTTCAAGACGCCCACGCTGCGCAACGTCGCGCTGCGCGACGTGTTCTTCCACAACGGCGTCTTCACGTCGCTCGACGAGGTCGTGCGATTTTACCAGCAGCGGGACGTGCGACCGGAGTCGTTCTATCCGCGTGGCGTGAAGTTCGACGATCTCCCCGCGGCGTACCGGTCGAACGTGACCTTTGACGCGCCGTTCTCCAGCGGTACGCCCGCGGCGCCGCGGTTCACGGACGCCGAGGCCGCGGACATCGTCGCCTTTCTGCGCACGCTCACCGATCGCGCGGCGCTTACGGCGCCACGTGAATGACCTGCCGCGCGTACATCTTTCCACTCAACCCGCGCATTTCCATCGCGTAGTCGCCGGGCGTGAGCTGCTTCAAGGCGAAGTCGTACGTCTCGCCAATGCTCACGCGCTGACGCGCGTGCACGGACGTTTTCTGCCACGCCGGACGGTCGTAGCCGTCCTTGGCAAGCGCGGTCCAGAGCGGAACGGCACCTTTCGAGTTGGTCAGCGAGAATTCTGCGTAAGGGGCGTCGAGCGTGAGGTTCATGAGCCGGATGCGATACGTCTTGCCGGCGACCAAAGCGAGTGCGGGGGGTGACGCGCTGCCGTTCAGGATCGGGTCGTCCAGCGGATCGGTTCCCACCATGAAGATGAGGTCGGTGGACGGGTCCCAGTTCGCCCCCTTGGGAAGCACGATCAACGCGCCGTACAGGCCGTGGCTCTGCTGACGCACGTCGTTGATGTGCGTGTGGTACATGAAGCTCCCGGCACGCGGAGGCGTGGCCGTCATCTCGAACGAGTCGCGCGGCGCGATCATCGGTGCAACCATGTCGCCGGAGTTGCTGATGCCCGCAACGCCGTCGTAGTAGCTGTTGAGTTCGAGGCCGTGCCAGTGCACCTGCGAGGCCTCCGGCGTCTGGTTCACGACCATGATGCTCGTCGGCTGGCCGACATGCAGAATGATCGGAGGGCCGGGCCAGCGGAGCGAGTCCGGTGGCGGCGCGCCGGCCCCAGAGAGAGCGTACCCAAACCTGCGAAGAGTGTCGCCACTGACCGAGTCGCTGCGAATATAGAGGTGGAGACGTTCGCGCGGCCCGGCGTACGGGTGCCACGCCGCGGACGGTGTGATGTCCATGCGCAGCATCAGGCCACCCATCGCGGCCATGTCGTGCTCCTTCATCCCCGCCATCGGCGTCGAGTCGCGCGCGCTGATCCCTGATATGACCTCGCGGATGCGAACGCTGTCCGGTTCCATCGCGGCGCCGATGGCGGGATTCCGTACGACATGAAAGTTCAGGTGACAGTGGAAGATCCAGCCGCCGGGACGATCAGCGTACCACGCCATGTCCATCGTCGTCTGGAAGTCCATCAGCTCGGTCACCGCCATGCGCTGCTGCGCCGGCCAGTAGAGCGTGTCGCGGTTTGCGTCACCGCGCGCG
>JBIOHR010000336.1:0-1555 GCA_044449085.1 Gemmatimonadales bacterium | reverse complement strand
TGCGGCGCGTGCTGGTGAGCGGCGCGGTGGCGCGCACCAATGCGCTGGAGCTGCTCGCCGCCGACGCCTGCGTGACGTGGGCGTTCGAAGCCGCTGCGGACGAGCCGAGAACCGTTCCCGGTCTCGCCGAGCGGGCCACGAAGGGGATTGCGGCGATCGCCGCGGAGTTTGCATGAGCGGCGATTCCGTGGGGCACCTGCGCGAGCTCGCCAAGGCGGCGGCCGCGGCGGCCGATGTGCTCGGCCCTTCGATCGCGAAGGCGGCCGAGATGGTGCGCGCGACGGTGCGCGGTGGCGGCACGCTCTTCTTTTGCGGAAACGGTGGCAGCGCGGCAGACGCGCAGCACATGGCCACCGAATATGTCGTGCGATACAAGAAGGCGCGCCGGGCCATCGGGGCGATCGCGCTGACGACGGACACGTCGGCGCTCACGGCGATCGGGAACGATTTTTCGTTCGAGCAGCTGTTCTCGCGCCAGGTGGAGGCACTCTGCCGCCCCGGTGACCTGCTGATCCTGCACACCACCAGCGGGAACTCGGCCAACCTGATCCAGGCGGCCGATGCCGCCCGCAAGAAAGGCGTCGCGACGCTCGCGCTCAGCGCGAGGGGCGGCGGAGCGCTTGCGACGCTCGTCGATCACTGCATTGTTGTACCGACCGACCGTACCGACCGTGCCCAGGAGATCCAATTGAACATCCAACATTCGATTTGCGAGCTCATCGATGACGAAATCGCGGGGAACTGACTTGCCATCCGCCGGCGCTCCGACCCGGAGTGCGTTCAGCCTCAGCGGGCGCCGCGCCCTGGTGACCGGTGGCTCGCGGGGGATCGGCGCGGCCGTGACGCGGTTGCTCGCGGCGGCCGGCGCCGATGTGTGCATCGGATATCACTCGCGCGTGAAGGAGGCGGCCGATCTGGCGGCGGAGTGCGCGCAGCGAGGGGTGCGCACCGCGCACCACGCGGCGGACGTGAGCACCGCCGCCGGGGCGAAGGCTTTGGTGGACTTCGCCAGGAAGTCACTTGGAGGCCTCGATATCGTCGTGCATTGCGCCGGTGTCTGGCCGGTGGACGAGGTGCCGGTGTCGGCGCTCGCCGACGACCGCTGGGCCCATACGATGCGGCAGAACGTCGACGCGATGTTTTACATCGCGCGCGAAGCCGCTCGCGCGATGGAAGGGAATCCGCCGGGCGCCGGTACGGGCGGGCGGATCGTGCTCGTGTCGAGCACGGCGGGCCAGCGCGGCGAGGCCATGCACGGCGACTATGCGGCGTCGAAAGGCGCGATGATCTCGCTGGTGAAGTCGATGGCGGTGGAGCTGGGGTCGACGGGCATCACCGTCAACGCGGTCGCCCCGGGGTGGGTGGACACGGAGATGTGCGCGATCCCGTTCGCAAACGGCGGGAGGGAGCGGTTCGCGAAGGGCATTCCGGTGGGCCGCGTCGCGAGCGCGGAGGACGTGGCCTTTCCGATCGTGACGCTCTGCTTCGACGGTGCGCGGCACGTCACGGGCGAGATCGTGAACGTGAACGGGGGCAGTGTGCTTTGTGGGTGAAC
>JBIOHR010000335.1:0-1616 GCA_044449085.1 Gemmatimonadales bacterium | reverse complement strand
CGTGTTCGACGAGCAGCATCTCGCGGGAGTTCTGCTGGATCGCGCGCGCGACGCCCTGGCCATGCTGGCGCCCAGGGCGCAGCGTGCGAAGGATGAGCAGGTCGAGCGTGCCCTGGAGCAGTGCGCGACGGTCGGAGTCATCTTGGGTGGACATGCTACCCATAGTACGAGTGGTCGGGCAGAAGAGCAACCCGAGCCGCCGGTCTCGAGGGACAGTGGTGACGTCGCGCGATCGCGGGGCTGGGTGACGGTAGAGTGACGCTCGGTGTGCAGACCAAGACCAAACATTACGCGCGACCGGGTTCACGCTGCATACTACCGGCGTGCGCAAATCCGTGGTCCCATGGCCCTCACCCTGGTGGCACGCACCCATGCACGCACTCCTCCGTGACATCCGCACGTCCCTGCGCGCGCTGTCCCACGCAAGACGCTATGCATTCCTGACCATTGCGTGCATCGCGCTCGGCCTCGGCGCGAACGCGACGATGTTCGGCGTTGCCGACACGCTCTTCTTTCGCGCGCCATCTGCTGTCCGCGACGCCGGTCACGTCGTGCGGATGTATTTCGAGTTCAATGCGCCCGGGGTTGGGCAGATGACGACGGACCTCGCGTCGTACCCGATGTATGCGGCGTTTCGCGACGAGACGAAGAGTTTCGAGAGCGTCGCCGCCTATCAGTCGACCGTCGTGAGCGAGGGGCACGGCGAGCACGCGGAAAAGCTTCGCGCCGCGCTCGTCAGCGCGTCCTACTTTCACCTGCTCGGCGTACCTTCCGCAACGGGCCGCCTCTGGAGTCCCGCTGAATCCGCCATTGGCGCGACACCGGTCGCGGTCATCAGCGATGGCCTTTGGCAACGCCGCTTCGGCCGAAGCAGCACCGCTATCGGGCAGTCACTGCGGATCGCCGAGCGCGAGTACACGGTTGTCGGCGTGATGCCGCGCGGGTTCACGGGGGTCGACCTCGAGCCGGTCGATGTATGGCTTCCTGTTGAGGTCGCCGCGAACGACCTGATATACAGCAACTATCTCACGCGCCGTGGCGCGATGGCGATCGCCCTGCTCGGCAGGATTCGGCCGGGCGTCGGGCGCGCTGAAGCGGACGCCGATGCGACGATCGTGCACCGCAACTTCATGCGGACGCTGCACGAAGCGGACTCCACCGACCACGCCGTGACATCGCCGCTGCTCCGCGAGTTGGGACCAAAGGAGACCGAGCAGGCAAAGGTGTCCATGTGGCTTATTGGCGTCGCGATCGCCGTGCTGCTGATCGCCGGCGTCAACTGCACGAACCTGATGCTGCTGCGCGCGCTCCGCCGCCGCCGGGAACTGGCCGTGCGCATCTCGCTGGGCGCCTCGCCGGGGCATATCGCGCGTCTGCTGCTGCTCGAGAGCATCCTGCTCGCTTTCGCCGGCGCGGCGGCGGCGATCGCGCTTGCGCTCGCGGGCAACAGATTGCTTGGCGCGCTTCTGCTCCCGGGCGATGCGCCCGCGAATTTCGTCGACTTCCCGCGGCTGGCGGCCTTCACGGTTGTGGTGGCGGTCCTCGCCGGCGCGGTGATCAGCCTCCTGCCGATCTGGGCAGCCGCTCGCGGCGACTTCACGCGGGACCTTCGCTCG
>JBIOHR010000334.1:0-1620 GCA_044449085.1 Gemmatimonadales bacterium | reverse complement strand
GGCGAGCCCCCCGCCGCCCGCCGCGCCTCGCCCCGCGCCCCGGGCGGGCGCGGCCAGCGACTGCATGATGACGCGTCCGCGGGATGCACCAAGACAAACGCGAATGCCGAGTTCCCGGCGCCGCGCGGCCGCGCGTGCCAGCATGAGGCTCGCGATGTTGGCGCATGCGACCAGATGGAGCAGCGCGATCATGGCGAGGACGAACAGGAACGACGCGAATGCGAACGGATTCTGCTCGAACTCGACCAGGTGCTCGTGCGGCCGGGCGCGCGTGGTGAGCTGCGCATCGACGGCGGGGTACGTTGCGACGAGGTCGTGCGTCGCGTGGTCGAGGCTTGTCTGCACCTGTGCGAGCGTGGCGCCGGCGGCGACGCGACCAATGACTGCGACCTGCCGCGCATCGCGGTTGTCGAAGATATACGGCCTTCCGGCCGCCTCCGCATACATCGTGATGGGAATCCAGAGGTCGGTTCGGCCTTCGGGATGCGTGCCCGTGAAGCCCGCGGGCGCGATGCCAACAATGGTGAAGCGTCCGGCGCCGATCGTCATCTGCGTGCCGACGATATGCTCGTCCGCCGCAAAGCGGGATTTCCACAGGGCATCGCTGATGACCACGACGGGATGTGTGCCGCGCGGCTCCTCCTCGTCCGGCAGGATCAGGCGCCCGTAGGCCGCGTGGATGCCGAGCACCTGGAAGTAGTTCCCCGACACGAGCGCGCTCCATGCCGACGTGCCGGCCAGCGAATCGCCGAGCGGCACCCACTGCATGCTGTAGGCCGCGAGGCCGTCGGTGCCCTGGAGCCGCGAGCGGAGGTTCAGATAATCCGGGAAGGAGTTCCAGCCGATGGCGGCCCGCCGCGCGCGATTGTGCACGTCGCCGGAAAAAACGGCGAACATGCGCTCGGGCGCGGGCACCGGAAGTTTCCGGAGGAACATCGTGTCGATGACCGTGACGACCGCAGCGTTGGCGCCGATGCCGATTGCGAGCGTCAGTGCGACGACAATCGTGAAGGACGGCGAGCGGAGCAGGCTTCGCCATGCGTGGCGGAGATCGCGAGCGATGTTGTCCAGCAGGAGCATCCGGCGCGATTCGTGAAACCACTCCTTCCATGCGGAGACATTCCCGAACTCCCGCCGTGCGGTCGCCCGCGCGTCGTCCGCTGGCATTCCCTCGCGTTCGAGCTGGTCGGCCTCGAGCTGCAGGTGCGAGGCGATCTCGTCCGCGAAATCGGCATCGGAGCGGCGGCGTTTCCAGAACGGCCAGCGCAAGCGACGACTACGCACGCGATGTCTCCGGACCGAGGATGAGGCCAACGGCTTCCACGAGCTTTCGCCAGTCGCTGGTCTCTCTTGCGAGCTGCTTGCGCCCGTCCCTCGTAATCTCGTAAAAGCGTGCACGGCGATTGTTGTCGGACACGCCCCACTCCGCGCGAACCCAGCCCTTCGCCTCGAGGCGCTGGAGCGCGGGGTACAGCGATCCGTGTTCGACGAGCAGCATCTCGCGGGAGTTCTGCTGGATCGCGCGCGCGACGCCCTGGCCATGCTGGCGCCCAGGGCGCAGCGTGCGAAGGATGAGCAGGTCGAGCGTGCCCTGGAGCAGTGCGCGACGGTCGGAGTCAT
>JBIOHR010000333.1:0-1632 GCA_044449085.1 Gemmatimonadales bacterium | reverse complement strand
GGAGAAGATCGTCGCTGCGGCGCGCTGGGGCATCGACCACGAGCCCCAGATTCACTACGGAGAGATCCGTCCGGTTCCGCTTGGGCGCACGCTGCCGCTCACGACCGACTGCTCCGGCTTTGTAACAGTCTGTTACTTCCTGGCGGGCGCACCCGATCCGAACGGGCTCGGCTACAGCGGCGAGGGCTGGACGGGAACGCTGCTGCGCCACCTCGAGCACGTCCCATCGGGCGACGCGCGCCGCGGCGACCTCGTCGTCTGGGGCGGCTACCCGGGCCGCCACGTCGCGATCGTGCTCGAGCCGGGGGAGGATCCGCTGCTCTGCTCGCACGCGCAGGAGCGCGGACCGTTCGCGATCCGGTTCTCGGACGAGAGCCGCTACCAGCCGCCGCGCGTCACCTGGCTCGCGGCGTTCTGACCTACTCGAAGCAACCGCCGGCGCCGCCCGGGACGAGCTGCGCGGCGAGCAGGATCCACGCCGCGGCCGCAACGAGCGCGAGCGGCGTGACCCAAAGGATGCGGAGGCCGCCCCCGCGGACGCCGAGCGCGCCGAGCGCGAACGCGATCACGAGCGCGCCGGGCCATTCGACCCAGCGTGCGGCCGAGCCGCCGCCGCATGTGTTGCCGAGCAGGATCACGGCGTAGAAGGCGACCCACGCGAGGCCGACCGCGATGACGGCACCGAGCACGACGAGCGGCGACGACGAGCGCCAGGCGTGGACGATGAGCACGATCGCGGCGGCGACGACGCCTGCGATCCAGCCGATGCGGCCGTCCTGGAGCGCGCCGAGCGTCGCGAACGGCAACGCAAAGAGCGCGGCGGCTACGAGGGCCGCCGCGCTCCAGTCGGTCAGGGTCTTAGGCCGCGGAAGGCGCCGGTTTGGCAACGGGCGCCTGCCTGCGATTGCGCTCGATGAACTGCTCGGTGAGCTCGTGCGCTTCGTCGTCCTCGATCTGCTTCGGAGGCGACTTCATCAGGTAAGAGCTCGGCTCGACGAGCGAGCCCGCGATCCCGTTGTTCAGCGCGAGCTTCGAGAGTCGCACGGCGTCGATCACGATGCCGGCCGAGTTCGGCGAGTCCCACACCTCGAGCTTCATTTCGAGGTTGAGCGGCACGTCACCGAACGACGTGCCTTCCATGCGGATGTACGCCCACTTGCGGTCGGTCAACCACGGCACGTAATCGGACGGGCCGACGTGCACGTTGCCGGGGCCGAGGTCGTAGTCGAGCATCGACGTGACCGCGTTCGTCTTCGAGATCTTCTTCGACTCGAGGCGCTCGCGCTCGAGCATGTTGAGGAAGTCCGAGTTGCCGCCGACGTTCAGCTGCATCGTCTTGTCGAGATGCACGCCGCGCTCGCGGAAGAGCGAGGTCAGCACGCGATGCGTGATCGTCGCGCCCACCTGCGACTTGATGTCGTCGCCGATGATCGGCACGCCCGCGTCCTGGAACCGCTTGTTCCAGTAGTCCTCGCGGGCGATGAACACCGGCATGCAGTTCACCATCGCGCAGCCGGCTTCGAGGATCTGCTCCGCGTACCACTTGGTCGCGGCCTCGGAGCCGACCGGCAGGTAGTTGACGACGACGTCGGTCTTCGTGTCCTTCAGGATCTTGACGATGTCGGCCGTCTC
>JBIOHR010000332.1:0-1652 GCA_044449085.1 Gemmatimonadales bacterium | reverse complement strand
TGCCCTGCTTGTTCACTTCGACGATTGTCTCGAAGATGCGCTCGACGAAGATCGGCGCGAGCCCCATCGACGGCTCGTCGAGCATGAGCAGCGTCGGCCGCGCCATGAGCGCACGGCCGATCGCGCACATCTGCTGCTCGCCGCCGGACATCGTTCCCGCCTTCTGCGTGCGCCGTTCGGCGAGACGCGGGAAGAGCGTGAAGACCCGATCCATGTCTTCGCGAATCGCACCGCGATCGGAGCGCTGGAACGCGCCCATCTCGAGGTTCTCCGTCACCGTCATGCGCGGGAAGAGCTTGCGCCCCTCCGGCGACTGGGCGATACCCATCTTCACGATCGAGTGCGCCGGGGCATGCGTGATGTCCTTGCCCTGGAAGACGATCGTTCCCTTGCGCGGATGGTTCAAGCCGTTGATCGAGCGCAGCGTCGTCGACTTTCCCGCGCCGTTCGCACCGATCAGCGTGACGATCTCACCCTCACGCACCGTGATCGAGATTCCCTTCAGTGCCTGGATCGCGCCGTAGTACGTCTCGACACCGTTCAGCTCGAGCAAGGTCTGCGGCTGCGCGCTCACGATGTGCTCACCGCCGCGCTCCCGAGGTACGCCTCGATGACGCGCTCGTTCTTCTGGATCTCGCCCGGCGTTCCCTCGGCGATCTTCTCGCCGTAGTCGAGCACGGTGACGCGGTCGGACACGCCCATGACGACGCGCATGTCGTGCTCGATGAGGAGCACCGTGAGACCGCGATCCTCGCGCAGCTTGCCGACGAAGGACGTGAAGTCCGCGGTCTCCTGCGGGTTCATGCCGGCCGTCGGCTCATCGAGGAGCAGCAGCTTCGGGTCCGTCGCGAGCGCACGCGCGACCTCGAGCCTGCGCTGGTCGCCGTACGAGAGGTTCCTGCCGATCTCCTCGTCCTTGCGGCGGAGCCCGCTGTACTCGAGGAGTTCGCGCGCAGCATCGCGCGCTCTCCCCTCTTCGTGCTTCACCCGCGGTGTCCGCAGGATCGCCTCGATGAGCGTCCCACTGAGCCGAGTGTGCATCCCGACGAGAACGTTCTCGAGCGCGGTCATGTTCTGGAACAGTCGGATGTTCTGGAACGTCCGTCCGATGCCACGTTGGGTAAACGCGTGCGGCGGCTTCCCGGTCAGATCCTCGTCGGCGAAGATCACGCGGCCCGCGGTCGGCTTATACACGCCGGTGAGCATGTTGAAGAACGTCGTCTTGCCGGCGCCGTTCGGGCCGATCAGGCTGACGATCGATCCCGCGGGGACAGTGAAGTCGACGTCGTCGACTGCAACGAGCCCGCCGAATTCCTTGCGCAGCAGAACTGTCTGAAGAAGCGGCTCGTCCATCACGTGGCGACGTCGTAGAGCGGCTCGTCGTGGACGCCTTCGTGGAACTCGGCGGCGCGGCGCCGGCTCGGGATCAGGCCCTCGGGCCTCAGCAGCATCACGACCACGAGGATGACGCCGTAGATCCCGAAGTTGTACAGCGGAACGTCGAGCGGCTTGCGCCAGATCTCGAAGTCGGAGCCGCCCGGCCCGAAATGGCCGTTGAGCCACGCGCCGATGTTGTTCAGGCCCTCGGAGTTCAGATATGTGAGGAAGCACGCTCCGAAGATGACGCCCCAGATGTTGCCCATCCCGCCGAG
>JBIOHR010000331.1:0-1661 GCA_044449085.1 Gemmatimonadales bacterium | reverse complement strand
TCACGGCGGCGGCCATGAGGCCGATCCCGAGCACCGCGCCGGCGGCCGAAGCGTGGGTGCCGACCTCCTGGTCGAGCGGGAGAAGCGACGTCCCGACCAGCGAAACGGCGGCGCCCCCGACCAGCGCCATGCCCATCCGCAGCATTGCGATGGTGAGCAGCAACCGTCTCATAGCTCGCGACAATATCTGAACGGCCCTGCAAAACCCACCCCCAACCCGTCGGTTCGCACCGACCTCCCCGGCGAGCGGGGAGGTGACTAGACTCCATTTGATGACGAATGACGTTCACATCACGCCAGAGGGGCTCGCGGCGGTACGGAAGGAGCTCGACCAGCTGACCACCGTCCGGAGGCCTGCGATCGTGGCCAAGATCAAGGCGGCCCGCGAATTCGGCGACCTCTCGGAGAACTTCGAGTACCACGCCGCGAAGAACGAGCAGGGCATGATGGAGGCGCGGATCAACGAGCTCGAGGCGATCATCAAGAACCACGTCCTGATCGAAACCAAGCCGAGGACCGGCGTCGTCGACATGGGCAGCACGGTTCGTTTCAGCGAAGACGGCGCCGATGACGAGACCTATCGAATCGTCGGTCCTGCCGAGGCCGACCCCAAGGCCGGAAGGGTGAGCTACGAGTCCGCGTTGGGTAAGGCGCTGATCGGGCACCGCGTCGGCGAAGAGGTTGAGATCAAAACGCCAAACGGCACGTACAGCGTGCGCATCGTGGGCATTGAGTAGCACCACCACGACCACGCCACTGCAGGATCTGCGCGCGTGGATGGGGCGGCACAACCTGGACGCTGCGTATGTAACGAAGCCGGTTTCGATCGCGTACCTCACCGGGTTCCACGCGGAGCCGTTCGAACGTTTGATGGCGCTCGCTGTGCGCGCGGATCGCGCGACGCTCATCGTGCCGGCGATCGAGCGCGAGAAAGCCGGCCGCGACGCCGAGCAGGCTGAGATCGTGTCGTGGCGCGATGGCGAGGACGCGTACGCGCTCGTGCGCACAGCGCTCGCGGGATGCGCCGAGATCGGCGTTGAGAAAGAGCACCTCACTCTCCAGGCCGCCGAAATGATTCTCGCGCGCACCGCGGCGCGCGAATTGGTGGACGCGAGCCCGGAGGTGCGCCGCTTGCGACGAATCAAGAACCAGGTGGAGATCGACAAGCTCGCCCGCGCCGGCGCGATCACGGACGCCGTCGGCGAGCAGGTCATCGACGCGCTGCGCCCGGGGATGACGGAGCTCGAGGTGTCGGTGATGATCGGCGCGGCAATCGGCGAGCACGGTGGAACGCTCTCCTTCGAGAGCCTCGTCCAGTCCGGCCCCAACTCGGCGCTCCCGCACGTACGTCCCACGAGCAGGAAGCTCGCCGAAGGTGACCTGGTGCTCCTCGACTTCGGCGCGGCGTTCGACGGATACCGCGCGGACACGACGCGCATGGCGGTGATCGGCGAGCCCACGGAACGTCAGAAGGAGATTCACGGCCTGGTCCTCGCGGCTCACGACGCGGCCATCGCGGCGGTGCGCGCCGGCACCACGACGGGATCGGTCGATGCCGCAGCCCGGCAGCTGATCGAGGCCGCGGGCATGGGCGAGCTCTTCTTTCACCGGGTCGGGCACGGCATCGGGCTCGAGGCGCACGAGGACCCGAGCCTCGACCC
>JBIOHR010000330.1:0-1672 GCA_044449085.1 Gemmatimonadales bacterium | reverse complement strand
GGCGGGGGCACACTCAGCCGCTCCCTCGTCGTCCGCATCGGAATCGACAGGAAGGGGACCTGATCGGGCTCGCCCCACGAAGCAATCGCCATCCGCGCGCGCGGCTTGAGGAAGCCTCGGATGCGCGCCGCGGCGGCCTCCGCGTCGGGCTCGAAGATGATTCCCCAGCGCGAGACGGCCGCGTCGAAGCTCGCGTGCGGAAAATCGAGGCTGAAGGCGTCCGACTCGATGAACTCCACGTTGCCCAAGCCGGCCGTCGCCGCGCGTTCACGCCCGAACGCGAGCATCTCGGCCGAGATGTCCGTGGCCACAACACGGCCCTCCGGACCGGCCTTGCGCGCTGCGGTGAGTGCCGGCTCGCCATAGCCGGCGGCGACATCCAAAACCCGGCTCCCCGACTGGACGCCGGCGAGCTCCACCAGCCGCTCGCTGATGTGCGCGTCTGCCCTGTCGTTGAACTCGCTCCACTCCTTCCATCCCGCCGCAGCGGCGTCCCAGTTCTTATGCTGCGCCTCGCGGAAACCGGCCGAGTCGATCGCCTTGGATTCCAAGCTCGCTCCTTACCACCCCATTGCAGTGCACGGCGACGCTAACCGATTCGAGTCGCCGGCGGGCTTGCAGCGCACGGGAGCGTCTCTACGGTTGCGCGTCCGCACGCGCCCCCGACGAGAAGCACGAGCACGCCGCGGTGCGCGACGTGCGGCGCGATGCCTGCGCAACAAGCGGTGCGGCCAGCGGCTCCGCGAAACGAGTCGGCGTCGAAGCGCGCGCAGCTAGTCCCCGTAGCGTCTCTCTCGGCACCCCCTTTCGCGGTCCGAGAGCCCTCACGCCGATCTCGGCAGCCCACCCCGTTATGCGCCCGGATACGAGGAGGCACGCGCGCCGCCTAGCGCCGAGCACCGGCGCTCGACGCGCGTTTGGCGATTTTCAGGTCGCGCGTGTCTTTGGTCGGGGGACCCGCATCGACTTGGTTGCGGTACTCGGCTTGGACTGCCCGACCCACCATTCCAACACCGTTTCGATGCGGGCGGGTGTGGAGTGCCCGCTAGGCGACCGTCATGTCACGTTTGTGATTGGTGGGCTACTGCGGCTTGATCCCGGCGGCTTCGATGATCCGGGTAGCGCGTTCGCTCTCGCCCCGCACGAAGCGCGTGAAGGCAGACTGCGTCATGCGCATCGGTTCGCCACCGTGTTTCACGAGCGAGGCGCGCACAGCAGGATCAGACAGAGCGCGCGTGATGTCTTGGGCGAGCTTCTGAACGACTCCGGCTGGAGTGGCGCTCGGCGCCCATATCCCGTACCAGATCGGGAAATCGAAGCCGGGGACGCCTGCCTCCGCCACCGTCGGAACGTCGGGTAGCGCGCTCGAGCGGCGATTGCTGCTCACGCCGAGCGGCAGGAGTCTGCCCGCGCGGATCTGCGGCAGGGTGGTCGGGATCGGCGTCCGCGCGTTCTGGGTGCGCCCGGCGATCGTGTTCGCGATCGTGTCCGCGATCGCATCGCTCCCTCGCGCGGGGACGTGGGTGGCGTTGATCCCGGCTGCGAGATTGAATTTCTCGATCCCCAGGTGCGTGCCCGTGCCCACGTCGGTGGAGCCGAACCGCAGCTCCCCGGGCTTTGCCCTCGCTGCAGCGATCAGCGCGCCGACGGTAGCGAGGCCTGTGGTCTCGCC
>JBIOHR010000329.1:0-1710 GCA_044449085.1 Gemmatimonadales bacterium | reverse complement strand
ATCGTCGCTCGGCGACGCGCGCTCACTGCGCGGGGGCGTTCTCTGGATGACGCCGATGGTCGCGGACGCCGGCGGCCAGCCGCTCGCCGGCGCCCAGGGGCCGATCGTGATCAGCGCGGGCTCCTCGACGAACCGGTCGCACAATTCAGTCGTCGGCACCACGGGCACCAATCCGAACGGCGGAGTGCTCGAGGCAAATCTTCCGCGCCCGCAGCTCGCGGCGTCGAACATGCTGCTGCTGCGCGATCCCGATATCACCACCGCCGCGCGCATCGCCGCGGCGGTGGACTCCGTCCTCGGCGGCAAGGACATCGCCACAGTGCAGGATCCCGGTGCGGTGCGCCTCGCGCTGAAGGACACAACCGCTGGCCTCGCCGCCGCGCTTGCGGTAGTGCGCGACATCAAGGTTCGCCCTTCAAGGGCGGCACGCATAGTCATCGACAGCCGCGACGGCACGATCGTGGCCGGCGGTGATCTCGCGGTGGGCGAAGCGGTTGTGAGCCACGGCGGCATCACGATCAGCGTCGGCGCAAAGGCCGACTCGACCGCGGTGCCCGGTGACGTTCGGGCCGCGGCCGGCGCGACGGTGCAGACTATAGGTGCAGCGCTCCACGCCGCGCAGGCAAACGCAAGCGACATCGCCGCGATCTTCGACGCGCTGCGCGCCGTCGGAGCGATTGCAGCTGAAGTGGTAATCCGGTGACGGCTCCACTCCCGGGGCTCTCCGCCGCTGCAGGCACCGACCCGCGCACCGCGCGCGCCGACAAACTGCAGGGCACAGCCAGGCAGCTCGAGGGCGTGTTCGTCCTGCAGATGCTGAAGGCCATGCGCGCCACCGTGCCGAAGGGCGGCATCACCGAGGCGAGCAGCGGTGAGGAAACCTTCACCTCGATGCTCGACCAGAAAATGGCGGACAAGATTCCGCAGCAATGGAAGCACGGCCTGACCGACGCACTCATGAAGCAGCTCGTGGCGCGCGATGCGACGTCCAGCACCGCGAGCGCCTCGACGATACACACGACCCCGGCACCGGAACCATCGAAATGAGCGCCACACCGCTCGCGACGCGCAAACCCGCCGAACCGGCCGCGCACTCCGCGGCCACCGTGGCGACGCTCGCCGAGACGCTGCGCTCCGAAGCGCGGCTGCTCGAGGATCTCGTCGCGACCATGGAACGGCAGCGCGAGGCCGTCGCGCACGACGACATCGACGCGCTCGACGACACCGTATTCTCCACGCACCGCGTGCTGGTCACGCTCGGCGAGGCGCGGCGCCGCCGCCGTTCGCTCAACGCGCTCCTTGGCGGGAGCGACGACTTGAGTCTCGCCGCGCTGGATGAGTTTTTCGACGGCAATGTCCCGCTCGAAATCCGTTCCGCCGCCGGCCGGCTGACTGAAACCGCCAAGGTCCTCCAGCGCGAGGTCGAGATCAACCGGCGCGTGCTCCGGATCGCGATCGAGGCGGGCGACCGTCTGGTGCGCGCGCTCATGGGCGCGCCGCTCTCCGCAGCCATCAGCTATACGCCTCCACAGAACGGCCGCTCGGGGTCTTCCGGCGGCGCCATTCTCGACCGGAGAGTCTGATGTCGATCAGCTCGCTCACCAACATCGCGCAGTCGGCGCTGATGGCGCAGGAGGCCGCGATCCAGGTGACCGGCCAGAACATCGCCAACGCGCAGACGCCCGGATACTCGCGGCAGACGCTCGCGCT
>JBIOHR010000328.1:0-1723 GCA_044449085.1 Gemmatimonadales bacterium | reverse complement strand
TGCACCGGCGCCTCAGGGTTCAAATCCCGAAACGCCAGGCATGTCGCGCTCTCGGCAACGACCTTCGCCGGAATCTCGCCGCGCGCGATGCGGCAGAAAATGCAGCCGTCAGGCATTGCGCATCTCCTCCAGTTCTTCGCGGCTCGCCCGAATCGTCCGCGGCAGCGTCGCGAGCGCCGTGCGCACGACGGCCAGAGCCGCGACCGCAGCGGTTTCGAAGCGCAGCACCGAGAGGCCAAGGCTCACCGGACGAAAGCCCGCCGTCACGAAGTCCTCGAGTTCACTGGCCTCCAGCCCTCCCTCGGGTCCGACGACAATCGTGATCGGCTTCAGGAAGCCCGCGCCGTGCTCGCGCGCATTCGCAACCGCCTCGGTCACCAGCAGCCCCATCGGTTCGCCCGCCATATCCAGCACGAGTCGCGGTCCGTCCGGCGTCGCGGCGATCGCGCGTTCGACCGTTGCGTCGGGATACGTGGCCGGCAGCCACGCGCCGTGCGACTGCCCCAGCGCGCCGGCCATTCGCGCCGCGACCTTCTGCTGAAAGGTCGTGCCCTCTCCGCGGGGACTCACGCTCTTCGATCGCTTGAAGAGCACGGGTCGCCAGCTCGTCGCCGCGAGTTCGGTCGCCTTCTCCGCAAGCCAGAGCATCCGGTCGCGGTCCGCCACGGGAAGAATCAGGTGCACCGACGGCGGCGGTTCCACCGCCGACACCACCTCCACCGCCACCGCGGCGTGCCGCTTGGCCACGCGCACCAGCGCGCCGCGTCCGCGAATTCCGCGCCCGTCGAGCAGCCCCACCTGCTGTCCGACCTCGAGGCGCAGCACGCGGATGTGACGCGCCTCGTCCTCGCCGAGCGTGACGGTCTCGCCGCTCACGAACGGCTCTGTGGTGACGAATGTCGCGAGCGGCATCAGCGCGCGCGCTCGATCGCCACCGACCACCACTGCCCTTCGGCGTCCTCCCGCACGACGCGCCACCCGCCCGCCGCGAGCACCGCAAGCATCATCTCCCGCTCCTCGCCGAGAATGCCACTCAAGATGGCGACTCCGCCGGGAGTCAGCGAGTGCGCGATGACCGGCAGCAGCTCGCACAGGACCGACGAGATGATGTTCGCGAAGACGACCCGCACCGGCGCGAGCAGCGGGAGGATCACCGCCGCGTCCCCTTCGATCACCCGCACGCGTCCGCCGACGCCGTTCCTGACGACGTTCTCCTCGGCGTTCGAGATCGCGTCCGGGTCCATCTCCACGGCCGTCGCGCGTGCCGCGCCGAGCTTCGCGGATGCGATCGCGAGCACCGCGCTCCCCGCGCCGAGGTCCGCAACGACGTCGCCGGCGCGAATCACGCCCTGCATCAGCCGCAGCACGCCGCGCGTCGTGGGATGATCGCCCGTGCCGAACGCCATCGCCGGCTCCACCACCACCGTGCGCGCCGGGTCCATTCCGTCGGCGAGCCAGGGGGGTGCCACCGTGAGCGCGCCAAGCTCGTGCGCGCGGATCGAGTCGCGCCACGCGACACTCCAGTCGACAGCGGCAATGCGAGCGGTCTCGATCGTCGCACCGGGATCAGTCACCCGCACCGCCTGCTCGATCGCCGCGCACTCTTCAGGGGATGCAACGTGCGTCACCAGCGCCCCGCAGTCGCCGCCTTCCTCGAGGAGTCCCTGCGCGCCGGCGCCAAACCTCGCGGCGCTCACCGCGGCGCGCGCGGCCGGCGCGGAGG
>JBIOHR010000327.1:0-1739 GCA_044449085.1 Gemmatimonadales bacterium | reverse complement strand
GGTCGAACGCGCCGTCGTCTCCGCGCTGCACGCTCGCAACGAGTTCGGCGTCGGGTTCATCGGTTTGAGCCACGTCAGTGCGGACGGCGAATGAGGTCTGGCGAATCGCGGAATCGTTTCCACCCTTCCGATACAACGGCAGGCGCCGAAATGTTGGGCTGAACGATACGCCGCGGGACCTCGCGCGTCACGGGTTCACCGGACCGCGGCAACACGCGGCGGTTTGTACCGGCACGGTCACACTGGGGCCGATACGGGCATCGCGCGCAACGCCCGCCGTAGACTGCGCGGGATGAAGACGATCGAACTCATCTATTGCGACGCCGGCGGCGGCCATCGCAGTGCGGCCGATGCGCTCCGCGACATCGCGCAGCGCGAGCGGCGGTCGTGGCGGGTGCGGCAGACGAACCTCCTGGACTTGTTCGGTGAACTCGACGTCTGGCGCAAGCTCACCGGCATCAGCGGCGAGGACGGCTACAACGGAATGCTCCGCCGCGGGTGGACCCTCGGCTCGCCGCTGATGCTCCGCGTGTTCCACTCGGTGGTCCGGCGCTCGCACCGGTCGCAGGTGGCGCTCCTCGAGCGGCACTGGCGCGCGCAGCGCCCGGACGCGGTCGTGTCGCTGATTCCTCATTTCAACCGCGCGCTCTACGACGCCATCCAGCGGACGATCCCCGGTGTGCCGCTCGTGACGATCCTGACCGATCTTGCCGACTCTCCTCCGCATTTCTGGATCGAGCGCGAACAGGCGCAATACTTCGTGTGCGGCACGTCACTGGCGCGCGAGCAGGCGCTCGCCGCGGGGCATCCCGACGACCGGGTCTTTCGGACCTCGGGAATGATTCTCAACCCGCGCTTCTACGATCCCGCCGGCCCGCGCGATCGCGCCGAGCTTGCCGCACTCGGCCTCGACCCGGCGCTGCCCGCGGCGCTCGTGATGTTCGGCGGTTACGGCTCCGCCGCGATGCGCACGATTGTGCAGCGTCTCGACGCGAGCGGGCTGCGCGTGCAGGTGATCGCGGTGTGTGGACGGAACGAACGCCTCGAGGCATCCCTCCGCGCGATACCGCTCCGGATTCCCGCGCACATCACAGGTTTCGCGCGCGACGTCTCCCGGCTCATGCGCTGCGCGGACTTCTTCATCGGCAAGCCCGGTCCGGGCAGCATCAGCGAGGCCCTCGCGATGGGGCTCCCCGTCATCGTCGAGCGCAACGCCTGGACGATGCCGCAGGAGCGGTACAACACGGAATGGGTCGAGCAACAGGGGGTGGGGATCGCGGTGCGCGGGTTCCGGCGCGACGTAGTCCGGGCCGTTGCGACCATGATCGATCCCGATGAGCGCGCGCGGTTCACGGCACGAGTCGGAGAATACCGGAACCGCGCGGTGTTCGAGATTCCGGATATTCTCGAGCGCGTGCTCGGCGGCGCGCACCGTGCTCCTGCTTTTTCAGCCGCACCACGTTCAGCGTCGTCAGGATCCGAATCGAGCACGCGCCGCGGTTGTCCTTGGGTATGACCAGCCGGAAGGCGCCGCGCCGCACCACGCAGGGCCGGGCCGGTGGAACGCCCCCTTCTTGACCACTTCGCCGAGCACGACAGAGACCCTCACGGCTTCTTTGCCTTTTCGAAGAGCGGCAGATACTTCGCGTAGCCCTCGCTCGCGAGCTTGTCGACCGGGACGAACCGCATCGACGCGGAGTTCATGCAGTAGCGGAGTCCCGTCGGCCTCGGCCCGTCGT
>JBIOHR010000326.1:0-1749 GCA_044449085.1 Gemmatimonadales bacterium | reverse complement strand
GCGCGGGAAGCCCGGCTTCGTCTTGTGCAGCTCGGCCGTGATCTCGTCGGCCGTGCAGTGCCCGCCCAATCCCACTATCGCGTTGTAGACCTGCGTCCGCTGCGCCGTGCGGCGCCACCCGGGAGCAAGCATCAGGCTAAAGTGCGCCCTGCGCGCGCCCGGCCGAGGCGCGAATCACCCGCAGCGAACGATCTGACCTGGTGAGCGGGCGGTATCCTGCCCGCTCCACCACGACGTCATCTTCGATCCTCACGCCGCCCCAACCCGAGATGTAGATCCCGGGCTCGATGGTGAAGGTCATCCCGGCCTCAAGCACCGTCGCGGATCCAGGGTCGAGGCTTGGGTCCTCGTGCGCCTCGAGGCCGAGGCCGTGGCCGACCCGGTGGAAGAAGAGCTCGCCCATTCCCGCCGCATCGATCAGCTGCCGGGCCGCCGCATCGACCGAGCCCGTCGTCGTGCCGGCACGCACCGCCGCGATGGCCGCGTCGTGCGCCGCCAGCACGAGTCCGTGAATCTCTTTCTGACGATCCGTGGGTTCGCCCATCACTACCATGCGCGTGGTGTCCGCCCGATAGCCGTCGAACGCCGCGCCGAAGTCGAGAAGCACGAGGTCGCCCTCAGCAAGCTTCCTGCTCGTGGGACGCACGTGCGGGAGCGCCGAGTTGGGACCGGACTGAACCAGGCTTTCAAACGACAGTGTTCCGCCGTGCTCGCCGATCGCCGCGCCGATCATGACCGACACTTCGAGCTCCGTCATCCCGGGACGCAGCGCGCCGATGACCTGCTCGCCGACCGCGTCCGTGATCGCCCCGGCGCGGGCGAGCTTTTCAATTTCCGGCTGATTTTTGATGCGTCGCAAGCGCTTGATCTCGGGCGTGGCGTCAACCATCTCGCGCGCAGCGGTGCGGGCAAGCAGCATCTCGGAGGCTTGTATGGTCAGGTGCTCTTTCTCGACGCCGATCTCGGCGCATCCCTCCAGCGCGGTGCGCACGAGCGCGTAGCCGTCCTCACCGTCGCGCCATGACACGACCTCGGCCTGCTCGGCGTCGCGGCCGGCTTTCTCGCGCTCGATGGCCGGCACGATGAGCGTCGCATGATCCGCCCGCACCGCGAGCGCCATCAAACGTTCGAACGGCTCGGCGTGGAACCCGGTGAGGTAGGCGATCGAAACGGGTTTCGTGATGTAGGCCGCGTCCAGGTTGTGCCGGCCCATCCAGGCGCGCAGATCCTGCAGCGGGGTGGTCGTGGTGGTGCTACTCAATGCCCACGATGCGCACGCTGTAAGAGCCGTTTGGGGTCTTGATCTCGACCTCTTCGCCGACGCGGTGCCCGATCAGCGCCTTACCCAGCGCGGATTCGTAGCTCACCCTGCCTGCCTTGGGGTCGGCCTCGGCAGGCCCCACGATCCGGTACCTCTCCTCGTCTGCGCCGTCTTCGCTGAAGCGAACCGTGCTGCCCATGTCGACCACGCCGGTCCTCGGCTTGGTTTCGATCAGGACGTGGTTCTTGACGATCGCCTCGAGCTCGTTGATCCGCGCCTCCATCATTCCCTGCTCGTTTTTCGCCGCGTGGTACTCGAAGTTCTCTGAGAGGTCGCCGAACTCCCGGGCGGCCTTGATCTTGGCCACGATCGCAGGCCGCCGGACCGTGGTCAGCTCGTCAAGCTCCTTCCTGACAGCCACGAGACCTTCCGGAGTGATGTGAACGTCGTTGGTCATCTACTGGAGTCTAGGGATCCTTCTCATATAT
>JBIOHR010000325.1:0-1785 GCA_044449085.1 Gemmatimonadales bacterium | reverse complement strand
GGCGTCCGCGATGTACAATCGCGAGAGCGTGGCGCCGCCCCATTGGGCGAGCGCGACTCCGCCCGCGCATCCGACAAACGAAAGGACGAGGCTTTCGGTCAGCGATTGCGCGACGAGGCGGCGCCGCGTCACGCCGAGCGCCAGCCGCAGGGCCGTTTCGCGGCGCCGTCGAAGCGCGCGCGCGAGAAACAGGTTGGCGACGTTTGCGCACGCGATCAGCAGGACGATCATGGCCACCCCGGCCACCCAGAGCAACGTGCGCGCCTCGAGGCCCGGGTCCGGACCCGCCGCGGCCTTGAGCGATCCTGCAATCCCGTGCGGATCGCCGCGCTCGACCTGCATGAAGTTCGGATGAACGATTCGTGCACGGGCCCGGCTCCTGAGAAACGCGCTGGTCAGGTCGGCGTTCGCCGCCGCGGCGCTCACGCCGGGCTTGAGCCGCACAATCACTTGCGTCCAGTCCCAGTTGTAATCCGTGTAGTAATTGTGCGCGGCCCAGGCGCCAAAGGTCGCGTAGCTGGTCATCGGGATGTAGATCGACGGAGGATTCCCCGTGGCGATCCCCGCGAAGTTCGGAGGCGCGACACCGATGATCGTGCAGTCGCGGGCCGACACCTTCACGATTTTCCCGAGTACGTCCGCGCGCCCGGCATACCGCGATTGCCAATACCCGTAGCTGATCACGGCGACGTCCGCGCCGGCGGGAGTCGAGTCTTCCGCCGTCGTGAAATAGCGGCCGAGAGCCGGCGGGGCGTCGAAGAATCCGAAGAAGCTCGCGCTCACGGCATCGATCGGCTCCTCGCGAGCCTCGTCGCCGACGCCGATCACCATGGTCGACGGCGACTGCGCGGCGAAATCCGAGAAGGATGCGGTCATCTTTCGGAAGTCGAGATACCGTGTGTACGGCATGATGATGTTGGTCGTGCGCCGTGCGAACGTCGTCTGCAGGTACACCATGCGCACCGCGCCCGAGTCCTTCATGTAAGCCGGCGCGCGGAACATGAGCCGGTCGATCAGGCCGAACATCGCGGCGTTCGCGCCGATCCCGAGGCTCAATGTGACGACGACGGCGGCCGTGAAGCCGGGGGAGCGCCGCAGTCCCCGCAGTGCATAGCGCAAGTCCTGCTGAATGGTTTCCGCCCACGCGAAGCTCCACGCGTCCCGTGCGCGCTCGCGGACGCCCGTGACGTTCCCGAGGCGGCGGTGCGCGGCGTGACCGGCGGCGTCCGCGGCGGCCCCTGCGACACGTTCGTCGCGCTCGAGCATCTTCTCGTGGAACGCGAGCTCGTCCTTGAGTTCAGCATCGAGCTTGTCGCGGCGAAAGAGATCGAGCAGGCGGGCGAAGAATTCCCTCATGGTCGGCTCCATGCAGCTCTAGTTGGCCTTCATGACGAGACCGATCGCGGCGACGAGTTCGGCGAAACCGGAATGCTGTGCGCCCATCTGCTTCTTGCCCGCGGCCGTGATCGTGTAGTAGCGTGCGCGTTGATTGTTCGGCGTCTGGCCCCACTCGGCCTTGATCCAGCCGCGCTGGCGCATGCGCTGGAGGGCGGGGTAGAGCGACCCTTCTTCTATTTGGAGCACGTCCTTTGAAAGACGCTGGATGTGCTGCGCGATCCCGTAGCCGTGCATCGGCTGCGCGGTGAGCGTCTTGAGCACCATCATTTCGAGGGTGCCGGGGAGGAGGTCGCGTTTGGCAGTTGTCATGATGAAGAAGTAGAGGGTCTAAGGGATAGACACGCTATGTCTTCAAATGGTTGGAACGTGCCACTGGCAGTCTTATTG
>JBIOHR010000324.1:0-1855 GCA_044449085.1 Gemmatimonadales bacterium | reverse complement strand
GGAAGCGCGCCGCGAACGCGACGCGATCGCCGCACGCCGCGCGACGACGCGTGCACTGCTCCTTCCGCCCGCAGGATCGTGCAACCGGGTGTCCGAGCTCAGGCAGGTCGCCGTGCTGCTCGAACGCCTCGACGCGGGCGGTGCGCAGGCGGAATATCAGCTGTCCAAGGCAACCAACCAGGTGCACCAGAAGCAGGCTCAGCTTGGCGAGACGGTCACGAACCGGCGCACGCTCGACCGCCTCAAGGAGCGGCAGCTGGAGACGTGGCGGATTGCCGACGATCGAAGCGAGCGCGCCGTAATGGACGACATCGGCCGCGCACGTTTTGCGGAGCAGCACGACCTCACGCGGGCGAAGGACGACTGAACTTATGATGAAACGCATCCTGATGTTCGTGTTGACGTTCGCGGTGGCGCTCGGTGCGGCGACGGGAGTCGTCGTGATGCGCGCAAAGGCGCCGGTTTCCGCAGGCGCTGCCGCAGACAGCACCACGCACGCGGCGCACGACAGCTCGACCGCTGCCGCCTCCGCACACGGCGCCGCTCCCGCAACGGCTGCGAAAGATTCGACACCCATCGTCCGGGCGGCAGCCATGCCGCCGAGTGACTCGGTGCCGCCTGCGCTTGCGACGAACGCCGCCAGGGATTCCGCGGCCGCGCCGGTCGTGCCCGCTGCGAACCCGGCCAATCCGGCCGCGGCCGCTGCGACTTCGCCGCCGCGCGCGGTGACGCCCGCGCCGGTGAGCTCGATGCTCGCCGGTGGACGTCTCAGCAAGATTTTCGCCGCGATGGCACCTCGCGATGCCGCAAAAGTGCTCGAGCAGATGGACGACGCCGACATCAAGGAGATTCTCGGGCGCCTGAACGACAAGAAGGCAGCGGAGATCCTCGCGCTCCTCCCCGCTCCGCGCGCCGCGCTGATCAGCAAGGCCGCGCTCGCCAATACGGGGCCGGGCAAGTGAGGATTCACTTGATGCGCCTCCCGTTCCCGGCCGAGGAGCTCGCGGTGCCGAACGCCGGACCGCCGCGGACTCCGGCTCAGGCACCGACTGCCGCCGAGGAAGCGGCGTTCGCCGGATTTCTCGCGCTCGCAGGGCGGCCGAAAGCGGCTGGGACTGGTCCGTCCGACGATCCCAAGGGAGACAAGCCGCGTGCGACTGGCGAGACGGATACGCCGGACGACACCACCGCGCTGGCCAGCACGCTCAGTGCGTCAATGATCGTGCGCGACCTCGGCGCATTGCAGCCCGAGTTTCGCGCGAAGCTCGAGCGCGTGATCTCGCGAATGAAGAACGAGTATGGGCACGACGTTTCAATCACCGAGACGTACCGGAGCCAGACGCGGCAGGATCAGCTGGTCCAGCAGGGACGGACGACGCCGGGGCCGATAGTGACGTGGACCAACCACTCGTTGCATACGCAGGGCCGCGCCGCCGACCTGCAAGTCGACGGAACGTGGAACAACGCCGCGGGCTTTCAGCACCTTCAGGAGATTGCGTCGCAGGAAGGACTGTCGACGCTCGGCGCCCGCGATCCGGGCCACGTCGAAATGCGCGAGAGTTCACTCGCGAGCATTTCGCGCATCGCACAGATCACCGATGTCTCCGTGGTCGCGCCAGTCGCCCAAGCCGCCCAAGTCGCACCGGTCGCACCGGTCGCAGAGGTCGCTCGCGTCGCACAGGTTGCGCCGGTTGTTGCAGCCGCACCGGTCGCAGTTCCCGCACCAGCCGCACCAGCCGCGCCAGTCGCACCGGCAGTGCCTGCGACACCCGCGGCGCCGTTTGCTGCACTCCCACCTCTCGCCTCTGTCGCGCGCGTCGCGCAAGTCGCGCAGATGGCTCCGGTCGCCCAGGTC
>JBIOHR010000323.1:0-1856 GCA_044449085.1 Gemmatimonadales bacterium | reverse complement strand
ATCCCGTTCGGCCCCGGCTGGACGATCAACGGCTGGCACGTGAACGGCGAGGTCGCGAACGTGCCGATCGCGCTGCTCCTCATCTTCGCGCTCGGCTCGATCGGCATCTACGGCTTCATCGTCGGCGGCTGGGCGTCCGAGTCGAAGTTCTCGATCCTCGGCTCGATGCGCACGTGCGCGCAGCTCGTGTCGTACGAGGTGTCGCTCGCGCTGAGCGTGCTCGGCGTCGTCATCCTCGGCCGTTCGCTCTCGCTCGTCGACATCGTCCACCGCCAGGGCGAGTTCCTGCCATACGCGGCGCCGCAGTTCGTCGGCATGGTCATCTTCTTCCTGGCGGGCATCGCGGAGACGAGCCGCGCGCCGTTCGACCTGCCCGAGGCCGACACGGAGCTCGTCGCCGGGTACCACACCGAGTACTCGGGGATGCGCTGGGGCGTCTTCCAGACGTCGGAGTACATCAACCTGATCACGCTGTCGGGGTTGATGGTGACGCTCTTCTTCGCCGGCTGGCACGGCCCGTGGCATCTCGGGCCGCTCTGGTTCGTGCTGAAGCTGCTCGCGCTCCTCTTCGTCTTCATCTGGATCCGCACGACGTTGCCGCGCCTGCGCTACGACCAGCTGATGAAGTTCGGCTGGAAGATCCTGCTGCCGGCCGCGACGATCAACGCCGTCCTGACCGCCCTCTTCGTGGTCGCCTTCTGATGCCGCAGCCCACGTCCACCCTGAAGGGCTTCGGCGTCACGTTCAAACAGATCTTCAAGAAGCCGCTCACGCAGCAGTACCCGGAGTACAAGCGCCCGATCTACCCGCGCTTCCGCGGCCGTCACCGCCTCTGGACGCACGAGAACGGCCTCGAGAAGTGCGTCGGTTGCTCGCTTTGCGCCGCCGCGTGCCCGGCCGACTGCATCCGCGTCGTGCCCGCCGAGAACACGGCGGACAATCGCGTCTCCGCGGGCGAGCGTTACGCGCGCATCTACGAGATCAACATGAGCCGCTGCATCTTCTGCGGCTACTGCGAGCTCGCGTGCCCGTTCGACGCGATCACGCTCGGCAACGAGTTCGAGATCTCGGAGTACAACCGCGACGACCAGATCTATACGAAGGACATGTTGCTCGCCGCGCCGGTGAAGCAGGTTCCGGTCGCCGACCCGGCCGTGTACGACACGCCGATTCCCTTCTACAAATCCGACTCGTGATCGTCGCCGGATCGGTCGGAGGCGTCCTCGTCTGGATGGTGTGGGTCGGAGCCGCGCTTGCGTGCCTCGGCTCCGGTATCGCCGTCGTCTCGTTCAGGAATCCGTTCTACTCGGCACTCGCGCTGATCGGGAACCTCGGCTCGCTCGCGGTCCTGTACCTCCTCGTGTCGGCGGAGTTCGTCGCCGCCGCGCAGGTGCTCGTCTACGCGGGCGCCGTGATGGTGATGTTCCTGTTCGTGATCGCGTATGTCGGCCCGCAGATCGAGACGCCGTGGGAGAACGGGCCGCGCTGGCAGACGCTCGCCGCGGTGCTCGCGGCGGCCGCGATCTTCCTCGAGATCATCGTCGTGATCGCGCTGAAGGCAAGTAACAGACTGTCACATAGTGACCACGTGAACCGCACGTTCGGCTCGCCGGGCTGGATCGGCCGGCTCTTCCTCACCGACCATCTGCTCGCCTTCGAGATCACGTCGATCGTGCTGCTGATCGCGGCGGTCGGCGGCGTCGTCCTCGGCTCGCACACGCGCCGGCGCGGCGGAGAGCAGGTGTCGTCCGGATGACCGGGCCTGGAGTTGCCTGGTATCTCGGCGTCGCCGCGTTCCTGTTCGGCGTAGGCGCGCTCGGCGTGCTCGTGCGGCGCAACGTGCTGATCGTGCTGCT
>JBIOHR010000322.1:0-1860 GCA_044449085.1 Gemmatimonadales bacterium | reverse complement strand
GCCTCCCGAGGAACTCAATGAATCCCCGAATCGCCTTGACCGCCGCGGCAGCCTGCATCCTCGCCGCGCCAGCGGCAATCCAGGCGCAGACCTGCACCGGAACGGCGTCGTTTTCCGCGGGGAGCATGCGTCTCGGCGCGGCCGGATCGTTCACCGACGGCGCGAAAACCTATAGCGGCACGTTCGCAGTGGGCGCGACACAAGGCCTCTTCGCTTCGGCCACCGCCGCACAGATTTCCTACGACAGCCAGGGCGGCACGAGCACCGAGTTCGGCGTATCCGCGGGCTACAGCATCGGGCTGGGATCGAGCGCCGAGTTCTGCCCGATCCTCTCATATGCGCACACTGCATTTCCGAACGCAACCTTTGCCGGCGCGACGATCACGAGCGACGAAAACGATTTCAGCTTCGGTGGCTCGCTCGGAGTCGCTACCGTGGCGACGCCCAGCGTGACCTTCAAGCCGTTCGTGTCCGCGCAGTACTTCCACTCGACCGTTTCCGAGCACTCGACCGTCCTCGGGCCGGCGGACATGAACTACGACTATGGATTGCTCGGTGTGGGCGTCGGCGTCATCGTCAACAAGTGCGTGACCATCCTCCCGGGCATCGCCCAACCGGTCGGGCTCAAGGGCGCGAAGATCGCGTACAACATCGGAGTTGCCGTGAACTTTGGACACCTCGGCGCGGCAGCGATGAGAACGCACTAGCGCGCCGAGTGCGAAGCGTGAAAGCCGCGAGTTCTTCGCGGCACGCTCTATTGGCAATCCGAGTTGCAGCTCCCTGCCATCCCTTCAGCGTGCAGCGGCCTGTTCCCCACGAAGCTCAGCCACCATCCGGTCCTGCATCGCCGTCCTGGCCCGCCCGCGAATATTGAGGATCCCGCCAGGCAGATTGTCAAACCGGTACTGGCGCAGCAGCATCAGATAAATCCCATCCCCGCCGGGAGCGCCGTGCCGGTCGACGATGAAGCGCTCGTCGAGCATGCCCTCGAAATAATGATCCGAGTAGATCTGCTTGGTCACCGCAACCGTCATTGCCGCCTTTCCCGGCGGCGACCACAGGACGAGGTGATTGATGGTGACAGTGGGTCGCAACCCTTTGAATGTCTCGTCGGACCAGTAGATGATCTCCTTGATATCCCGCGGTTGGCCACGCGGAACCCGCTCGAGGTACCGCTGGAGCGCCGGCGCATTCTCTTTCAGATAGGATGAAGCGGCCAGGAGCGCCGCGAACGCGTCGCTCGCGCGAACTCCGCCCCTGCCGAAGTCGTCATACACCGCCATCGCTGCATTGCCGCGCGCACGGTACCCGGTCACATACTGCGCGACCCGCCTCCGCGCATACGCAGCCAGCCTCGCGGCGCCGTCCGCGCCGTCCGCACCGCCGAGGAGCGCTTTGGCGCGCGCCATCTCCGAGGCCGGGAGTTTGAATTCGCACTTTC
This sequence comes from Gemmatimonadales bacterium, assembly GCA_044449085.1. Lineage (GTDB taxonomy): Bacteria > Gemmatimonadota > Gemmatimonadetes > Gemmatimonadales > Gemmatimonadaceae > Fen-1231. The sequence continues at coordinate 419 of JBIOHR010000322.1, read as the reverse complement.
CCGTCCGGCACTTTCTCAGTGCGGCCGCGTCGCTTGCGTCGATCGCGACTGACCCAACATTCGCGCTGGTCGTCGGGACCTCGAAGATCCCGAACTTCTGGATTCCCTGGGCGCGCAACGCATGGGGGAAGTCGGTCAGCCCGTTCGCGAACGCCTGTCGCGTGCCCTTGATGGCAACGATGCCGAACGCCGCCACCACGCGTCCGTCTTTCGGATTCAGCATCTGTACCACGGGCTCGCCACGTCCGAGCGCCGCCAACTGTTCGGCGGAAAGCGAGATCCCGCTCCCCTCGAAGACCGGCAACTTGGGAATCGCGCGGGGGCGCTCGCCCTGACCTGTCGGGATGAGAACGGCACAGAGAATCGCCATTGACGAACGCATCGAGCAACCTCCGTCGTATTCGTCGTGAAGCTTGCAG
>JBIOHR010000321.1:0-1904 GCA_044449085.1 Gemmatimonadales bacterium | reverse complement strand
GAGGACGGGAAGCAGGGCGAGAGTCGCGCCTGCGATCAGAGATTTCGGGAGAGTCATTCAGCCAATCACGCGGTCGATGTACCAACCGATCAGGGATGATCCGAACAGCAGGGTGAAAATCGCCGCCGGCGCGAGGAAGACGCCGAACGGAACCAGCGGAACTTCGAACTGTTCACCGCGGGCTCTCGCCCGAAGGAACCCGATCGGGTAGACGACCAGCAGAAACGCGGCCGCCGCAAACAGCGCGCCAACAAAGATCGTCAGCAGCGCACGCCCCGGTCCGAGCGCGACGCCGCACATGGCCATCAGCGTCGTATCGCCGAAGCCCATCGCCTCTTTTTTCAGCGCGACTTCACCGAGCCAGCCGATGATCGTGATGGCTCCCGCGCCGACGCATGCACCGAACATGGCATCCACCGGCGACGCAAACGGGTCCTGCACCCCCAGATAGGCGCCGACGAGGCACGCCGCGCCGCCGAGGAGGAGTCCGGTAACCGTGAAGCCGTCGGGTATCAGGTAGTGCTTGGCGTCGGTGATGGCGATCCCGAGCAGGATCGTGACGAAAACCGCGACACGGAGTGCGATCGAGCCCGGTCCGAACCAGAACACCGACGCCACCCAGGTGAAGCCGACGATGGCTTCGACGATCGGATACTGACTCGAGATGGGAAGCCCGCACTTGCGGCACTTCGCGCGCAGCACGAACCACGACACCACCGGCACGTTGTCGAACCACGCGATCCCCGCACCGCAGCGAGGGCAGCGCGACCGCGGGCGCACCACCGACTGGTCGGCCGGCCACCGCGCGATGCACACGTTGAGGAACGACCCGACGCTCGCGCCGACGAAGAACACCAGGACGAAGAAAAACGCGATCATGCGCGCAGAGCCCAGAGCATGATCCCCGCCGCGACCGACACGTTCAGCGATTCGACCGCTGCGCTCATTGGCAGTCCCACGATCTTGGCGGACGCGGCACGCACCGCGGCGCTGAGCCCGGCGCCTTCATTGCCCACGGCGAGTGCCAGCCGCGCGGGGGCGGTGACCTCGTCGACGGCCTCGCCGCCGGCGTCGGCGCCCCAGAGCGTGATGCGCTGCGCGGCAAGCCACGCGGTCAGCTCTTCGGCCGATGCGTGGACGGCCGCCACGCGAAAGTGTGCGCCGACGCCGCTCCGCACCGACTTGGCGTTCCAGAGATCGGCGGTCCTCGGCAGCGCGATAACCCCCGTGACGCCGAGCGCCGCAGCCGTCCTGACGAGCGTGCCAGCGTTGCCGGGATCCTGCACGGCGTCGAGCACGAGCATCCGCACGCCGGGTGGGAGCGGCAGCGCGCCAAGCGTGTATGCGGGGACGTCCGCGACGGCGAGGACTCCCTGCGGGTGGTCCGTGTCGGCCGCCGAGACGAAATCCTTTTCGTCGACCTCGACAGACTCGATCGCGCGCCGCGCGACGTCGCCGAGCAGGGCCGCACCGCGTGGAGTTTCCGCCAGCGCGGACGTGTGGAGCACGCCGCGAACCGCCAGGCGCGAACGCAGGAGTTCCTCGACCGTGCGCACGCCCTCCGCGACGAACTGCGAGCGCCGTTCCCTCGCCTTGCGACGCTTAAGATCCCTAGCTAGGGTCAACAGTTGCACGCCACTCCTTTCGCGGTACGCACGTTGCCGATGATTTCTCCACACAAGATACAGGGAACCTCCACGATGACGCGCAGAGTGCTCCGCGCGTTTCCGGCGGCGGTGACCTGCGCCGCGCTGTGCGGCGCCTGCGCGGTGTCGCAGGTCAAGGAAGTGCAGATGGGCACGAGCGAGGCGGACCAGATCGCGAAACAGATGCCCCTGATCACCGACCCCGAGGTCGTCCGGTACATCAACGTGCTCGGCGACTCGCTCGCCAAGGTGACCGAT
>JBIOHR010000320.1:0-1916 GCA_044449085.1 Gemmatimonadales bacterium | reverse complement strand
CCCCTCCCCCCTCAACACAAGCGTCCATATGTTCCGTGCATCTCCCCCATTGGAGCGCGCCTTGCCCCTCTCCCGCCGAAACTTCCTCGCGACCGCCGCAGCCGGCACTGCCGGCGTCGCTCTCTTCCCGATGATCTCCGCCCGTGGGCGCGAAGCACTCAGCGCGCAGCAGCCTGTCTCGCCGATGGCGCAGCGCCGGCTCGACCGCGCGATGGCGTCGGCGCCCGGAATGATCCGGATCGACTCCAACGAGAATCCGAACGGTCCGGGCCAGCGCGCGTTCGAGGCCATGCGCGGTACCTTCCCCGACGCCAATCGCTATCCGGTGACGCTCGAGGACGACCTCACCAACGAGATCGCGCGCTACCTCAGCGTGAAGCCTGAGCACATCATGCTCGGCTGCGGATCGAGCGAAGTGCTGCGGAGTGCGGTGCAGGCGTTTGCCTCGCCGGCGCGCGCGCTCGTGTCGCCGTCGCCGTCGTTCGAACTCGCGGCGGACTATGCGCGGTTTGTTGGGATTCCCGTGAAATCGCCGCGTGTCGATGCCAAGCTGCGCACGGATCTCGACGCGATGGTTGACGCCGCGAAGGGTTCGGGACTCGTCTACTTCTGCAATCCGAACAACCCGACGGCCACCGTGCACGGAAATTCCGACGTGGCGTCCATGGTGGAGCGGATCGGGAGCAGCTCACCGGAAACCATGGTGCTGATCGACGAGGCCTACCATGAGTACGTCGAAGATCCCAGCTACGCGACGGCCATTCCGATGGCGCTCGACAACCCGCGCGTCTTTGTGGCGCGCACGTTCTCGAAGGTGTTCGGCATGGCTGGGATGCGCGTCGGCTACGCCGTCGGCCGTCCCGAGACGATCGCGCGCATGAAGGGGTGGATGCTCGGCTCGAACGTCAACCAACTCGCGCTTGCCGCGGCGAAGACGACGGTGGCCGACTCGACGCGCATCGCCGAGGAGAAGAAGAAGAACCACGAGGCCAAGGTTTTCACGGCGAAGGCGTTCGCGAGCATGGGCTATGACGTCACGCCGTCGGACGCGAACTTCATGATGATTGACATCAAGCGCGACGTGAAGGCGTTCAAGGCGGAGTGCATCAAGCGCGGCGTCGCCGTCGGCCGGCCGTTCCCGCCGCTCAACACGCACCTGCGCGTGTCAGTGGGCACGATGGCGGAGATGGAGAAGGCGGTCGAAGTGTTCAGGACTACGCTGGCGGGATAGAAGACCGAAGATGGCGGGGTGCGCGGTTGAGAAAGCGCTCCCCGCCGCCTACGTTTAAGGTGCTCCAGGTCCCAAAGGGCACGAGCCCGCCAACTCCGCCAGGGCCGAAAGGCAGCAACGGTACGTGGTGTCTTGCGTCGCTTTGTCAGGCCTGGAGCACTTCCGTTAAGCCAATTGCCAAGGACGGTATTCGATTCAATGCGCGGTGCGGAAATGGAGTCCGAACTCCGGATTCCTTCTCCGCACTGCGCAACGGGTCGAGCTCTTGATTCCTCGCGAGCGGTTTGAATCGGCACTAACCCCGAAGCCACCGCGCCGCTAATTTGACGGCATGTCGCTTGCACTGGCCCGAAAGTACCGCCCCAAGCGTTTCGCGGACGTCGCGGTCCAGTCCCACGTAGCGACCACCCTGAAAAACGCGATCGCCAGCGATCGCATCGCGCACGCCTACCTCTTCTGCGGGCCCCGCGGAACGGGAAAGACCACGCTCGCACGCGTGCTCGCGATGGCGCTGAACTGCGAGAACAAGCAACCCGACCACGAGCCCTGCGGCACCTGCGCCAGCTGCACGCGCATCTGGGCCGGGTCCGCCTCGCTGGACGTCGTCGAAATCGACGCCGCGTCCAATCGCGGCGTGGACGATGCGCGTGAACTTCGCGAGCGCGCGATGTACGCGCCCTCGGGT
>JBIOHR010000319.1:0-1949 GCA_044449085.1 Gemmatimonadales bacterium | reverse complement strand
GCGGATCAAGGGCGCGAGCGCGATATCGAAGATCGGGCGCAGGTAGGCGTTGACCGGATTCATCTTGAGCGCGCACACGGCGCCGTCGGCGACGAGCTTGTAGAGCACGTCGAGCGGCGGGATCGACGCGATGTTCCCCGCACCGAGGACCAGCGCGACGCGCGGCTGGGGATGCGCCTGCGCGTACCACGAGCCGAGCGTCTCGACCAGGTTCGCCGGCGTGACGCCGTCCTGCATCCACACCTCGGCGCGGATGCCGTTGAGGAGCAGCGCGTCGTAGAGTGTCTCGGGGAAGACCTCGACCACGGTCCGGCCATCCGGGCGCTGCCGCACGCGTTTTGCGGGGATCCGCGGCCGCCCGGTGTCCGCGATCTGGTCCAGCGTCCGGATGTAACGGTTGAGGGCGTAGAGCAGGGCCCAGGGACCGGAGATCGTCTCTTCGCCCTCGAGGGACGTTCCCGCAATGCCCTTGGCCTGGGCTGCAATGGCCGTCCAGGGCCGGGCAACGCCGGCTGTGGCCTTCGCCACTTCGGCTAGGAGCCGCGCCTTCTGTGCGGGCGCCAATCCTGCCCAGCGTGCCGCGCCCTCGCGGAGCGCGTCAAGGCCGGGGCCGTAGGCGGCGGATTCGATCATGCAACGCGCCTTGACCGCACCGGGTATACTTCCCTACGGAGGTACCGCAATGGCGAAGAAACGCAAACGTCATCGCGAGCCGAACCTCGTCCCCCGGCTCGGCCCGGCGACGAACCTGCGACCCGCAGGGGCTCACGAAGACAAGAAACACTACGACCGCAAGAAGATCAAAGCCGTCCTACGGCGCGAACCCGAGGACGGCTTTGATAATTCCGCGGTCGTGCGCTAAGCGATCAGATCCCGATCCACCAGCACCTTGCGCGGGTCGATCAGGTGCTTGTTGAGACCGAGGGTCTCGGCGGGTACGCCGAGCGCGAACGCGACCAGCTGCGGGAGATGGAACGTCGGCAGATCGGTGCGGCCCCAGCGGGCGGCCGCGTCTTGCTGATAGCCGTCGAGCGCGAGATGGCAGAGCGGACAGGGCGTGAGCACCGCTTCGGCGCCGTGATCCTGCGCCATGCGCATGTTCTGGCCGACCATATCGGCGGCGACGTTGTCCTTCTCGAGCTGGATGTGGAAGCCGCAGCAGCGCGTCTTGCCGGCGTAGTCGATGGCTTCGCCGCCGATCGCTTCGATCACGTCTTCGAGCGAGTGCGGATTGCGCGCCGACTCCCAGCCGTTGACGGCTTCGGGGCGGATGATGTGGCAGCCGTAGAACGGCGCGACCTTGAGCCCGTTGAGGGGACGCACGACCATCGACTTGAGCTTGTCGAGCCCGATGTCGTCGATCAGCAGCCAGAGCAAGTGACGGACCACGATGTGGCCCTCGTACTTGGCGCCGAACTTGCCCAGGATCGCGTTGGCCTGCGCCATGTGGTCTTCGCTCTCGAGCAGTTCTTTGTTGGCGGCGCGCATGTGGCCGGTGCAGGTCGAGCAGATCGTGATCACGTCGTCGAGACCGAGGGCTTCGGCCTGCGCGTACGTGCGGGCGTTGAGCACCCGGGCGACGTCGCGGTTGACGTCGTTCACGACCGAAGCGCCGCAGCATGACGCCGCGGTGAGTTCGATCAGTTCGATGCCGAGCTTGTCGGCCAAGAGCATGGTCGAGTTGAACAGCTCCTTGCACGACTCTTTGGCGACGCAGCCGGGAAAGAAGCCGTAGCGCTTGGTCTGGGACGAACGCGTGCGGACGTGAGCCGAGAGCGGCTGTTCTTCGGGAAGCAGAGTTGACGACATTACGCTACCGGTACCTCGAGGGAGTCGATGATGGTGCGGACTTCATCGACCTTGGGGATGGGTTTCATGAAGATCGGCGGGAGTTTGCCCTTCGAGGCCATGCGCAGTCCGAGCGGCGCGACCTTGAGCAAGCCGATGAT
>JBIOHR010000318.1:0-1999 GCA_044449085.1 Gemmatimonadales bacterium | reverse complement strand
GGGATTCTACGGGCACGACGACGCGCTCTACGGCGCCGCGCGGCTGCTTCGCATCGTCGCGGACGCGGGGAAGGGCGTGGACGAACTGCTCGCCGACATCCCCCGCTACGTCTCGACTCCCGAGATCCGCGTCGACTGCCCAGACGACCGCAAGTTCGCCGTCGTCGCCGCCGCGGTCTCGCATTTCAAGAAGTCGCACGACGTGATCGAAGTCGACGGTGCGCGCGTGCTCTTCGGCGACGGATGGGGACTGATCCGCGCGTCCAACACGCAGCCGATCATCGTCGCGCGCTTCGAAGCGCTGACGCAGGAGCGCCTCGACGCGATCCGCGCCGACATCGCGGGCTGGCTCGCCACACAGGGCGTCGCGTTCCCAGAGGGCTAACGTGACGCGGCGAAGGTGGGTGTTCGTCTCGCTCGCCGCGTTCGCGCTCCTGATGCTCGCAGGCCGCCTCGTGGCGGGGATCTACGCAGAGTGGGCATGGTACGCGGCGATGGGCGCGCTTCCGCTCTACCGCAGCAAGCTCGCCCACGAGACGGTGCTGCTCGGCGGCACGACGCTCGCCGGCTTCGTGCTCGCGTTTGGGAACCTCTACGCCGTTCGCAGTTCGATCGTGTCGCTCGTGCTCCCCCGGAAAGTGGCGAACATCGAATTCGCCGAGGCGGTGCCGGGGCGCAGACTGACGGGGCTCGTGTTCGCGATCGCCGCGGTGCTCGCGGTACTGCTCTCGCTCCAGCAGGACGACTGGACGATCCTCGCGCTCGCGCGCATCGGCCTCCCGTTTCGCGAGACCGATCCGTTCAGCGACCGCGACTTCGGCTTCTACATGTACCGGCTCCCGTTTGAGCGTTCGCTGTTCTCGTGGGCGGTCGGCGCGTTCGCGACGGTGGGGATCGTCGTGATCTTCCTCTACGCCATCACGCCGAGCCTCCGCTGGCAGCAGGGGCGCCTCTATGTCTCGGCGTACGTGCGCCGGCACTTCGCGGCGCTCGGCGCGCTCGGCCTCGTGCTCGTCGCGTGGAACTACCGCCTGGAGAGCCTGTCGATTCTCGCCAACGGCTCCGGGCCGCTCGGCACGTTCACCTGGTTCGACGGCCGCGTCGCGCTCCCGCTCCTGACGGGACTGTCGTTTGGCTCGCTCGTCGCCGCGCCACTCGTGTTCTGGTCCGGCTGGCACGGGCATCGACGCGTCATGGTCGCCATCCTCGCGCTCCTCCTGGCTGCCGGCCCGGGCGCGAGAAGCGTGCTCCCGGCCATCATTCGATGGTCGACGCCGGAGTCCGAGGCACGCGCACGGGAGCAACCGTATGCGCGTACGCGCACGCTGTTCACCCGCCGCGCGTTCGGCATCGAGACGATCGTCGACGCGGACTCCGCCGGGCTCCCGCCGATGTCACGGGACGCGATGGCGCGCGGCGTCTCGTCATGGGATCCGCGGGCGCTGATGCGCACGGCGGCGCTCGACCGGCACGGGCTGCCCGTCACGGCGACCGCATGGATCCCGTCCGCGGCCGGCCTGACGGTCGCCATCGCGCAGCGGCCGGCCGACGGCACGGCGGGTGACGCGCCGTGGGTGGTGACGACCTCCGAGGCCACGAGCGCCGACGAGCGCGGGCGTGCGCTGCCGCGCGTGGCCGAGTTCCCGCCGGCCACGGCGGCCGCGATACCTGCGGTGATGATAGACGACGGCGCGACGGGATGGACCGTGACAGCGGACACCAGCGGCCGCCTCGCGGCGCCGGCGTTGGTCACGTGGCAGGAGCGCCTTGCGCACGCGTGGCACGAGCAAAGCCCGCGAATGCTCGCGATGACCGTCCCCACACCGCGGCCGCGCATCGTCTTCCACCGGGATATCCGCGAGCGCATCGGCGCGCTCGCGCCGTTCTTCACCATCGGACCGACGATCCTGTCAATCGTGCGCGACGACTCGCTGTACTGGGTGGCCGACCTCTTCGTGACGAGCGACGACTACCCGCTGTCGGAGGCGATCGTATTCGC
>JBIOHR010000317.1:0-2008 GCA_044449085.1 Gemmatimonadales bacterium | reverse complement strand
TCGTCGGTGGCGAGGTCACCCTGCCGAGCCACGAAGTCGAACCAGGTCCCATCTCGATCGCGGATTGGCGAAAGATTGATCTGCGCCGCGTGCAGCTCGGACGCGGTCGGGCGGCGCCCGTGGGCGTCGCGAAACTCGACGTACTTGAAGACGACGAGGTCCTCACTGCCTACCCGACAGAGCCGCTCGAGCATGTCGAGCGCGTCCAGCTCGACGTCGACGGAGCAGCCTTCGGGCAGCTCCAGCGAGTGCTCGCGGATCCGCTTGAGGGCCGCGTACGGCGCAAGGGAATGGCCAAGCAGCGAGAGGAGCGCTTGGGGCTTCTGGAGAAAGCTGCGATGGTTTCCGATGAAGTCGACGATGGTGAGATGGCGCTTTTGGTCGGCTTTGCGTAGCCCGCGCCCGATCTGTTGGAGAAAGACGATCGGCGATTCGGTCGGGCGGAGCATGAGCACGGCGTTGATCTCGGGGACGTCGAGGCCCTCGTTGAAGATGTCGACGGCGCAGAGGACCTCGAGGTCGCCGGCCGCGAGCTTGGCGAGGCTGTCCGCGCGCGGCGCGGAAGTCGGTCCGCTATGCACCGCCACCGCTTGAATTCCGTGGCGCCGAAGAAAGTCGGCCATGAAATCCGCGTGCACGACCGACACGCAGAAGCACAAGGTGCGCCTCGGCGTGGTCTCGGCGCGCTGGCGATACGCGGCGAGTGCCTGCGCTGCCCGCTCTTCGGTCGCGACCGCCTTGGTGAGCTCGTCGACGTCGAACTTTCCCGACCGCCACGGGATGGGCGCGAAGTCGAGGCCGTCCTTGACGCCGAAGTAGTGAAACGGCACCAGCAGCTTGGCCGCGATGCCGCCGACGAGATCTTTTCGATAGACGAGGTTGTCATCGCAGAGCGCGAGGAGCGAAGCTCCGTCCATTCGATCCGGGGTGGCGGTCAGGCCGAGCAGAAACTTCGGCTGAAAGTGCGCGAGCACCTTGCGGTAGCTCGAGGCCGCGGCGTGATGGAATTCGTCAGTGACGACGTAGTCGAAGTGATCGGGCGCGAAGCCGCGAAGGTGCTCCGCGCGCGCCAGCGTCTGAATCGAGGCGAACAGCACGTCGGCGTCGCGCTCGCGCCTTCCGCCGCCGAGAATTCCCACCACCTTGTCGGGAAAGACCGCCGCCCACGCGTCGCGCGCCTGGGTGAGAATTTCATCGCGATGCGCAACAAAGAGCGCGCGCTTCGCTCGCATGGCCCTGGCATCGAACGCCGCGAGGTACGTTTTGCCGAGACCGGTGGCCATCACCACCAGGCCGCGTCGGGCCCCGTGCGCCCGGGTCTGAATCAGCGCGGCGAGCGCCTCCTTTTGAATTGGGTTCGGGTCGGGAGCGCGCAGGCGCGCCTCGGGAGCAGGCGGGACGCGAGCCCGTTCGGCGTAGCTGTCGATCCACTCCCTGGTGAGCGCGCAGACATTCGGCGCGCGCAGGAGATGCTCGAAGCGATCGCGCACCGTGCGGAACAGCGGCGCATTGACCACCGTGCGCAGGTTCCACTCGACGCCGCTTTGCAGCGCACGCGCCGAGATGTTGCTGCTGCCCACGAAGGCGACACCCTCTTCGCCGCGCGAAAAGATGTACGACTTCGGATGAAAACTCTCGTCGCCCGCGCAGGAATAGACCCAGGCGCTGAAGGCGGGCTGCTCCGACATGAGCGCGAGCATCTCGCGGAGCGCATCCGGGCTCGTCACATTGAGGTAGTCGCCGGTCAGCAGGCGCACGCGTGCGCCACGGGCAAGCGCGGCGCTCAACCGCTCGCGAATGAGCAGCAACCCACTCGGCTGCACGAACGCGCTGACGATGTCGATCTGCTCGGCGCGCGCGATCGCATCGCTCAGGATCGGGAGCAGGTGCTGATCATCGCCGCCGACGAACGTTGGAAGATCGTCGAAGGCGCAACGCGTCGGTGAAACGGAGCGGAGCGGCGCGGAGCTTTTTGCCGGACCGGGTTTCTGCTTCGCCGGGATCACCC
>JBIOHR010000316.1:0-2043 GCA_044449085.1 Gemmatimonadales bacterium | reverse complement strand
GCGGCTGTTTCAGCAGATGATACGTCAGCCGCAGCGCCGACTTCTTGCCGATGGTCGGGAGCCGCGAAAGTTCGGTTACGAGATCTTCAATTGCCGACACGCGTTCTCCTGCCCTGCCGAGCCAAGTATATCGGGTGGAATAAGTTAGGCCGTTGTTGAGGGGCACCGCAAGGCGCCCTGAACACTGGACGCCGCAAGGCGCCTTGCCCGCCCTACTCGATCAGGCGCAGGTCGAGCGCGTCGATCGCCGCGTTGAGCATCGGGTCACGCTTCCGGAGAGTCGCCACGCGGTCGGCGATCACGTTTTCCGCCGTGAGCCTCGGGCGCGCGGCGGCAGTTCCGTCCGAAACGGCCTTGACTGCAACCTTCTCCACCCCATCGAACACGGCGCGCAGCGCGGCCAGGATGCTCTCGCTGCCACTCTGGAGGGCCTCCGCGAGCGCGTCGCTCCCCACTCCGATAGTCACGACGCCGCCGGCCGTGACGGCGCTCGGCGTGGCTTCGTTGAGCGCAGAAGCGACGATGCCCCTCCCGCTCGCGCGCACCTGCTCCACGACGTCGTCCCAGTGCTCGGCGAGCCGGTTGAGGTCGAGCGGCTGGCGCTTGCGCGCGGCGGGCGCCCGGTCGGCGATCGCGGGCTTCGCGACCTGAGGCTCCGACACCCGGCGGGAATCACTCATGATCGGAGGCGAAGCCAGCCGCGGCGCGCCGACGTGGGGCGCCTCCCGGCGCGTGGCGCCACCGCCTCCGCCGCTGGGACCTGTCGCACCCGGCGCGTCGAGCCCGCGCAGGACATCCTCGAGCGCGATCGTCCGGTCGAGCAGCGCGAACCGCACCAGCAGCGTCTCGAACAGCAGCTGTTGCTGCCCGCTCCGCCGAAAGTGCGGCTCGATCTCGACGAGCATCGTGAGCATGCGCAGCAGGTCGCCCGACGAGAAGAGCGCCTTGCGCGCTTCGAGCGCCTCCCTGAGGTGATCGGAGAGATCGGGCACCGCGCCGCCGAGCACCATGGCGAGCTGTGCGCGGAGGGTGTCCGCGAGCCCGCTCATGAGGAGCCCGAAGTCGATCCCGAAATCGGCGAGCCGCCCGACCGCGGCAAAAATGTCACCGGCCCGGTGTTCGCCGATCACGTCGAGCAGCGCGATGTATTCGTCCTCGTGCACCAGCCCGAGCGCATCGCGCACGCGCTGCGCGGTGATGTCGCCACTGCCGAGCGAGAGGACCTGGTCGGCGAGCGAAAGCGCGTCGCGCATGGAGCCGTCAGCCGCGCGCGCGAGCATGCCGAGCGCGTCCGGTTCGGCACGGACTTTCTCAGCTTTCAGGACGGCGCTGAGGCGCTCGCGCACGTCGGCCGGCCCGATTCGCTTGAGGTCGAAGCGCTGCACGCGCGACAGAACCGGCGCCGCGGCCTGCGCAATTTTCTGCGGCTCGGTGGTGGCAAATACGAACACCACGCGCGGCGGCGGTTCCTCGAGGATCTTGAGGAGCGCGTTCCACGCCTCGCGCGTGAGCATGTGCGCCTCGTCGATGATATAGACCTTGTAGCGGTCCTCACCCGAGGGCGCGTACATCGCGCGCTCGCGAAGTTCACGCGCATCGTCCACGCCGCGATTGGACGCGGCGTCGATTTCGACGACGTCCAGCGAGGCGGACCCGGCCCAGATGCGCGTGCAGCTGGCGCAGGTGCCGCTGGGCTCGTGGGCGGGTTGCTTGTTCTCGCAGTTCAGCGCCATCGCGAGCACGCGTGCGAGCGTGGTTTTCCCCGTTCCGCGCGGGCCGCAGAAGAGATAGGCGTGCGCGATGCGATCGTTGGCGATCGCGTTCTTCAGGGTGGTCGCTACGTGGGACTGGACCGCGACGTCCGCGAAACGCTTGGGGCGGTACTTTCGGGCCAGTGCAAGCGACATGCCGTCAAATTAGCGGCGCGGTGGCTTCGGGGTTAGTGCCGATTCAAAACCGCTCGCGAGGAATCAAGAGCTCGACCCGTTGCGCAGTGCGGAGAAGGAATCCGGAGTTCGGACTCCATTTCCGCACCGCGCATTG
>JBIOHR010000315.1:0-2077 GCA_044449085.1 Gemmatimonadales bacterium | reverse complement strand
CTTATGTCCTTCGGACGGAACGACATTCCCTCGGCCGAGGGGCGACAGCGCGCGCCGGCGCGACGATGATGGGCGAAACGACTTCTGGCGCGCGGCACGCCGGACCAAAGGAGTTTCAAGCGTGCCGAGAGGAGGTGAGACCTCATGAAGTTCACCGACTTGCGCGCCATGTTCGGCGCGCGCTTCCTGATCGAGGACGGCCAGACGATGGCCGAGTACGGCGTCGTGCTGTCCGTCATTACAGTCGCGGTCGTAGTCGTCCTCGCATCCCTCTCAGGCGGGATCACGAATTTGATCAACAACGTGACGGCGGTCATCCCGTAGCGAAGTAGCCGGGAGCGCAGCGTCAAAGGAGATGCGGCACGACGCGGCTGCGGACGCGTCGGCTGTACTCCTGGTACGCGGGATCGAGCGCAAGTGTTCGCTCCTCCTCGACGATCCGCACACACTGGAACGCGGTGGCGACGCCAAAGACACATGCGTTCCGAAGAGAGGGGTTCTCGAGGACGTACCCCAAACCCGTGAGGATGTAGCCGCTGTAGACCGGGTGCCGAACGAACCGGTACGGGCCGCCGGTCCGAATGCCGCGATTTGCAGCTACGAGCCCGAACGATCGGCCGAGCGAGAGCAGCGCGCACGTGGCGAAGACGGCACCGGCGATTTGCATTCCACCGTAGACGCCGACAACGCCGCCTACGGGGTGATAGGCAGGCCGCGCGGCGAGCATGCCAAACGTCCCGATCGCCGCCGCCCCCCACGCGAGCCGCGATCGGCTGACGACCCACGGCGAGCGCCGGATGACGAACAGGGTGGCAACCACGAGCTCGAGCGCCGTCGCTCCGAGTCCAGTCGGTCGGTGTGTCGAACGCCAGGTTTCGAAATTCGCAGCGGCGAAGAGAGCCCAGAGCACGGCCACGGGCGCGGACGTCGCGACGCGCATAACCACCGGGCGCCGCGCCCCGAAGGCAACAGCGCTCACCCGATGGCCCAATCGAGACGGTCACCGACTACGACGCCTTGCGCGGCGCACTCGCCGGCCGCAAGCTCGAGAACGGACGCCGCCCCACGCCGCCACACTGCGCGCCACGGACGGAGTCGCGACACCACACGAAGAACCGTGAGCTCTCGATCGAGGAAGACGACGTCGATCGGGAAGAGCATGAACCAGGTGTGGATGGACGATGCCGGGCGGAGCAGGATGCCTTCGCCGTCGTCGAGCTGCCGTCGTCCGAGGAGACCGCGCATCCGCGTCCAAGGATCCTTCGCAACGCGACAGCGAGTGCATAAGACAGCGCCTTGCGCGTTGATCAGTGTTCGTTCTCGCGAACTGCGTGTAGCCACGTTGCGCTCCTCGTCATAGCGGTGGCCGCACGCCCGCGTGAACTCTTGTGAACACGCATATCGGCGGATCGCGTGTGTCGCTGTCACTCGAACGGATGAACTGAAGCTCGAATCACCTACGCGGGGGATTCGCCTCGACGCGTAACCGTTCGATCATCAGCGCACAGCAACCAACTTGGCGTCTCGGCCACGCCAAAGAAGTAACGGGGGATTGCACGCGTGGCGCAGATTGACGCATTCGGTGGGATGTTTCGCACAGTTCACTCGGTAGCCGCACGCCCGGATGTCGGGCGGGCCGGACACGCGAGAGGAGGTGAATATGCACATGTTCATTTCCTGGTGGCTCGACTATGCGCGCCTGAACTGGCGCAAGGAAGACGGCCAGACGATGGCTGAGTACGGCGTCGTTCTCGCCGTGATCACCATCGCCGCAGTCGCCGCTCTCAGCCTGCTTTCGGGTGGCATCACGAAGGCGATCAACAACGTGACGTCGCTGCTCCCGTAGCAGAGTCGGATGGCAAGACCCGGAAGCCGCAACCGGATAGGGGATTCGCAATGAGCCGCATCACAAGCCGCGCGAAAGACTTTTTTCGCCGCAACCAGGGCCAGACGTTGCCCGAGTACGCAGTCGTGCTCGCAGTCGTCTCGTCCGGCTCTGCGTTCCTCCTCGCCGGCCTCGGCGCCCGGGTTGGTGCAGCACTACTGCAAGTGGCGGGTTACCTGCCCTAGCAGTCGG
>JBIOHR010000314.1:0-2111 GCA_044449085.1 Gemmatimonadales bacterium | reverse complement strand
TCGCGACCAAGGCACACGCGGAACGCGATGCCAGGGCGGCCGCAGCAGTGAAAACGCCCGAGGCCGTACCAACGGTCGCAAGCCCGATGAAAGATCTGCTCCAGATCGATCCGATCGAGCTCGAAGTCGGCTACGCGCTGATCCCGCTCGTGGACGAAGCGCAGGGCGGCGACCTGCTCGAGCGCATCGGCCTCCTGCGCAAGCAGGCGGCGCTCGAGCTCGGCGTGCTCGTCCCCGCGGTTCGCATTCGCGACGACGTGCGCCTGCCCGCCAACGAATACGTGATCAAGCTCCGCGGCTCCCAGATCGCGCGCGCCGAGGTGATGCCGCGCTTTGTGCTCGCCCTCGATACCGGCGGCGTGCTGCAGGCGATCGACGGCATCGAGACCGTCGACCCGAGTTTCGGAATGCCCGCGCGGTGGATCTCGCCGGGCCGTCGCACGGAGGCGGAGGCCGCCGGCTACGTGGTGGTCGAGGCGACGACGATGATCGCCACGCACCTCATGGAGACCGTCAAGTCCAACGCCGCCGACTTGCTCGGCCGCCAGGACGTGCAGGAAATGCTCGAGACGCTCAAGAAGACGCACCCGGTGCTCGTCGACGACGTCGTTCCGGCAAAGGTCTCGCTCGGCACGCTCCACCGCGTGCTGCAACGGCTCCTGCGCGAGCGCGTCCCGATTCGCGACCTCGTCACGATTCTCGAGGCCGTGGGCGACTCGGCCGAGATGGCGAAGGATCCGGAACAGCTTACGGAGCATGTGCGGCGGGCACTCGGGAACGTCATCGCACGCCTGTTCCTCGACGACAGCGGCGGAATGCGCGCGATCGCGCTCGGACCCCGCCTCGAGTCCTCGCTCATGGGCGTGTTCGGCCCGCGCAGCTCTCAGCCGGTCGCGAACACGCTCACATCAGATACGCTTGCGGCACTCCTGCGCGAACTGCAGAAGCTCGCGACGACGACCGGCGAGGCCGGCCCCGTGCCGCTTGTCGTTCCGCCCGGCCTCCGCGTCGGCATTCGCCGGCTGCTCGAGCCGGTGATGCCGTCGCTGCCGGTGGTTTCGCTCGCGGAACTCCCACCGTTCGTGAACCTCACGACGGTCGCACTGTGGGAAATGAAGGAGATGAAACTTGCAGCCGCGTGAG
This sequence comes from Gemmatimonadales bacterium, assembly GCA_044449085.1. Classification (GTDB taxonomy): domain Bacteria; phylum Gemmatimonadota; class Gemmatimonadetes; order Gemmatimonadales; family Gemmatimonadaceae; genus Fen-1231. The sequence continues at coordinate 968 of JBIOHR010000314.1, read as the reverse complement.
GGCGCCGCAGTGCGCGTCGTCGTCAGCGGCGCGACGAGTTCCAGCGGGAACGGAACGGTCGCGGCGGTGTTCGCGCGGGCCGTTCGCGAGGCCGGCCTCGGCATCGACCGTGTCGAAGTCGTCGACGCGGGCGCCACGCTCGACGGCATGCGGACGGCGTCGACCGCCGGAGCGGCCCGGTACGTGGTCGTCGCGGCGCCGAACAACGCGGCGCTCGCGGCCGCATTCGCGATGGTCAAGGCGATCGAAACGCGCCATCCCGGTGCGCGGATCGAAGTACTCGTCACCGGGCAGGACGAATCGCGCGCCCACGCGGCGTACCTCCGCGTTCGCGCGGCAGCCGAGCGGTTTCTCAGGCGCGATGTGGGTTTTGCAGGAGCGTTTACGGATCTGGATGCAGCCCCGGAGGACGAATCGCTCAGCGATTCGTCCACTCGCCGGGCCACGCGCGCCGACAGGACTGCGCGCATGTGGGCGGCCCGACTGCTCGCGGAATGCAGCGAAGACGCGTGGCACGACGCCGCGCACTCGATGAACTAATGGAGAAAACAACAGCAACCATGGACGACAACACCATGCACACACTCTGGACACGGCTGGCCGCAGGCGACGAAGTCGCGCGGCAGCAGCTGCTCAACGAACACCTCGGCCTCGTGTACTTCGTGGCGCGGCAGATCAGCACGGGCGTCGCGAAGTACGTCGAGTTCGACGAGCTCGTGAGCGCCGGTTCGCTCGGCCTCATCAGCGCGCTGCACAGCTTCGACCCCGCGCGCGGGCTGGCGTTCAGCACGTTCGCTGCGCCGCGAATCCGCGGAGCGGTGCTCGACGAACTGCGCCGCCAGGACAGCGTGCCGCGCTCGATCCGCCGCAAGACGCGCGAGCTCAACGCCGCGGCCGAGGCACTCGGGCGCAAGAACGGCCAGCGCCCGTCCGAAAAGGAAATGGCCGAGCAGCTCGGCGTCGACCTC
>JBIOHR010000313.1:0-2133 GCA_044449085.1 Gemmatimonadales bacterium | reverse complement strand
GACGAAGGAGCGGGGGCCCCGCGCGCTAGGGCGCCTTCGCCTCCTTCAGCGGCCCGAGCAGCAAGTCGATCGCCCGAAGATGCTCGCCCTTCGCGAATCGCACGATGCCCGTGCCTTCGAGCCCCTTCACGTCGTTCGCTCGCACCTCGAACGAGTTCGCCGTACCGGCGCGCCTGGTGCATATCACGAATCGCCCATCGACCTTCGATGCGTTGAGCGTCCCGATTCGCACGCCGTCGACGAACGACGGCTCGTACACCGCGAGATGCGCGCTCGGAACCGGCATGCCGTCGCGCACGACCGTCCCGGCGATGACATACTCCAGCGTGTCGCGGCAGCGCTCAAAGCGGAGCTCCTTGAGCGGCTTGAGGTCGGCCGCGGCTTGCGTCACGGCACCGGCGTCGACGTGCACATCGAGCACCACGGGCTGCTCCGCGAACAGGGTGTATGCGAGCGTGCTCACCGAGAGCCTGTAGTCGCCCGTCGTCAGCCCGTCGAACGTCACCACGCCGGCGCTGTCGGTCGCCTGCTGGTGGGTGGATCCAACAAGCTCGATTTCGGCCCCTGCCAACGGCGTGCTCGCATCGCCGCGCCACGGCTCGTTGGTGACCGCCACGCGAACGGCCCCGGTCGCTCCGGTCCAGACCGCACGCGTGTCGGATGCGGGTCCCGCGCGATGCACCGCGAGGACATTCCCGCGCTGCTCCTTCACGGCGGCCAGCCCCCAGAGAAACTGCCGTGAGTCGCGTCCCGTGACAACGTCGCCAAAGAGGCGCAGCTGTTCGATCACCGGCATGCGCGGCCCGCGCGGGAGCTCGGGAATCGGCGCGCGAATCGTCCATTCGGGGATGAACCACTCGTCACTCGCGAACATCGCGAAGCGGACCGTCGATTCACCAGTGGAGTCGCCGATGATCGTCGGCAGTCCGGTGTGATGGAACGTGAGGCGGCGCAGTTCGTGCGAGGCCGAGTCGAGCCAGAAGGTGCCCGCGATGTCCGTATTGTTCTTGAGTGACTTGCCCGGGTCGAACGACAGCCCCACCAGTCCGCCCTCGTGCGCGAGCGTCGGCTCGAAGCAGTGCGTGTTCTCGAACGACCGCGAGAGCAGCACGTCGAGATCGGGCGAGACAAAAGTCAGCCGGTCGCGGGCGAACGCCACGTACCCATGCTCCGCGAGGATATCGGGGGCGAAGCTCGTCCATGGCTGGACCCCCGTCACCGCCTGCTCCAGCAACGACACGCTGCGCAATGCCGCCGGATGCGTGCCGTACACGCGCCGCACTTCGGCAACGCTGAACCGGTTCCGCTGCTCGGCGTATGTGAGCGACGTCGCGATCAAAACGGTTCGAACGTCCTCCCAGAGCTGGCGCGTGGCGGCGGAGGCAAGGCTTCGCGCCCTGCACACCGACGCCGCACTCGACGTCACCTGAGGTAGCGAAAAGGGGAGTTCGTTCAGCGCGATCACGGCCGTGGTATCGGCCTTCAGTTCGAACGGCGCGCTCTCGTACGGGCGCACGCCAATGCGCTGCACGCGCAGCGAGAACCTGCCGGCAGCGGCAGGCCGCAGGACGAACCGGCCGCGATCGTCGGACCGGCTTCTCGCCTGGATGGCGTGCAGTGTGTCTTCGAGCAGGACGATCGCGCCGGCGACCGGCTGTCCATGCGCCGTGGTTTCCAGCGTGCCGCGGAACGACTGCGCGCGGAGCGGCCCGGCGAGCGCGAGCGAAATCATTGCGCTCGCCGCGAACGCGGTGGCGCAAAAACGCCCGAACACACGGTGCTGTGGCATGGCGCTCCTCAAGAAAATCGAGCGGTGGCTGGCCAGCATACCCTCGGGGAAACGTACGCGTTCCGGGCGTCTCGCGCGGGACATCCGATTGCGGTTATGTTCGCGCCATGCCGCACGAGCGTGGTGTTGGTTCGGCGACTCGCTTCTGCAGGACCGCAGCGCTGGTCGCGCTCGTTGCGGTGGCGCTCGCGGCGCGACCGGCCTTCGCACAGGCCTTTCACGGCACCGTCCGCGACAGCACCAACCATCAGCCGATCGCCGGCGCGGTGTTCATGCTGCTAGACTCGTCCGGCGTGGTGCTCGGCCGGCGGATCACCGACGAGCACGGCGAGTACGGCGTCGCG
>JBIOHR010000312.1:0-2148 GCA_044449085.1 Gemmatimonadales bacterium | reverse complement strand
TTGTAAAAGTTCTCACCTTCAATGAACGACACCGTCGGATCCGCCGTCCCATGCATGATCAGGATCGGCTGCGTCACCTCCGGCACATGCGTCAGCGCCGACTCATAGTGGTACACCTCGGGTTTCTCCCACGGCGAGAACCCCCAGCGTCCCTGCCCTTCCATATAGTACTGGTTCCCGTTTTCGCCGCTCCCGCCGTTCACCGAATAGCTCCACCCCCATTCCTGGCTGAAGTCGGTGAACAGGTCCGTCACGCCGGCGCCCACTCCCACCGCCGCGAACATCCGCGACCGCGTTGCAATGAACGCCGCGCCCTCGCCACCATAACTGTGGCCGTTCACTCCGATGTGCTTGGGATCCGCATAGCCAAGCTCGATCACTTTCTTCGTCGCCGCTTCCACCGCATTCAACTGATCGCTGTGCGACGTCCCCGTGTGGTAGTACACGTCGGCGAACATCGTGATGTACCCACGGCTCACCGCCTCCACCGGCAGCGCGCCCATTCCCGTGATGTACGACGGCGGCGTGTACCGGTTCAGGTTCTGGGAGTTCTTTTCGTAGAAGCTCACCAGCATCGGCAGCTTCTTTCCCGGTGACCAGTCCTCCGGCAGCGACATGAAGCCCTGAAGCTTGTGTCCATCCTTGTCCTTGTAGTCGAACAGCACGCGCTTGGCGACCCACTTGAACTCCGCCTGCTGCGGGTTCGCGTCCGTGATCTTCTTGGCGTCCGCGAGGTTCGGACCCGACACTCTCAAGTCGGGAGATTCCGCAAACGTCTGCCGCGTGAACAGGTACGTGTCGGCATTCATCGCCTTCGCCGGCGTTCCATATGCAGCGGCGTCGTGCACGATATCCGCCAGCTTGCCGTTCTCGAGCCGCGCAAAGCCCGCATCCTTGGTGTACTCGCCGAAGGTCTCGAAGAGCATCGGCTTGGTGATGTCGATCTCGCGCTGACGCCGCGCGAACATCGGATCGCGATCGTCCAGGGGCTGTGCGCGCACATACTGGTACCTCGTCTCCGACTTCGCCCCCGCGCCGAGCGTGACGCTCGTGGCCGCGCCGCTGCCATCCACGGGAACGGCCCAGAGATCGTACTTGTTCGAGACGAGCACGTCCTTGCCGTCCGGCGTGAAACCGGCGACCTGGAAGTGCGGCCGCGGGCCGGTGTGGTCGTCGTCCGTGTCGATGAAGCTCGGTGCGCCGGCTCCGCCGAGCGTGTGCGAAATGCCGGTGGCGAAATCGTACGCCTGGTACTTGTTGTCCTTCCAGTAGAGCCAGTTGTTGCCGTCGGGTGAGATCCCGACGACGCCGCCCGCGCTCGTCACCAATCCCTTGAGCGCGAGCGTGCGCTCACCGGTCGCCGTGTTCACGCGATAGATGTCCGCCTGCGCCGGCTTCCAGTCGGAGACGTACGATCGTACATCGCGGCCGATCGCCCAGCGGCCATCGAGCGAAACGTCCAGCTCGCGCATCGTCGTGTCGGCGAGGTGGACGTACTTCTCCGCCTTGACATCGAACGCCTGGCGGTACGTGAAGTTCTGCTCCTGCGCCGCGCGGATCATCTGCGCCGACTGGATGCGCGTATCGCTCGTGCGCCACACGTCCACGTCGGCCACCGAGTCGATTCCCGGCTTGCGGCCGGTATCCGACGGCACGACCTGCGCCTTGGCGCCGAAGAAGACACGGGCCTTGTCGTAGCTCCACGAGAGCGGTGCGCGCTCGCTCAGCACCCACTCCTTCTCCCAGCCTGCCGTCTTGGAGGGGTCGAGCACCGCAGGAGCGATTTCGGCGTTGTCGAACGCCTTTCGCACATCGGTCCACGCGAGCAGCACGTTCGCTCGCTCGCGCATTTTTTCCACCGCCTTGCCCTTGAGCACCGCGATCCCCGTACCATCGTTCGTCCACGCGATGCGCGAATAGCGCCTCGCATCGTTGTCGAGCGTGTACGTGCGCGCCGTCCTGGTATCCATCACGAAGAGCCCGTTCGCATCGTCAACAGATCCATCAACGGTCCAGGCCAAGAGATCACCTGCCCGATTGAACGCGATGTCGCCCACGCTCCCCAGCGTCTCCGTGTGCCCGCTCGCGAGATCGACGAGAATCACATCCGACCCGCGCGGCGCGACCGTGCTCGCCCCCGCGTCGTTC
>JBIOHR010000311.1:0-2181 GCA_044449085.1 Gemmatimonadales bacterium | reverse complement strand
CGATAGAGCGCGTACTGCTCGCTGGCGCGCGGAAAATTCGGCGCTACCATGAATTGCAGCTCGGTGCGGAACAGGCCGATGCCCGCGGCCCCGGTATCGGCGATATGCGGCAGGTCGACGCTCAGCCCGGCGTTGATCAGCAGATTGACCTCTTCACCGTCCCTGGTCACGCAGGGAAGATCGCGCAGCGCCTGGTATTGCTGCTGGCGCCGTGCCCCTAGCCGCACGCGCTCGACGTAGGCGGCCTCCATGTCAGGCAGCGGCCGCAGGTGCAGATCCCCGACCGAGCCGTCGACGATGATGGCGTCGCCCGGATCGGCGATACCGGTAGCGTTGTCGATCTCGCCGACCGCCGGCACGCCGAGCGCCCGCGCCACGATGGCGACGTGGGAATGCGGCCCGCCCTCCTCGAGCACGAGCCCGCGCAGTCGTTTGCGGTCGTAATCAAGCAGCGCAGCGGGTCCCATCGAGCGCGCGACGAGAATGGCGTTCTCCGGCAGGCTCTCGCGCGAGGGCGCGTGATCGCGGCCGGTCAATTGGCGCATCAAACGGTTGGCGAGGTCGTCGAGATCGTGCAGGCGTTCGCGCAGGAATGGATCGGTCTGCCGCAGCATGCGCGCGCGCGTGTCGGACTGGACGCGTTCGACCGCCGCCTCAGCGGTGAGGCCGGTCATCACCGCTTCCTCGAGCTTGTGCACCCAGCCACGGTCGTAGGCGAACATGCGATAGGCTTCGAGCACATCGCGGTGCTCGCCGCCCTCGACCACGTCGCCGTGCTCGAGGAGCTCGTCGAGATGGGTGCGCAGGCTCTCGACGGCGGATTCGAGGTGCTTGAGTTCCTTCGGGATGTCGTCGGCGATGAAATTGGTGACGACGACACGCGGCTCGTGCAGCACGACGTGGCCGAGCGCGATGCCGTCGGAAAGTGCGGTGCCCTTGACGTGCAGCGATCGCCGCGCGGCCGGCTCGGCGCCCGGAGGCGCCAGCGCGGAAAGCTCGCCGGAGGCGATCATCTCCGCGAGCACCATCGCCGTCGTCTGCAGCGCCTCGACTTCTTCCTCGGAGTAGGTGCGCCGGGCGCGGTTCTGCACCACCAGCACGCCGAGCGTGTTGCCGGCGCGCAGAACCGGCACGCCGAGGAAGGAATGGTAGATCTCTTCGCCGGTCTCCGGCCGGTACGAGAAGGCCGGATGGGCCTGCGCGTTCGACAGGTTGACGGCGCTCGCCTGGCTTGACACCAGGCCGACCAGGCCCTCGTCGGCGCGCATCACCGTGTGGTGCACGGCGTCGCGATTGAGGCCCTCGGTGGCGTAGAGTTCGAGCGTGGAATCGACGCGCAGCACATAGACTGAACACACCTCCGCGACCATGTTCGCGGCGATCAGCACCACAATCTTGTCAAGGCGCTCCTGCGCGCTGACCGGCTCCGCCATGACTTCGCGCAGCCGGCGCAACAGCACGCGGGGACCGCCGAGCGCGCCACGCATGGCGTCAGATCCCTCGGGCACCGCTTTGACCGGCGCTGAGCCCGCGTCGCGCCGGCCGTCATCGAAGAAGAGGTTCGCCCGGGCCGGGACCCGCGGCGACCACCCTCAAGCCTATAGCGAATGCGCCATGCAAACCGCAAGCCAGAGACAAGGATATGACGGCGGCAGACTTTTTTGTGCGCTGCAGCGCGATCGCGGCGGCGATTACGGCGATGCTTTGTCGAGGCCGTACAACGAATGCAACGTGCGGACAGCGAGCTCGGTGAAAGCCGCGTCGATCAGGAGCGAGAACTTGATCTCCGAGGTGGTGATGGCGCGGATGTTGACCGCGCGTTCGCCGAGCGCGCGGAACGCCTGCGCGGCGACGCCGGCATGGCTGCGCATGCCGATGCCGATGACGGAAATCTTGGCGACGTCGGTGGCGCTGTCGAGGCGCTGGTAGCCGATCGCCTGCTTCGCCCTGGTGATGACCTCGAGCGCGCGCTGGAAGTCGGTGGCCGGCACGGTGAAGGTGAGGTCGGTCGTTTTCCCGTCGGCGGAGACGTTCTGTACGATCATGTCGACGTTGATGTTGGCCTCGGCCAGTGGGCCGAAGATCGCCGCGGCGACGCCGGGTTTGTCCTGCACTTCGCGGATCGAGATCTGCGCCTCGTCGCGGGAGAAGGCGATGCCGGTGACCACCTGCTGTTCCATG
>JBIOHR010000310.1:0-2201 GCA_044449085.1 Gemmatimonadales bacterium | reverse complement strand
GGCGAATGGAAGCCGTCCTTCGGCGCGCCGCGCGGAGCGCCCGGCACCCCGACCAATCCGCTCGGCGAGCCCGACCTCAGCGGCGTGCCCGAAGGCTGCTCGCCCGACGAGGTCCCGACCGAGCCGCCGCTCGAAGCCCCCGAAGACATCGTGCTGCCCCTGCTCCACTTCTGAAAGCTGGGAGACTGCGAACAGGAGCGGTTCGGGGAGCTCCCCTGCGACCCACCTGTCCAACATCTCGCCACCCCGGCCAGCCGCCGTCGATGGATGCCCCGCAGGCCCCACTGTCGAGCGGCGCGATGACAGTTCGGGGCGATGAGGGTACGAGGCGACCACCTCCGGCGAAAGGCAGTTCTCGAGGGGAGTGCTCGGACCCGGAATCGAACCAGGGACACGCGGATTTTCAGTCCGCACGCGATCGCCCATAAACCCGCGCCCGCATGGACCAACTCAGCCCCGCACCGCGCGAATGGGAAAATAGCGGGAAAGCGCGTGCGGTCAAGGCGCGGCGCCGCGGTGATCGCCGGACCCAAGCCGTTTGAGGTACTTGTCGACGACGACGTCGCCGATGGCATGAACACGAGCGCGCCACCTCGGCGGGCTGGCCGAGCGCGCGCTGATTCCCAACGATCACGTGCATCGTCGATGCGCAATCGCGGATTGGGAGCATGCGGGTGGCCGATCCATCCGCCTATTGGACGGCGTCCGCGTAATGGACGAGGCGCGCAGCCAGGGCTTTCGCAACCAGGCGAGCTTCCATTCGGTGCGGACCGGCACAGCGCGTGTAGAGCGGGAGCGGCCCGATGGCCGAGTACCGCCGGCACGAGCCGGAGCAGACGCTGCTCTACAGAGTCGTCGCCGCCGAGCTCGAAGGGCTGCGCGAGTCGCTCAGCTCGGCGAACCCGCACTCGAGCGGACTGCCCAAGCACGTCGAGAACGAGCTGGAGGCGTACTTGCGCTGCGGGATCCTCGCGCACGGCTTCGCACGCGTCGTGTGCAGCCGCTGCCGCTTCGAGCATCTGGTGGCGTTCTCCTGCAAGGGCCGCGGCATCTGTCCGTCGTGCACCACCCGCCGCATGCACGACACCGCCGCGCACCTGGTCGAACGCGTGCTGCCGAGGACTCCGATGCGGCAGTGGGTCGCGACATTCCCGCGCCGTGTGCGCTGGCATCTTGCCTCCGATCCCAAGCTCGCCTCGCCTGCACTGCGAGAGGTGCTGCGAGAGATCTTCGCCTTTCAGCGACGGCGCGCTCGCAAGCACGGCGCGCGACCATCCCGTGCCAACTCGAACGGCGCCATCACTTTCGTGCAGCGGTTCAACTCCGCGCTCGAGCTGAGCCTGCACTTCCACATTCTCATCCCCGACGGCGTCTACCTCCCCAATCCCTGGGACCCCGACGCCCGCCCGCCGTTCCTCGCCCTCGACCCGCCGACGAACGACGAAGTCGCGTCGCTGCTCGATCGCATCATCAACCGCGTGGTCGCGCTCCTCGAGCGCCATGGCCGCTTCGACGGAGACGACGACGACGAAACTCCACCGCCGCAAATGGTCCTCGCGACCCAGACCGCGCCTGGCGGCACCGCATTCACCGAGGATCCACTACCCCCACGTTGCGCCCGTCGCGACGGTTTCTCGCTCCACGCAGGGGCCGCAGCCGACGCGAACGACCGCAGGGCCCTCGAACGCCTCTGCCGCTATGGCCTGCGCCCTCCGCTCGCGCTCTGCCGCCTCGCCGAGGCGCCTGATGGCACCATCCAGTACGAGATGAAGCGCCAATTCTCGGACGGCCGCCGCGTCATGCGCTTTACGCCCCGTGAATTCGTCCTTCGTCTATGTGCCCTCGTCCCGCCGCCCGGCTTCCACATGGTCCGCTACGCCGGTATCTTCAGCGCCCACGCGCGGGGCCGCCGCGCGCTCACCGGCCGAGGCATGCACGACACCCCTCCACCTCAATCGAAGCCCGACGCGTCGCCTCCTTCAACGCCGCCGCTCTCCCCCACGCCAACGAGGGAACCGCGTGCCGCCGACGCCTCGCCTCCGACGAGCAGTTTGGAGTACGCTGTCGCTCCGCTCACTCCGCGCACAGCGTCAACGATCATTCTACCTGACGCGCGCGACGACGGCCCTGACGACGCCGCGCGCGGGCGCCGCCTCACATGGTCGAAGCTGCTCAAGCGCGTGTTCGGCATCGACGTGCTG
>JBIOHR010000309.1:0-2278 GCA_044449085.1 Gemmatimonadales bacterium | reverse complement strand
GATGGAATCGGAACGTAGGGACGCACTCGCCGCGTCGGCGCGCGCCATCGCCTGCCTCCGTTCGGACCGTCCCCGCCGCCCGCGCTCGGAAGGATGTGCCGCATCACTTTCCGAATCACCTTGATAAGAATCGATGCTCGCTGATTTGTCGAGAGTCGGGAGTCAATATTTTTGTCGGAGCTATCCCGAGCTATTTGGTCGCCGCGCGAGCGAGCATTGACCGATCCGGAATCTGCCAAGCAGGGTGGGCGACGTGGAGCGCAATCGTTTCAAGTTGAACCGATAGCGCTCCGGTTTTCCCCAGTGGAGCATGATCTTGTCGGAAAACCGGTGTCCACTCCAGATCATGTTCCAAGATCGCCCGGCTCTGAAGCTGGCGCGCGCCACGATCGGCGTGCGCGCTCAGTTGGCGGCGAGTGTGCGGGCGACGATGTCGCCGACGTCGCGCGAGAGCGACGGCGCTGCCGCGACACGCCGCAGCGTCGCCTCAGCGCGCGCGCGCCGCCCTTCTTCGAGAGCGCGCCAGGAGCGAAATGCGCCCACGATGCGCGCCGCCACCTGCGGGTTTTTCGGATCGAGCGTGAGCACGATATCGGCGACGAAATCGTAGCCGGCGCCGTCGCTGCGGTTGAACTGGGTGTGGTTCGCCAGCGCGAACGCGCCGATGAGGGAGCGCACGCGATTGGGATTGGCCATGGAGAAAGCGGGGTGCGAGGTCAGCGCTCGCACGCGCTCGAGGGTAGCCGGCTCGGGAATGACGGCCTGCAGCGAAAGCCATTTGTCGATGATCAGTGGATCGTCGGCGTAACGCCGGTAGAAATCGTCAAGCGCGTGTGCGCGCTCCGGCCGATCGTGCTGCGACAATGTCTCGAGCGCCGCCATCCGCTCGGTCATGTTGTCGGCCGCGTCATACTGCGCCCGCGCCCGGGCGATCGCACCGCTGGCCTGCGTCGCCGCCAAGAGGTCGAGGCAGACGTTCCTCAGCGCGCGCCGTCCGGCGCCCGCGGCGTCGGGCCTATAGGGGCCGGGCGTGATCATGCGCGCATACGTTTCCGCAAGCGCAGCGCCGAGCCGTTCGCCGGTCGCGGCGCGCAGTCCTTTGCGAGCGGCGAAGACCGCGTCGGGATCGACATCGCTGCCGATCTCGCGGGCGATATCGGCCTCGCTCGGCGGTGTGAGCGCGAGCGCGACGAACGCGGGCTCAAGACTCTGGTCGGCGAGGATCGCGGCCAGCGCCGCCATCAGCCCGTCATCCTCGCGTGCCGGCGCGCCTCCGCGCAGGGCCGAGACATGGCCGGTCAGGAGCGACATCGCCAGTGTCTGCACCGCCTGCCAGCGGTTGAACGGATCGGGATCGTGCGCGGCGAGGAAGCGCAGGTCGCCCGGCTCGATGGGGAGCCTGAGCTTGATCGGCGCCGAGAAGCCGCGGTTGAGCGATGGGATCGGCCGCTCCGCGACCCCGGTGAACACGAAGCTGTGGCCCGCTTCCTTCAGCTCCACGACGCCGCGGGCGAGCGGGCGTCCATCGAGCGCGAGCGCGAGATCGGCACCGTCGCGGCCGACGAGCCCGACCGTGAGCGGAATCACCATCGGCTCCTTGGTCGGCTGGCCGGGCGTCGGCGGGACCGTCTGCGTGACATCGAGCCGGAAGGTCTTTGCCCGCGCATCGTAGTGCGGCGCCGCCACGACTTCCGGCGTTCCCGCCTGCGTGTACCAGCGCATGAACTGCGAAAAATCGCGGCCGCTGACGTCGGCGAAGCATTTTACGAACTGCTCGACGGTCGCGGCCTCGCCGTCGTGCCGGTCGAAATAAAGGTCCATGCCCTTGCGGAACAGATCCGGCCCGAGCAGGGCCTTGATCATGCGCACGACCTCGCCGCCCTTGTCGTATACCGTCGTCGTGTAGAAGTTGTTGATCTCGGGATAAAGCTCGGGCCGCACCGGATGCGCCAGCGGACCGGCATCCTCCACGAACTGATGAGCGCGCAACGAGCGTACGTCGCTGATACGCTCGACCGCACGCGAGCGCTGATCGGCGGAAAACTCCTGGTCGCGGAAGACGGTAAGCCCCTCCTTCAGGCAGAGCTGAAACCAGTCGCGGCAGGTGATGCGGTCGCCGGTCCAGTTGTGAAAGTATTCGTGGGCGATGATCGCCTCGATGCGGGCGAAATCGTCGTCGGTCGCCGTTGACGGGGAGGCCAGCACGTATTTGTCGTTGAAGACGTTGAGACCCTTGTTCTCCATGGCGCCCATGTTGAAGGCGGAGACGGCGACGATC
>JBIOHR010000308.1:0-2287 GCA_044449085.1 Gemmatimonadales bacterium | reverse complement strand
GCCGTCGTTTGCGATGGTCGCGGTGCTCGCATGGCGCGAATGGAAGAGCGATGGATCGACCGATGCCGCACGGCTGCGGGCCCTGGCCTCGCTCGGGGTGCCATTCGTTGCCGGCGCCGCGGCGGTGATCGCGCTGTGGGTCGCACCGTACGTGACGTCCGGGTCCGTGACGGCGCTGTTGCGCGGGGTGTTCGTGCTCCCTCGGCTGCGATTCGACCTGGTGACGTACCCGCTGCCCGGGCTCCGAAGCGCGGGCCTCTCGGCGCTGCCGTTCGCCGTCCTGCTCGCCGCGGCGCCGTTCGTGCGCCGCCCGCTCGCGTCCGCGGACCGCTGGGCGCTCGGCGCAGTGGCCGCGCTGTTCATCGCGATGGACTACAACGGGTCGGCGACGGTGCTGACCACGTGGTACGCGTTCCGTGCGATGACGCCGTGCGTTGCGGTGCTCGCGGTGTGGTGGTTCGTGCGTCCGCCGCGTGGCGAGGCGATAGCGCCCGAACGGCAGTCGGCGGTGTTCTTTCTCGTGAGCGCGGCCGCGGTGTGCAGCCTGGTGCAGGTGCCGATGTCGTTCGTCGGGTACTTTCTGTACTTCGTGCCGCTGCTGATGCTCGGCGCGGCGGCGCTCTGGAGCGCGCTCCCGCGAATGCCCCGCGAGGTTCCCGTTGCGCTCGTGGTGATGGCGATCGCATTCCAGCTGCGCGGATCTTCGGAGTTCCCGGCGAAGGCACCGCGCGCGGGCGACGTGATGGTCCCCCTCGGCGGGCCGCGCGGCGGGATCCTCGTGCCGCGCGACGACTCCGCGCGCTATGCCGCCATTCGCGCTGCCGTCCTGCAACGCGCGAGCTCGGAGTGGCTGTTCGTGTGGCACGATTCGCCCGAGATTTACTTCCTGACGGGAATGCGGAATCCGACGCGCGCGCTGTTCGAGGCGTTCTCGGATCCGGCGGCGCAGACGCCAGGCGCCGTGGAGCGGCTGCTGCGGGAGAAGAACGTGGGCGTCGTCGTCCTCACGCGGCGCGAAACCGCACAGCGGCCGATGCCGCTCGCGCTGCGCCAGTGGATCGAGCGCGAGTATCCCTCCGTCACTTGGGTCGGGGCGACTGAAGTGCGGGGGAAGGCGACCGTCCGCTGAAGCCTGCGGCGCGACGGGCGCCGCGCGCTTGAACGCATAAAGCACTTGACTACAGTGGCCCCGCGCGCGAATCTCCTGTCATGCCCGCACCCCGCGATCGCGCTGCGCAGCCGATGGAATCGGTCGCACTGCACAGCCGTGCAGAGGACAACCTCCGCTTCATCCGCGACACGATGGCGCACGCCGGTGCGTTCACCAACGTGTCGGGTGCGGGGACAATCGGTGCGGGGGTCATCGGCCTTGCCGCCTCACTTGCGGCGCCGCCCGGCGTGATCGCCTCGCATCCGCGGCGCTTCCTTGCGGTGTGGATCGCGGCTGCGGTCGTTGCCGGTGCGATTTCGGGGATTGCCATTGGCCGCAAATCCCGCCGCGCGGGCCAGTCGCTCGTGCACGGGCCGGCGCGCCGGTTCGCGCTCGCCTTCGTTCCGGCCCTCGTGGCGGGTGCCGTGCTTACGGCCGCATTCGTCGCGGCAGGGCAGTCGTCGCTCCTGCCGGGGACCTGGCTCTCCGTGTACGGTGCGGCGATCGCGGCGGGCGGCGCGATGTCCGTGCGGCCGGTTCCTGTGATGGGGTGCGCCTTCATCGTGCTCGGCGCACTCTGCTTCGCGCTCCCCGTGCAGGCGCAGCAGCTTGCCCTCGCCGCCGGATTCGGCGGGTTTCATCTCGTATTTGGACTTCACATCATGAGACACCACGGTGGCTAAACAATCGTCGTCCGCGGCCGAACGCCGCACCGAACGCGCCGCGCGCGCGACTCCCGCGGGACTTCGCGCGCTGAAAGGAGATGATGCCGTGACGCCGGCACTCGACAAGATCATCCACGAGCGGATCCGCCTCGGGATCGTCAGCGCGCTGGCCGTGAACGACCGGCTCACCTTCAACGAGCTCAAGCAGCTGCTGCACACATCGGACGGCAATGTCAGCGTGCACGCGCGCAAGCTCGAGGACGCGGGCTACCTCGCGTGCTCGAAGTCGTTCGAAGGTCGCGTGCCGAAAACCGAGTACCGGCTGACGGCGGCGGGGCGGAAGGCGTTGGAGCGATACCTGTCCCACATGGAAGCGCTCATCCAGGCGACGAGAGGGAGATAGAGCGTCGGTGCTGAGAGGGGAGTGGAGAGTCGGTTATGGGTGAGAGGGGAGTGGAGAGTCGGTTATGGG
>JBIOHR010000307.1:0-2383 GCA_044449085.1 Gemmatimonadales bacterium | reverse complement strand
GCACGCGCGGAGCGGGCGGCAAGATGCTTGTTGGGCCGCACGTGGAGACGCTGGCCGACGCGACGATGGTCGTCGCTCCTGGCTGGACGGCGCGCGCACTGGATATCGGCGGATGGATGGTGGACCGTGCCTGAAACTCGCTGCACCTCGCTCCTTGCTGTAGTTCTCCTCCCTCGTCGCCATGAGCAAGACAGTGTTTGATCCGCTCGACCTCGCCGTGATGGGCCATGCCGTGTCGATGATCGCGGAGGAGATGGGCACCGTCCTCGAGCGCGGCGCGCTCTCGCCGAACATCCGCGAGCGGCGCGACGCGTCGTCCGCGGTTTTCGACGTGAACGGCATCATGGTCGCGCAGGCGGCGCACATCCCCGTGCATCTCGGCGCGATGCCGGAGTCGGTGCGGGCGGTGCGCGCGAAGAAGCCGGAGCCCGGCGATGTGTTCATCCTCAACGATCCCTTCCACGGCGGGTCGCATCTCCCCGATCTCACGCTGGTCGAGGCGATCGACATCGACGGCGAGGTCGCGGGCTACACGGCAATTCGCGCGCACCACGCCGACGTCGGCGGGATGAGCCCGGGATCCATGCCGCAGGGCGCGACCGAGCTGGTGCAGGAGGGAATCATCCTGCCGCCCGTGCGCCTCGAGCGCCGCGGAGTGCCCGATGAGAGCATGCTCGAGCTGATTCTCGCGAACGTCAGGACGCCACAGGAGAGGCGCGGCGACCTCGCGGCGCAGCGCGGCGCGTGCGCGGCGGGCGCGGCCGGGTGGCGCGCGCTGGTGGCGCGCGAGGGCGCCGAGCGCCTCGGCGCGGCGTGCGACGCGTTGCTCGCGTACACGGAGCGCCGCGCGGTCGCCCGGCTCACCGCGATCGGCAACGTGACCGGCCGCGCGGAAGACGCGCTCGAGGGCGATGGTTTCAGCACGAACGCGGTGCCGCTCGCCGTGAAGCTCGAAATCCGCGACGGCAGGCTCCATCTCGATTTCGCGGGCACGTCGCCGAAAGTCCGCGGCAACGTGAACTGCCCCATGGCGGTGACCCGCGCCGCGGCGCTCTTCGTGCTGCGCACCCTGCTCGACGACGACGTGCCGACGAACGAGGGCATCGCGCGCGCGATCTCGATCACGACGCCCGATGACTGCCTGATCAACGCGAAATGGCCTTCGGCGGTCGCCGCGGGGAACGTCGAGTGCTCGCAGCGGATCACCGACCTCCTCTTCACCGCGCTCGCGGACGCGGGCGTCGCCGTGCCCGCGCAGGGCCAGGGGACCATGAACAACATCACCTTCGGCGGCGACGGGTGGACGTTCTATGAGACACTCGGCGGCGGCCAGGGCGCGAGCGCGCGCGGGCCGGGCCCGAGCGGCGTGCACGTGGGCATGAGCAACACACGCAACACGCCGATCGAGAGCCTGGAGCGGAGCTATCCGATTGTGGTGGACGGCTACGCGATTCGCCGCGGATCAGGCGGCGTGGGGAAGTTTGGCGGCGGCGACGGCGTGGTGCGGAAGTACCGCGTGATGGAGCGGTGCACGGTAACGCTGCTCACCGAGCGTCGCGCGCGGGCGCCGCGGGGCGCGATGGGAGGCGGTGACGGTGCGCCGGGGCGGAACCTGCTGAACGGAGAGCCGCTGCCGGCGAAGTGTCGCGTGGAGCTCTCGGCCGGTGATGTGGTGACGATCGAGACGCCCGGCGGCGGGGGGTACGGCAAGGGCGAGTAGTCAGTTCTTAGTCATTGGTAGGCAGTATCTGAAGTCTGGCGATCTCAGATAAGCACCTAGAGGGGAGTATTCCTCCCCGATCTCCGCCCGTGCGCCTCCTGCTTCACCAGCTCAAAAACTCTCGCCTCCACGAACGCGTCCAGCAGCGCCTCGTCCAGCGCCCCGTCCTTCGCCTCCCCCTTCAGGATCTCGATGGCCTTGTCCGCCGTCACCGCCCGCTTGTAGGGCCGGTCCGTGGCCGTGAGGGCGTCGTAGATGTCCGAGATCGTCATCATCCGAGTCTGCACCGGAATCGCGTCGCCTTCGACGTGCCGCGGATACCCGCGCCCGTTCAGTTTCTCGTGGTGGCCATGCGCGATTTCCGGCACGCCCTTCAGCTCGCGCGTCCAGGGGATCTGGTCGAGGAAACGGAACGTATGTGAGACATGCGACTCGATCTCGCGCCGCTCGCGCTCGTCGAGGTTTCCCTTGTTGATCATGAGGTAGCGCAGCTCCTCGTCGGAGAGGAGCGGCTTCTCGATGCCGTCGAAGTCCACGAAGGTGCGCTCGTTGATTTCCGTCAGCTCCTCGAACGTGCCCTCCGGAAGGATGGTCGGCTCATTGGCGCGGACGATCGAATCGAGAAACCGGAGGAGGTCATCGCGATCGGCGCGGCGCGCACCT
>JBIOHR010000306.1:0-2397 GCA_044449085.1 Gemmatimonadales bacterium | reverse complement strand
CCTGATTCCCCCGACCTTCGAGACCCGGTCGATGCCCGACGCCGACCCGACCGCGACCTACGCGCCTTCCGGTCCACCGGCCGCGGGCCTGAATCCCGCCCGCGCTGGATCGGGCGTCGCTTCGGATCGCCCCTCGGCACTCGCCCCTGATCTCGGCCCTCGCCCCTCGTCAGTCCCCCCTGCAGTTTTGAGTCATGCCTACTGCCTTCCTCGGCCTCGGCGCGATCGGCGCTCCGATGGCAAAGCATCTCGCTTCACCTGATTTCGCGCTCGCCGTCTGGAATCGCACCTCGGCCAAAGCGGCCGCATTTGCAGCGGCGAACAATGCGCGGCACGCGAAGACTCCGGCTGACGCCGCGCGCGGCGCGAACATTGTCATCACCTGCCTGCCGACATCGCGCGAAGTCGCCGCGCTGCTCGATGGTCCCGACGGGCTGCTCGCCGCGATGGCGAAAGGGTCGGTGCTCGTCGACTGCACGTCCGGCGATCCCGCCACGTCGCGCCAGATCGCGGCACGGCTGGCTGAGAAAGGGATCGGATTTCTCGACGCACCCGTGAGCGGCGGCGTGTCGGGCGCGGAAGCGGGGAAGCTCACCGTCATGATCGGCGGCGATGCCGGCGTGCTCGCGCAGGCGATGCCCGCACTCAAAGCGTTCGGCGAAAAGATCGTACACTGCGGCCCAGTCGGCGCCGGTCACGCGGTGAAGGCCGTGAATCAGGCGCTGCTCGCCGTGCACGTCTGGAGTCTCGGCGAAGGAATGCTCGCGCTCTCGAAGGCCGGCGTCAGCCCGCAGGTCGCGCTCGACGTGATCAACGCGTCGAGCGGGCGATCGAATACCTCGATGAATCTTTTTCCGCAGCGCGTCATCGGCCGCGCCTTTCCGCGCACGTTCAAGCTCGCGCTCATCGACAAGGACGTCCGCATCGCGGCGCAGTTCCTGCGCGAGCAGAATGTGCCGTCGCCCATTACACAGCTGACCGCCGAGTTGTTCGCGGCGGCGCACCTCGAGCTCGGCGAGGACGCCGATCACGTCGAGGCGGTCAAGGTCATCGAACGCATGGGTGGAGCCGAGATCAAGTGAGTACAGGCATGGCAAGCGCGGCCGCGCACACCTCGCGGGTCGCGCCGCTCGAACAAATCCGCGCGAGATTCCCCGCGCTCGCGCGCGCACACGAGGGGCGGCCGGTGGCCTATTTCGACGGGCCCGGGGGCACGCAGGTGCCGCAATCGGTCGTCGATGCGATGGCCGACTACCTGCTGCACCACAATGCGAACACCGACTGGGCGTATCCGACGAGCGCTGAAACGGACGCGTTGATCGCGTCCGCGCGCGCCGCACTCGCCGATTTCCTGAACGCGGACGCGTCGGAGATCGCGTTCGGCAACAACATGACGACGCTCACCTTTCACCTCGCGCGCTCGCTCGGCGCGGCGTGGGGGCCCGGCGACGAGATCGTCATCACCGACCTCGACCACCACGCGAATGTTGCGCCGTGGCGCCGCCTCGAGCGCGAGCGCGGCGTGACCGTGAAGCGCGTCGGCGTGGATCTCGAACGCGGACAGCTCGACTGGGCGAGCCTCAAGAGCGCGCTCGGGCCGCGCACGAAACTGCTCGCGATCGGTGCCGCGTCCAACGCGATCGGTACGATCAACGACGTCACGCGCGCAGGCCGGCTCGCGCACGACGTGGGCGCGACGGTGTTCGTCGACGCGGTGCACTACGCGCCGCATGCGCTCGTGGATGTGCGTGCTTTCGACTGCGATTTCCTCGCCTGCAGTCCGTACAAGTTCTACGGGCCGCACACCGGGGTACTGTTCGGCAGGAAGGAGCGCATCGAAGCGCTCGACGTGCCGCGTCTCGACCCCGCGCACGACAACTCGCCCGACCGTCTCGAGACGGGCACCCTCAACCACGAGGGCATGGTCGGCGCGGCGGCGGCCGTGGATTTTTTCGCGTCGCTCGCGGCGGGCAACACCCGCCGCAAACGCCTCGAGCATGCGTTCGCCGGCCTGCACGCGCGGGCCCAGGAGCATGTCGAGCGTCTCTGGAGCGGGCTCTCCGCGCTCAAGGGCGTGACGATGTACGGTCCGACGCCCGACCAGCCGCGCACGCCGACAGTCTCGTTCACGATGCGGGGGCACCACTCGCGCGAGATCGCCGAGCATCTCGCGAAACGTGCCGTGTTCGTCTCGAACGGAGATTTTTACGCAGCGACGATCGTCGAACTCCTCGGCCATGCATCCGACGGGTTGCTCCGCGTCGGCTGCGCCTGCTACACCTCACCCGAGGAAGTCGAGCGGCTCATTGCCGCTGTGGTGGAGCTGCAGGGAAGGTAGACAACTCCAAGGCTCGTCGCGGACGTCCTTCTGCTTCAGTTCACCGCTGAGTTCTCCGT
>JBIOHR010000305.1:0-2411 GCA_044449085.1 Gemmatimonadales bacterium | reverse complement strand
GAAGGCGGAGCGCATCGCCGAGCTGATGCAACAGCAGGTCGAACCGCGTGGGCTCGCGGACGACAAGTTCGCGGAGTTCCTCTTCGCCCCGGGATCGCGCTACGCGGCGCCCGGCGGCGGACGGATGGCGTCGGTGCGCGCCCTCGACGCCAGCCAGCTTCGCGCCTTTCACACGGCGAGGTATGTTCCGGGCGCGACGACGCTCGTGTTTGCCGGCGACGTGACCGGGGAACGGGCGGTGCAGCTGGCGGAACGCGCGTTCGGGGGATGGCGCGGCACGATCGCGCCGATCGCAGCGGTGGACGATCGCGTGGTGCAGGCAGGGCGGCAGGTGCACATCGTGAACAAGACTGGTGCACCGCAGTCGGAGCTGCGCGTCGGCCACGCGGGCGTGCCGCGCAGCCACCCGGAATACTTCCCGATCGTGGTGATGAACGCGCTTCTGGGGGGCCTGTTCTCCTCGCGCATCAACCTCAACCTGCGCGAGCGAAATGCGTTCACGTACGGTGCGCGGTCCGCGTTCGAATGGCGGCGCGGCGCGGGTCCGTTCGTCGTCTCGACCGCGGTGAAGACCGAGGTCAGCGATGCCGCCACGCGCGAGATCGTCGGTGAAATCAGCAGGATGCGCGAAGAGACGGTGAGCGCCAGCGAACTCTCGCTGGCCACGGCGTACCTCGACGGCGTGTTCCCCATCCGCTACGAAACGACGAACGCGGTCGCACAGGCGGTTGCCGTTGCCCAGGTCTACGGCCTCGGCGACGACTACTACACGCGATACCGCGAGCGCATTCGCGCCGTGACGGCGGAGGACGTGCTGCGGGCCGCGCAGACGTTCCTCCATCCGGAGAACCTGCTCATCGTCGCCGTCGGTGACGGCGCCGCGATCCGGGCGCCGATGGAGGCGCTCGGTGTGGGCACCGTGCATGTGCACGAATCGCCCGCGGAAAATGGCGCACCGGGATGAAGCGCCCGTGACCGACGGGGCACGCATCGCGAGCACGCGGATTCACACGGGGAAGGTGATCAGCCTCGATGTGGACCGGGTGCGCTTTCCCGACGGAACCACCGGGGAGCTCGAAATCATCCGCCACCCGGGAGCGAGCGCGATCGTTCCATTCCTGAGCGATCCGGCCGGCGCGGATCCGCAGCTATTGCTGCTCAGGCAGTACCGCTACGCAACCGGAGGCATGCTCTACGAGATTCCCGCCGGCCGCCTGGACCCGGGCGAGCGCCCCGAACAATGCGCGAGGCGTGAGTTGCTCGAAGAAACAGGGTGCACCGCGCAGTCCATCATTCCGCTGACCTCGATGTTCACGACACCGGGATTCACGGACGAGCGCATACACCTGTTTCTTGCGACCGGCCTCACGCGGGGCGAGGCGCGGCGTGAAGCGGACGAGTTCATTGAAGTCGAGACCATCTCGCTGTCGGCTGCACTGCAGATGGTTGCGCGCGGCGACATTCAGGACGCCAAGACGGCGCTGGGGATTCTGTTTGTCGCGGGGTTTCGCGCCGGCCGCTGACCGTAGCGCGCACGCCTCAGATTGACCTGAACATTGGTTTTTGTCCGGAAAGGAGGACGATGTACTCCAGCGGGCCGGACATGCGGCCTCCGCTGCACGTTTGTAACTCGTTATGGAATAGCGATTTACAATATGCGTGTCAGACCGATTACCACGGCACGGCGTATGCACTCTCCTATCGCGAGTTCACAGGCTCTCGCTGATCGGAGGATACGCCAATGGGACGCACCGCTCTGAAGGCAGAAGTCGGCACCGCACCGAAGTTCCGCGCGCTCGCCGACCTTCGTCTGCTGGATGACACAGGGCTCGTCAATGCCTATCTCGACGGCGAGACTCGCAGCTTCGACGTTCTCGTCGAACGCTACCAGACGCGCCTGCTGAACTTTGTGTATCGCATCGTCGGCGACCGCGAACGAGCCGAAGATCTCGTACAGGAGGTCTTCGTGCGCGTATACCGGCACCTTGGCCGGTTCGACCGGTCGAAAAAGTTTTCGACCTGGATCTATACGATCGCCTCGAACCTCGCGAAGAATGAACTGCGCAATCGCTCGCGCAATCCGCTGGTGCTCTTCACTTCCATGACGAAAGGGTGGGAGGATGAGGAGCGCCCGCTCGAGTTCGAAGACCCGTCATCGCGCCCGGACGACCTGTTCCGGAAGCGCCACGTGCGGGAACTCGTCGAGACGTCGGTGGCACAGCTGCCGACACATCACCGTGAAGTGTTCATGCTGCGCGAGATCGAAGGCCGGTCCTACGAAGAGATCGCCGAGATCACGCATTGCAATCTCGGGACCGTGAAATCGCGGCTCAATCGCGCGCGGAACTCGTTCGCCGAGATCATCGAACCGTCGCTGCGCTAGCTCCGGGCGGCCGGGCGGGCGGCAAAGG
>JBIOHR010000304.1:0-2412 GCA_044449085.1 Gemmatimonadales bacterium | reverse complement strand
TCTTGTCCTTTCTGGCGGCTGCGCGGCCGCGCCCTCGCGCTTATCCCGCCCCTCGCGCCGCTGTTGCCCCTTCTGGCGGGGTTGGGCGGGGGGTGGGCCGTGGCCGGCCCCCCCCCCCCCCCCCCCCCCCACAACACCGTTCCGCAACGGATGAGGGTCGACCCTGCCGGTGCCGCGATTCATTTTGCGCTCGACCGGCGCGCGATTCTTCCCCATTCGGATCCCGCCGGACGGCAGGCCACGGTCAGCATTGGCGCCGTGATTGCCAACGCATGGATCGCCGCCGAGGCATACGGGCTTCAGCCTACGCTGACGTCGGCGCCTGACGCGGAAGGGCGAATTCGCCCGACTCGCGTTGGAGACGACGACCTTGTGCCGGTCGCGACTCTTCGAGTCGAACGCGCGGCCGACGGCTCGACTCGACGCGAGCTCCGCTGGGTCGGAGCGATGCTGCGCCGCAAAATGGTACGCGCCGAGTACGACGAGCGAGTCAAGCTCGAGCCGGCTCTGGCCGAGGAACTCACGGCGAGGACGGCTGCGGTTCACCCGGGATTGACTCTGCATCTGATCAGCGATGCGCCAACTTTGCTTGCGCTGGGAAAGTTCCAGGAGCTCGCGGACAGCACCGTGATAAATCGCACTGCTTTCGCGCGCGAACTTGCCGAGTGGCTTCTCGACAACGACAGCGATCAGCCGCGAGGGATGCGCGGACGCGAGTTCGGGCTGAGTGACGACGCGGCGCACCGTTTTCGGGAAGGACTGGCCGGAATCGGTCCGCTCCTCCCCGATGAAACTGCGGGGTTCGCGAAATCCGGAAATATCGGAATGCGCTCGTCGAGCGCCGTCGGAGTCGTGACCGTCGCAAGAGACGACCTCGAACACCGGCTCGCCGCGGGGCGTGCGTTCGAGGAGATGGCGCTGCGTCTCACCCTGGCCGGCATCTGCGTGGCGATGCACGCCGGGATAACGGAGGTGGAGGCCCCGAACATGGCGCTCCGCGGAAGACTGCGGACATTCCACCGTCCAACGGTTGTATTTCGGACCGGGAAACCACTCCGCGTCGCCGAGGGCGATCGCCCGCACGCATCACGACCCCGAATAGCGGACGTCTTGTACTAGCAGCTGCGCGACCTCCGACTTGCGAAAGCGCCCGTAGCGGGCAGTTTGAGCCGACTACCGAGAGCACCGCCGCTCACTCGCGATTTACCTGGAATCCGTTAGGTTGAAACGTTGCTCCTCCGGCGGCGGCAGGGTTGCGCCGCCCCGGTGGCCTCCCCTCTTGCGAGAGAGCTCGTGGCCGACATCCGTGACATCCTGCAGGCCTCGCTCGGTGCGTCGTACAGCATCGAGCGCGAGCTCGGCGGCGGCGGCATGTCGCGCGTATTCGTCGCCGAGGAGAGCGCGCTCGGACGGCGCGTCGTCGTGAAAGTCCTTTCGCCTGACCTCGCCGCCGCCGTCTCGGTGGAGCGTTTCAAGCGCGAGATCACGCTCGCCGCGCGCCTGCAGCATCCGCACATCGTGCCATTGCTCATCGCGGGCGAAGCCGGTGGCTTTCCGTATTTCACCATGCCGCTGGTCGAGGGTGAATCACTTCGCCAGCGACTCGCGCGCGGCGCAATGCCGACCGACGACGCCATCGACATCCTCCGCGACATGGCGCAGGCCCTCGAGTACGCGCACGCGCATGACATCGTGCACAGAGACATCAAGCCCGAGAACATCCTGCTCACGGGTCGCACGGCTGTCGTGACCGATTTCGGCATTGCGCGCGCAATTACGGCGGCCACCTGGAACGACTCCCGGGGGAACACGCTCACGACGCACGGCACGATCGTGGGAACGCCCGCGTACATGGCGCCGGAGCAGGCCGCCGGCGACGCCGTGGATGCACGCACCGACATCTACGCGTGGGGCGTCATCGCCTACGAAATCTTTGCGGGCTCGCATCCGTTCGCGTCGCGCACCACCGCACAGGCTCTGCTTGCTGCGCACATCACGGAGACGCCGGCCCCGCTGGTAACGAAACGAAGCGACCTGCCGGCGCCGATCGTGACCCTGGTGAACCGGTGCCTCGCGAAGAATCCCGACGATCGCCCCGCCGACAGTTCGGCGCTGCTCGCCCTTATCGGGGCCGCCACGCGTCCCGCCACGCAGCCTGCGGCGATCTCACGGCCAAAGCTCGTGGCGGCCGCGCTCGCCGTCGCGCTCGTCCTCGGCGCTGGCGCATGGACGTGGCACCAATCCGACCGGCGTCAATGGGCGCACGGCGAAGCGATCACCTCAATCCGAAATCTTCGGACAGCAGACCACTCGCTCGCCGCGTTCATGCTGCTCCGCGACGCGGAACGCTACGCACCCGCGGATTCACAGTTGGGCAGCTACGCCGAAGGGAATACTCACCTCGTCTCGATC
>JBIOHR010000303.1:0-2433 GCA_044449085.1 Gemmatimonadales bacterium | reverse complement strand
CGCTTGGCCGTTGCGCCTTCGGCGTTCAGGATTTCGCAGATCACGCCGGCCGGCTGGAGTCCCGCGAGCCGCATGAGGTCCACCGCCGCCTCGGTGTGCCCGACCCGCTGGAGGACGCCGCCTTCGCGCGCACGCAGCGGGTGCACGTGGCCCGGCCGCCGCAGGTCGCCCGGCACCGCATCCGGATTGGCGACCGCCCGAATCGTCGCCGCCTGGTCGCTCGCGCTGATGCCGGTCGTCACGCCGAAGCGCGGCGCCGCATCGACCGTGACGGTGTACGCGGTGCGCAGCGCGTCGGTGTTCTCCGGCCCCATCATCGGGAGCTCGAGCTGCGCGATCTTCTCGGGACTGAGCGCGAGACAGATCATCCCTTTCGCGTGCATCAGGAAGTTCACCATCACCGGCGTGACGAACTCCGCGGCGCCAATGAGGTCGCCCTCGTTTTCGCGGTTCTCATCGTCCGCGACGATGATGAACTTCCCCGCGCGCAAATCGTCGATGGCCTGCTCGATCGTTCCGAATGGCATATGCCTCACTCCGTGGCTGCCGCGAGATGCGGCGCCACCAGTCGTTGGACGTACTTGCCGATCACGTCGGCCTCCACCTGGACGCGGTGTCCCATGCGCAATGCGCCGAGCGTCGTCGCTTTCAGCGTGAAGTCTATGAGGGAGAGCTGCACCGTGTGCGCATCGGGGATGGCGTTGACCGTCAGGCTCACGCCGTCGACCGCGATGGACCCGTGCAGCACCACGAGCGGCGCGAGCTGCGGCGGAATCGTGATGTCGACGAGCAGCGCATCGGCAATCTTCTCGACCGCGGCAACTTCGGCGACCGCGTCGACGTGCCCCTGCACCATGTGCCCTCCGAGGCGGTCACCGGCGGCGAGCGCGCGCTCGAGATTCACACGGCGGCCCGGCTCCCAGTCGCCCAGCGTCGTCCGGCCGAGCGTCGTGAGCACGGCGGCGGCCGTAAACCACCCGTCGCCCGTCTCACGCACCGTGAGGCACGCGCCGTTCACGGCGATCGACTCGCCGGCGGCAAGATTGACGTAGGACGTGCGGACGCGAAACTCGCGACCGGCGGCGGTGGATTGCACGCGGTCGATAGTGCCGACATCGGAGATCAGGCCGGTGAACATTGAGGATGGATAATGACTGAACAGCGGGTTGAACCGTTTCTTGTTGGTTGGCTAAGTGGTGACAATCGGTTGGTACCAAAGAACTTCAGTTAACCAACCAACAAGCAGCCAGTCACTCGTCGTTTGAGTTCATCGAAAACACAGTCATCAGATCCGCACCAAACTCCCGTCGCTCGATGACCTTGAGTCGCTTGATCTCGCTCACGCCGCCAAGTGCCGGAAGCGCCCCAGCCCCAAGCAGGATCGGAGCCTGAAAGATAACGAGGCGGTCCACCGCTTTGGCGGCCAAAAGGGCTCCTGCGAGGGCCGCGCCGCCCTCGACGAGAAGCGACCGAACCCCGCGCCGGCGAAGGACTTCGAGCTGCGGAAGCAATCCCGTGGCGCAATCGACCTGCACCCCCTTCGCCTCGAGCCCTCGCGCGGCGGGCGTACCGGCCTCGTCAGCCAGCACCAGGGTTGGGACTCGCTTGGCCGTCTTCACCAGCCGCGTGCCCAGCGGCAGCCGCGCCGCCCGATCGAACACCACGCGGAGCGGCGCCACGCGCGGCCGCCGCCCGCTGCGCACCGTCAGCAGGGGATCATCCGCGAGGGCCGTCCCGATCCCGACGGCGATTGCGTCACTCTGCGCGCGCAGCCGGTGCACATGCTTTCTCGCCGCCTCACCCGTAAGCCAGCGGGGTGAGCCCGCGGCTCCCGGCGCGGCCGCGATCGCGCCATCGAGCGACATCGCGAGCTTCAGTGTCACCCACGGCCGTGTTGCGCCGCTCTCGGCAAAGAAAAATGGCGCGTTCAGCTCGCGCGCCTCGGCCGCACCTGCGCCGAGATCGACCTCGATCCCTGCCGCACGCATGCGCTCTGCGCCGCCGCCGGACTCGCGCCCGGGATCACGCACCGCCGCCACGACGCGCCGCACGCCGGCCGCGATCAGCGCGTCGACACAGGGCGGTGTTTTCCCGTGATGGTTGCACGGCTCGAGCGTGACGTACACCGTCGCGCCGCGGGCCCGGTCGCCCGCATCGGCGAGCGCAGCGACCTCGGCGTGCGCTTCGCCAAACTTCGCGTGGAATCCCTTCCCCACCGCGACGCCGCCGCCAACGACGACGGCGCCGACCATCGGGTTCGGCGCCGTCTGTCCCCAGCCACGTTCGGCGAGGGCGAGTGCCCGGCGCATCCACGCGCGATCTTCGCGGTCGCGCGCGGAGGCCGGGTCTTTCACATCAGTCATTCGCTCGCGCGGCGCTACCGGCCGAAGCGAAGTCCCAGCGTGAAGTAGCTGCGGGACTTGGCGGCGTTTG
>JBIOHR010000302.1:0-2435 GCA_044449085.1 Gemmatimonadales bacterium | reverse complement strand
CCAAGCGCTTCCTCCAGGATTCCGAGCCCGCGCTCCAGTTCCTCGTCCGTCGCCGACAGCGGCGGCAAGAGACGAATCACGTTGCCGTAGAGCCCGCACGAGAGAAGCACGAGTCCGCGTTCGCGCGCGGCGGTCGTGACTGCCTTCGCGGCGTCGCCGTTCTGCTCGGCCAGCTCGAGCGCGAGCATCGCACCGAGTCCGCGCACCTCGCCGATGAGGTCGTGCTTCGCCGCGAGGTCGTCGAGCCGCGTGCGGAGAAGCTTCGCGATCTGCTCTGCGCGCTCGCGGAAACCGGGCGCCGAGAGCTCGTCGAGCACGGCGAGCGCCGCCGCGCACGCGACGGGATTGCCGCCGAACGTGCCGCCCAGGCCGCCTGGGTGCGGCGCGTCCATCAGCTCCGCGCGTCCGGTGACCGCCGCTAGCGGCAGGCCGCCGCCGAGCGTCTTGCCCGACACGAGCAGATCCGGCTCGACGTCGTAGCGCTCGATCGCCCACGTCGTCCCCGTGCGTCCGCAACCCGACTGCACCTCGTCATCGACGTAGACGATGCCGTGTGTGTCGCAAAGCGCACGCAACGCCTGGATGAACTCCGTCGGCATTGCGATGAAGCCGCCCTCACCCTGCACCGGCTCGAGCACGATGCAGGCGACATCCTTCGGATCGACGTCCTGCTTGAACAGAAGCTCGAGTCCGTGCAGCGCGTCTTCGGTCGAGACGCCGCGATACGGATACGGCGCCGGCGCACGATGGACGTCGGTTGCGAGCGGGCCGAAGCCCTGCTTGTAGACAAGCTTCGAGGTCATCGCCATCGTCAGGTTCGTACGGCCGTGGAACGCACGGTCGAAGACGACGACTCCGGGCCGGCCGGTGGCGGAACGGGCGATCTTGACGGCGTTCTCGATCGCCTCCGCGCCGGAGTTCAGCAGCAGTGTCTTCGTCGCGGCGTTGCCGGGCCAGAGCTCGTCGAGCTTCTCGGCGACGGCGACGTATGGCTCGTAGGCGCCGACCATGAAGCACTGGTGGAGGAAGCGGTCGACCTGCTCGTGGACCGCGCGAACGACGGCCGCGTTGCCATGGCCGAGGTTCTGGCAGGCGATCCCGCCTGCGAAATCGATGTACTCGCGTCCCTCGGCGTCCCAGATCCGCGCGCCCCAGGCTCGGGTGACCACGAGATCGGTGCTCGCGACGCCGCGCGGGACGTAGCGCTCCCGCCCCTGGCGCACCTGGTCCGTGGAGACACGTTCCTCGACCCGCATCGACCTGGAGTATCTCACTACTGCATTGCGAGGCAAATGGGTGCCTTGACCTATGCAATGCGCAGCACGCAGGCCGCCGGGATACGCTCGGGCCGATGCGGCCGCTGTCGCCCCAATTCACGCCGTACGGCTGGGCGCTCTCGGCCGCCGACATTGCGCGCCTGGCCGGGATCGCGCCCGAGGACGTCCTCCGCTTCGACGGCAACACGCCGCCCGAGCCGCCGCCGACGGCGCGGCCCGCGACGATCGCGTCCGCGCTCGAGCGGATCCAGTCCTACCGGCACGGCGGCTTTCCCGAGTTCGTGCGGGCAATTGCCGATTACAACGGCCTCGAGCCGGAGAACGTCGTCCTCGGCGCCGGAGCCGACGACCTGCTGATGCTCTGCGCCCGTGCCTACGCAGGCCCCGGCACCACGGTTGCGATCGCGAACGAGCCTGCGTATCCGCTCTACCGGGTCGCCGCCTGGGTGACCGGTGCCGACGTCGGCGACGACGACCCCGTCCTCACGTTCGTCTGCCGGCCGCACAACCCGTCCGGCGCCATGGTCGACCTGCCGGCGGCACGGCCGCTCGTCGTCGACGAGGCCTACTTCGAATACGGCGGCGAGACCGCGCTGCACCTGCTGGGCTCGAACGACGTCATCGTCGTCCGGACGTTCTCGAAGGCCTTCGGCCTCGCGTCGGCCCGCGTGGGCTACGCGCTCGCGGACGCGGACATCGCGTCGGAGCTGAACGAGCGCCAGCAGCCGGCTCCGCTCTCCACGATTTCGGCGGCGCTCGCGCTCGCCGGGCTCGAGGCCGGGCCGCCGGACGTGTCCGCGACGATCGCTGAGCGGGAACGGCTTGCGGGCGGTCTCCGCTCGATCGGGCTTGAGCCGTTGCCGTCGTTCACGAACTTCGTCCTCGTCCCCCACGCGCGGGCGCAGGAGCTCTACGAGGCGTTGCTCGGCCAGGGTCTTGCCGTGCGGCCGTCGCCGGGCGCGATCCGCATCACGGTGCACAGGCCGGACGCGAACGATCGCCTGCTCGAAGCGCTCGCCGTGCTCGTCTAGCGGGCCAGGTCACGTCCGGCGGAGGTGTCTCCGTGGCGGCCGGCGACACAGGGAGCCGCCGGACGCAACGCAGCCCTGCGTCTGCCTACGCGCTTCTCGATCGTTCGGTTTTCGCTACCGGGTGGCT
>JBIOHR010000301.1:0-2477 GCA_044449085.1 Gemmatimonadales bacterium | reverse complement strand
TGATCGTTGAACGCGACATTCTGTTCCGGGTCAAGCACTTCAAGAAGAGCAGCCGCTGGATCTCCGCGATAATCCAGGCCCAGCTTGTCGATCTCGTCGAGCAGTATGACCGGGTTCACCACTTCGGCCTTGCGCATCGCCTGAATCACTCGGCCCGGCATGGACCCGATGTACGTGCGCCGATGGCCGCGGATCTCCGCTTCGTCGCGCACGCCGCCGAGCGACATGCGAACGAATTTGCGGCCCAGGGCGCGGGCGATGGAGCGGCCGAGCGAAGTCTTCCCAACGCCCGGCGGCCCGACGAGGCAGAGAATCGGCCCGTCGATGCGGCCGACGAGCGACAACACTGCAATGAAATCGAGTATGCGCTCCTTGACGTCCTGCAACCCGTAGTGATCCTGGTCGAGCACCTTCCGCGCGTGCGCGACGTCGAGCATCTCGGTCGTGCGCTCGTCCCACGGCAGTGCAAGTATCCAGTCGAGAAAATTGCGCGACACCGTGTATTCCGGTGACGTTGGCGACATGCGACGCAGCTTGCGCAGCTCACGTTGCACCCGCATCCGAACGGGCTCCGGAAGCGCCTTCGCCTGAAGCGACCCTTCGAGCTCGCTCACATCGTCCACATCGTCCTGTCCGAGCTCGCGATGGATGAGCTTGAGCTGTTCCTGCAGATAGAACTCGCGCTGCGTCTGGTACATCGCGCCGCGAGTGTCGTCGTCCAGCTTGCGCTCGATGCGGAGCACTTCTATCTCGCCCGTCAGCAGGATCGTGATCGCGCTGAACGCGTCTTCGAGCGTTTCCGATTCAAGAATGCGCTGACGGATCTCGAGAGCCGCTGGAACGTGCGCGGCGATGCCGTAAACCTGGCGCTCCGGAGTCACCGCGCCCTGCACGAGTGCGATGACCTCGCCCGGGATGCGGCGCTGCAGCTCGACGTATTCCTCAAAGAGGGTTACCGCGCGACGTGCGGTGGCGTCGGTGAGACGGGCGTCGTCGCCCCCGGAAGCCGACAGCGGATCCGGGCGAACAACCGCGCGTAGATTCCCGCCGCGTCGTCCCACGAAGCGTGTGACGCGGGCGCGCTCGCGACCTTCGAGCAGCACCTTGGTGCTGCCATTGGGAAGTCTGCTGAGCTGGATTACCCGGCCGATGACGCCGGTGCGAAACAGGTCCGCGCCGCCCGGGTCCTCTTCACTCGCGTCGCGCTGCGCGACGAGAAATATGTCACCGGCGCCCGCTGCGGCCTCTTCGAGCGCCCCGAGCGAAGCCTTCCGCCCGATGAGGAGCGGCATGATGACGTTCGGGAAGAAGACAACATCCCGGAGGGCGAGCACCGGCAGCGTGGTTGGCGCCGCGGCGGTCGAGTTGACCGCCGGAGATGCTGTGGCCGGCCCCGCGGGGGTGGCGCGAGGGCGCTTTTTGGTCGATGGCATTGAGGGAAAGCTATCGCGAAGGCCGGCACGGCGGGGGCCGGTTTCGCGCGGCTGGCATCGCGTGAACGCCGCGGTAGCCGACGTCTCAGCTTTGGTTCTCGGACAGGCGGCCGCGCCAGCCCGCTGCGGAAGGAGGTTAGGCCTCTTTCTTACGCCGGGAGGGGCTGAGCTCGAGGAGGGGAGGCGTCTTGTTTGTGATGCAGGACTCGGTCACGCGGACCTCGACCACATCGTCCCGGGCGGGGATGTCGAACATGATGTCCATCAGCGCCTCTTCGAGGATGGCGCGGAGACCGCGGGCGCCCGTCCCGCGCTTGAGCGCCTTGGTGGCGATCGCGGTCAGGGCGTTCTCCTCGAAGCTGATCTTCACGTCTTCGAGAGCGAAAAGACGCTGGTACTGCTTGGTCAGCGCGTTCTTCGGCTCCTTGAGGATGCGAACCAGCGAAGGCTCGTCGAGCGCGTCGAGCGCGACAGTTACCGGGAGGCGGCCGACCAGCTCCGGGATCAGCCCGAAACGCAGCAGGTCATCGGGCTCGACGTTCGAGAAAGTGTTCTTTGCGGCCGTCTTCTTCGCGTCGCTGTCGCCGAAGCCGATCTGGCGCCGGCCCATGCGCGACTCGATGATCTTCTCGAGACCGTCGAAGGCGCCACCGCAGATGAACAGGATGTCCTTGGTGTTGATCTGGATGTATTCCTGCTGCGGGTGCTTGCGGCCGCCCTGCGGTGGTACCGAGGCCACCGTGCCTTCTATGATCTTGAGCAGCGCCTGCTGGACACCTTCGCCGGACACGTCGCGCGTGATGCTCGGATTTTCGGACTTGCGCGCGATCTTGTCGATCTCATCGATGTAGACGATGCCGCGTTCGCAGTCGTTGACGTTGAAGTCTCCGGCCTGAAGCAGGCGGACGAGGATGTTCTCGACGTCCTCGCCTACATAGCCGGCTTCGGTGAGTGTCGTGGCATCCGCGATCGTGAATGGAACGTCGAGGATTCGTGCGAGGGTCCGGGCGAGCAGGGTCTTGCCGGTGCCCGTGGGACCAATGA
>JBIOHR010000300.1:0-2500 GCA_044449085.1 Gemmatimonadales bacterium | reverse complement strand
TCCCGAGTCAGCACCCGCGCGGCGGTTTCGTCGTCCTGCACCAGCGCCGTTTCTTCGTCGGTGAGAAGCGCGGCGAGAAGCCGGCTACGCAAAAGCTCCGCCGCGGTCGCCGGCGGCAACTCGGACGCGATGGGTATCCTCAAGCCAGTCATCTCACCACTCCCCCTCGGGTGCCCGAGCGAGGCTACGGCACCGCCGCGCTGGTCTTCCTCGAAATCGTTGCGACCGGAGAAGGGACGGTTCTGACGTTTTCATGTTCACGCTCACCACGATCGGCAGGCAAGGCGGCTCGAAAAGTGAAAACGTGAGAACCGTCCCGACTTCTGCCTCCTCACCGCGAGCCCACGAGCCCGCGGACCGCTTCAGTGAGCTTGCGCGGGTCGTAGGCCACGCCGTCTTTGAAGACGAGTTCGACGTTTTCGATGTCGGCAATGCGCGCCGACGGATCGCCTTTGATGAGCACGAGGTCGGCGCGCAGCCCCGGCGCGATGCTCCCGAAGCGATCCGCCGCGCCGAGAAAGCGAGCGCCGTTCTGCGTCGCGATATGAATGGCTTGGACAGGCGAGAATCCCGCTTCCACCAGCAGCTCCACTTCGCGCTGATCTCCGTAGCCGGCGAGCACGGTTCCTGTGCCCGTCGGATCGCAACCGGCCATGAGAAGTCCTCCGGCCGCGACGAAGGCGCGCTCGAACGCCATCTCGGAGCGGAACAACTTGGGCAAAGAGTCAGGAGTGACGCCGAAGATGCTCTTCAAGACCGCCGGGTCGGAAAGAAGCTCGAGCTGTCGCCAGACGCTTCCCGCCGAGTGTTCGGTGAGTGCGCTCAGGACCCGACCTTGGATCGTGGGCCGGTGCGGAAGCCAAATCTCGTAGACCGGTAAGGTGGAGGTGAGCGCCACGTGTCGCTTCACCATCTCGCGGATGAGCGCGCGTGCCTCGGGACCATCCGGTGCGGTGCTCCCCGCCGCAGCCCAAACGACCTTGTCATCCGGGCATTCGTCGGAGCGTTTGTCGCGTACCCACTCTGCGCCCGAGACGAACGGGCCGTGCTCGATGTTGTCGATGCCGGCGGCGATCGCTTCCCGGAACGTGATGGAGCAGAGATGGCCGGTTACTTTCAACCCTCGCCGGTGTGCTTCTTGGAGGACCGCGGCCAGCTCCGCCCGCGTGATGTGTTGGTACACCTTGAACGAGGTCACGCCCTCGTCGGCCCAATAGCGGACCGTACGTCGCGCGTCGTCGGCGTTGGCGAGCTCGTGCATTTGCGCGAAGTAGGAGCCGTGACCTTCGAGATACGGCCCAGTCACATACACGTGCGGGCCGGGCATGTCCCCAGCGTCGATCTTGCGAGCGAGGGCAAGATCCGTGTAAGGGTCCATCGCGCCCGCGGTGCGAAGGGTCGTGACGCCCGCGGCTAGATACAGCCGTGGAAAGCTGAAAGGCATCTCGCCGGAATAGTCGAGGTCGGTAGCTGTATAGAAGAAGTGATCGTGCATCCCAACCAGGCCGGGGATCAGCGTTGCGTTCTCGATCGCGACGACGCGCGCACCGGCGGGCACTCGCGTCGATGCTGCCGGCCCAACCGCCAGGATTTTTCCGTGGTCCAGTATGACCGTCTGATCCGGCCGCGGTGGTGCGCCGGTCCCATCGATGACGCGCACGTGCGTGATCGCCACCGTTGGCGAATCGAAGGCTACGTAGGCCTGGACATCGGATGACAGGGGCGCTGCCGCCGTGTCGGCGGCGAGAACTCCAAGAACGAAAATGAGGATTAAGCGCATCGCGGCGATAGTACCCAATCTCATCTGCTTCCACTCGGGTATCCGCGAGCATCTCGGCGCCAAGGGCGCCTCACCGAAGAAGTAGCCCCTATCGCACCGGTGCGCGGCCGTAGCCGTCGCACGATCGCACCCTCGGCAGCCGCACTCCATCCTCTCGACTGATGGAGCCTCCCAAAATCCCGGGGCGGTCAGTCGCAAGGAACTTGTGGACCACCGCCCTCGAGCATCGTCGCCGCGGCACGCTGGTGACCAACCATTGGCGCGCCCGCCTGCTTCATCCAGGCTATTCGGCGAAGGCGACCGGCCCGCCCATTGCCGCTGTCACACCCGTCCCGTATCGTGACCCTTGCAGATGCTGCGGCTCACCTACTCGAATCAGACCGAACGGCTGCTCGAGGCGCTCGTCGAGACGCTCGAGGGGGAGCGCGCGCGGTCGTCGCCGCTCGAGCCGGCGCACCTGGTGGTGCCGAACGCCAGCGTCGAGACCTGGCTCCGGCTCGGGCTGGCGCGGGCGACCGGGATCGCGGCCAATCTCGAGGTTCGGTTTTTGCGGCGGTTCGTCGCCGAGCTGGTGGCGCGGGCGCAGCCGGAGGTGCGGCTGCTCGACGCGTTTCGGCTCGAGGCGCTCCTGCTCGCGCTGTTTCATGACGATGCGTTTTTGGCCGAGCCGGAGCTCGGCGAGGTGCGGCGCTATCTTCAAGGCGGGGGCGGCGGGTCGGG
>JBIOHR010000299.1:0-2532 GCA_044449085.1 Gemmatimonadales bacterium | reverse complement strand
GCGCAGGAGGAACGGGGCGGCGGGTAGGGCGCGGGGTGCGGGTAGGGGGATCGACGTCAATCCGCGCGCATGACCTCCGCGGGGTTGACCTTGGTGGCGCGGCGGGCGGGGAGCAACGTCGCGAGGACTGCCGGAATCAGCATCACCAGCGGCGCGACCAGAAATGTCGCCGGGTCGTGAGCGGATACGCCGTAGATCAGCGAGATGAGGACGCGCGAGAGGGCCCACGCTCCGGCCACGCCCGCGACAAGGCCCACGCCGGCGACCGTCGCCATTTCCCCCGCGACGAGGGCGACAATGCCGCCGCCGGTCGCGCCGAGCGCGGAGCGAATGCCGAACTCGCGCCATCGCTGCGTCACACTGAACGACACCACAGCGTAGATGCCAACCGCCGAGAGCAGCAGTGCAATCGCGGCGAAAGCCGAAATGAGCAGGGTATTCGTGCGGCGCGGCGCGACGGAGGTCGAGACGACATCGTCCATGCTCCGTACGTTGAAGATCGCCTGCGCGGGATCCACGGCGCGCACCGCCTCGCGCATGCGCGCGAGGAGCGCGTCGGACTCCACCGCCCCGCGCGCGACCAGCGCAACGTTCGACGGGGTCCGCTCGGTGATCGGAAAGTACATCTGGATCCGGTCGGCGGCCTCGAGCGAGCGCTCGCGAACGTCGGCGACGATGCCTATGACCGTGATCGGCTTCGGCGCGGCCGACGTGAACGTGCGCCCGATCGGGTCGACACCCGGCCAATACATGCGCGCCATGGATTCACTGATGACCGCCACGGGAGGGGCAAGGGAATCGTCGGTCGCCGTAAACGTGCGGCCGCGCTTCAGCGCGATCCCCATCGTCGCAAAATATCCGGAGCTCGCCATCAGGTATCGGGGATACTTGTTCCCTGTGATGGTCTCCTCGGACTCAGGCGTGTCGGGCGCGGCGCCGTCAACCTTGATTTGCACGGCAATCCCGCCCAGCGGTCCGAGCGGGATGTCGTTGATCGCGCCCGCCGACGTCACGCCGGGGATCGCGGCCATCCGTCCGAGCATCGCCTGCAACTTTCCGAGATTCGCCGTTTGTCCGCGGGCGCTGGAGAACGCGAGCTCGAGTGTCCCGACCTCGTTCGTTCGCATGCCGCGATCGAGCGACATCAGCCGGGCGAAACTGCGCAGCATCAGCAGTGAACCGACCAACAGGATCACCGTGAGCGCGAGCTCCGCGCCGACGAGCGCGCGACGCGCCCTTCCCGCACCGAGCGCCGTCGCCTGTCGGCCGCCGGTCTTGATCGTCTCCGCCGGCGCCGACCGAGCCGTCCCAACGGCCGGCCAGAGGCCGAACGCTGTCCCGGTCGCGAGTGCGAGCCCCGCGGCAAACGCGAGCACGCGCAAGTCGATCGTCGCGGGCGCCACGCCGCTCAGTTCGGCCGGCAGGAGGGCGCGCATCGTCCCAAGCATGACCGGCGCGAGTGCAATCCCCGCGGCCGTTCCGGCGACAGCGAGCACGATGCTTTCCGCGAGCAGCTGTCGAATGATCCGCCCGCGTGTCGCTCCAAGCACCGCGCGCATCGCCATTTCGTGGCGCCGGGCCGCCGCCTGGGACAGCAGAAGGTTCGTGACGTTCGCACAAGTCACGAGGAGAAGCAGCGCCGTCGCGCCCAGCAGCACGAGGAGCGCGGTCCGGCGTTTGCCGACCAGCTCGGACTGGAGCGGTTCGAGCGCCCCCTTGGCGTGAAGCTCCCGCACCGCGTGTCCGATGACGCGGTAGTTCGGATCGACCGCGGACGTGGATTCAATGGCGGCGCGCCGCTCCCATTCCGTCATGAGCCACGCAGACGCGGACGGAAGCGTTGCCGTCGGTGCGACGCGCGCGATGACGACCGTCGCCAGGAACCCGCGAAACGCCGAGAAGGTATCGAAGGTGTTCGGAATCGACATCGGGATCCACACGTCGCTCTGCGCAGGAAACGCGAAGCCGCGCGGCATGACTCCGATCACCTCGTACGCAACGTTGTTCAGCATGATGCTCTTGCCGAGCACGCTGGCGCCCCCGAACTGGCGCTGCCAGAATCCGTGTGCCAGCACGACGACCTTCCGCCCGTTTGAAACGGCATCGAGTTCGCCGAATGCCCGCCCTTGCGCCGCCGGAACGCCGAGCGTCGTGAAGAAATCTCCGCTGACCACGCCAACGCGCAGGCGCGAAGGGTGGTCGGCGTCGGAGAGGTTCATCGCTCCCGCCGCGTATACCGCCACGTGGGCGAATAGCGACGGCACCGCCCGCACGTCGCCAACCGAGATCGACTCCGGTCCGGGCCCCTGACGGACGCCGGTCCCGGGATCGAAGGGCACCTCCACGTCGTGCAGCACGACGAGCCGCTGAGGATCACGGAACGGCAGCGGGCGGAGCATCGCCGCGTCGACTGCGCTGAACATCGCGACAGACGACCCGATGCCCAGCGCGAGAATGCCGATCACCGCAATGGAAAACGCCGGCCGTTGCGCGACACGCCTGAACGCGAACCGCGCGTCTCGCGCCGCATGT
>JBIOHR010000298.1:0-2562 GCA_044449085.1 Gemmatimonadales bacterium | reverse complement strand
GGGCATCACAAGTGCCCCGAGGGTTGTTCTGTCTTTTTCGGGTCGCCGCGCCGCTGCCGCCCCGCCGATTATGTACACCACGTACATCACATACCGGTGGGGTCACCTTAGGGGGAGGCACGTCAGCGGCGCGTTTGGCGAGTACAGTTGACACACGACCGGCAACTCGCTTTTCACCGACCCCGCCCGCACATTTTGCGAATGGCAGCACCAGATCGTACGGTCCCGCGGCGGGCGGTAATCAGCTGGATCCTCTACGATCTGGCCAACGTCATCTTCTCGATGGGCGTCATCTCCCTCTACTTCTCCCTGTTCGTACGGGCTGAAGTGGGCTCCGAGCACGCCGACAGCCTGCTCGGACGGATCAGCGCGCTGTCCATGGGCATCATGTTCTGCCTGAGCCCGCTGCTCGGAGCAATGACGGACCGGGCGCGCAAGCGGATGCCCTTTCTGGTATGGGCCACGCTGATCTGTTGCGCGTGCACCGCCCTGATCGCGCGCGGCCCTTTCATGCTGAGCGCGCTGCTGTTCGTCGTGGCGAACGGCGGATATCAGGCCGGCGTGCAGTTCTACGATTCGCTCCTTCCGGACGTGACCACGGAGGAGAATCGCGGCCGCATCAACGGCATTGCGATCGGCCTGGGGTATCTCGGATCGTACATCGCCGTGGGCGCCGGACTGCTGATGTCGCGCGCGAAGCACGATTTTCCCTTCGCCAATTATTTCCTGTTCATTGCCGTCGCGTTTCTCACCCTGGCGCTCCCCTGTTTTCTCTTCGTTGGGGAGCCTGGGAACGCGCATCCGCGGCCGATCTTCACCTGGACGGCGATCAAGGAGTCGGTTGCGCAGACGGTCCACACCCTGAAGTCGGGAAACAAATATCCCGGCCTGCTGCGCTTCTTGCTCGGGCGCGCGTTCTATACAGACGCGATCAACACCGTGATTCTCTTCATGTCGCTGTACACGGTGAACATCGCGATCTCCACCGGCCTCACCAAGGAGGACGGCGAGCAGAAGGCGCAGCTCGTCCTGATGTCGGCGATTACCGCGGCGATCGCCGGCGGCGTCGTGTGGGGGTTCGTGGTGGACCGCCTTGGGCCCAAGCGCGCCCTGACGCTCGTGCTCTCCGGATGGATCGTGACGTTCACGGTCGCGGCGTTCGTCGGCTTCCTCCACCTGCACATCGGCTGGCTGTTCGCAGTCGCCTGCGCGGCGGGAATCTGCCTCGGGAGCACCTGGGCATCGGACCGGCCGCTGATGCTGCGCCTCACGCCGCCCGATCGCGTGGGTGAGTTCTATGGCCTGTACGGAATGGTGGGGCGGTTCTCCGCCGTGACCGGGCCGCTGCTGTGGGGATTCACCACGTGGCTCACCGTGGAGCAGGGCCACATGCCGGTGGTTAGGGGTGAGGCCTTTGCCATCGTGTCTCTCCTGGGGATGATGCTGGTGGCGTTTGCGATCGTGGGTCCGGTGTCCGATGCGCCGAGGGACTGGAAGGCGCTGGGGGCGATCGCGGAAACCTGATTTCGCGGAGGGCGGATGCGGTGTGTGCGGAGGTCCGGGCGCGCCGTGCTGGCCGGCATTGTCGCAGCCATCGTGCTGGTGCCGTCGCGTGGATTTGCGCAGAAGCCCGCCACCGCCGTACTCAGCGGCGTCGTCAAGGACCTCGACGGCAAGCCGATCGCCGATGTCGTCGTCGACGTGAACGGCGCGAAGAAGCACGCGGTGACCGACGACCGCGGACGCTTTCGCATCGACAAGCTTGCCGCGGATTCGACGGTGCTGATCGCGCGCCGCGTCGGCCTGGTCCCCCAGACGGTGGAGATCACGCTCGTGCCGGGTCCGAACGAAGTCATCGTCACGATGGAACCCGTGCCGCAAGTGCTCGACGCCATTCGGAATGCCACGGAACAAACCGGGCTTTTCGGCGTCGTCGGCGACACCGCGTTCGACATCGTGCCCGGCGCGAGCGTGTCCACGATCGTACACCATGCCACGACGACGACCAACGAGAAGGGCCAGTTCTACTTCGATCCCGTGAAACCGGGCTCGGACATGGTCGACGTCCGCAAGCGCGGCTACCGGCCGCGGATCGTCTCCTTCACGATGCCGGTGAAGGGCGGCCAGCGCGTCGCGATCTGGCTCACGCCGCTCCCCAGCGGCCTCGATGACCGCGCAATCCGCCGGCTGAGCGCGCCGTCGAACGCGCTGGTGCAGGAACTCTTCGACTTTGGCCAGCGCCGCCGCTGGGCGAGCTCAACGCGGTCGATGTTCGCCACGCGCGAGCAGCTCGCGGAGTATGCGAGCGGAATGCGCGCGGATCAGGCGCTGGCGCACCTGCCACGATTCGGTTACGCGCGCCCGGAGGACATCGACTGCGCGCTCGTCGACGGTACGATCTCGGGCGAGAGCCTCGAGGACTACGCGGCGAATGAAATCGAGACACTCGAGATCACGGCCGTCTCCACGCTCTCGCAGTACGACCAGCGGCGCTGCAGCGCGAACGCGCCCGGGTTTGTGCACCGGCAGCACTGGGCGGCCCTGATCATGCTGCGGCACTAG
>JBIOHR010000297.1:0-2567 GCA_044449085.1 Gemmatimonadales bacterium | reverse complement strand
GCCGCTAGCGCCGTGTACGCGCTCAAGACGAAGCCAAAGATCTTCACGGACCCATTCGGCGGGACATATCCGAACGGTACCACACACCCGCATCTCGCGACCGGCGTGGCACTCGGAACTGCGACGATCACGGCGACTAGCGAAACACAGAATGGGACGGCGCTCGTAGCCGTCGGACCATAGCCGCGCCGCTTACCGAATCGTGAAGCTCAGCGCCGCGCCCACGCGCGGCCCCCTGTCGTCCATCCCCACAATCGGCATCACACTCGGTAACAAGGCGCTGCGCTTCGCCGCCGGAACGGTCGTGGGAGTGAACGGCGGATACGGATCGCCGCGTGCCGTCGACGCGTGCACCGCTGCCTCGATGGCGCCCAGCAGCCAGATGCCTCCGCCTATCGCCGCGCCGGCCGCGAGATGCGGGTGTGTGGTACCGTTCGGATATGTCCCGCCGAATGGGTCCGTGAAGATCTTTGGCTTCGTCTTGAGCGCGTACACGGCGCTAGCGGCGACGCCGCCCAGTACCACGATGCCAATGATCGGCTGGTGGGTGTAGAACTGTCCGCCGCCCGGAATGATGCCGAACGCGAATGCCTTGCTGGGGCTGCGGCCGAGTGCGTCGACGCGTGATGCGACGGCGGCGCGGTCGATGGCGTTGGGGCGGAGCTGCAGATAGTGCTCGAAGTCCGCGACCGATTGCGAGGTCTTTCCGTCGGCCTGGTAGACGAGGGCGCGCGTGTAGAACACGTCGGCCCACGCTGGCGCGCCGTTCGCCGCGCTCGTGAGCGCGCGTTCCGCCTGCGGCAGGTTGCGCGCGCCGAAGTGGTCGACGCCCGCGCGCAGTTGCGAGGCTGCGGCTGCGGGATACGTGGTGGGACGCGGGGACGCGAGCGCCGCCGCGCGATGCGGCGCCTGGCGCGGATCTATTCGCCAGAGCTCCGCGTATGCGCGTCCGGTGGCCGCGCCCGCATCCGTCGAGTCGATCTTGAGCGCTTCGTCGAATCGCGCGACTGCGGTGGAGAGATCGTTGCGGCGAAGCGCGTCGTATCCCAGGCCGGTGAGAGCGCCCACGCGGTTCTCGCCGCCGCGCGCGGCCGCCTCGAAGTCCTGCGCGGCCGCGTCGTGCTTGTTCTGCGCCGAGCGAATGTAGCCGCGTCCGATGAGCGCGCGCGAGTTGGTGGGATCCACTGTCAGCACGCTGTCGTATGCCGCCTCCGCGGTCACGCGTCCTTCCGCCAGCTGTCGCTCCGCCTGGAGCATGAGGTCCGTGATCTCGGCGGCCGCGGTGACGTGCAGCGTCTCGAGCGCGCGGTCGTTGATGCTCACGACTAGACTGTCGCCGTCTTTAAGCGATGCGGTCTCGATGGAGAAGTGCGCCACGCCGGCGTTGTCGGTGCTCTGCACGAGCGGGGCCGCGGTAGTGCGCGCGGGATAGGAGCGCAGCATGACGGCGAGCTGCGGCACCGGATTGGAGAACGGATCGTTCACGGCGACGGTGACCTCACGCTTGCCGCGCGCGCCGGTGCCGATGTCGAGTGTTTGGGGGGTGACTCTCACCTGCGACGGCGTGGCGGGGAGCGTGGTGAGAGTGAAGTCGACCGCGCCGATCATCTCGACGCCGTCGGCGTCGGCGATCTTGAGCGGATAGTTGCCGGCGGTGCTGCCGGCAGGGATGGAGAATGTCGCGTGCCCGTCGCGATCGGTGTTCGCGTTGAGCTCCGCGTGCGCGCCGCCGGGGATGTCGCGCGAGCCGTGCAGCAGGAGTCGCACGCCGGAGAGCGGGGTGGGGCCGCGGTGAATGGTGACCGTGTAGAGCACCACTGTGCCGGCGGCCGCGCTGAAACCGCGGTACGGGAGATCGATCTCCATTGGGCGAACGGGCGCGGGTGTGGCGGCGACTTCGCGTGCGACGCGATTGCCGTTCTCGGTGCACGTCTTCATGGCGGACGCGATTGCCGGTGTTGCGCCCAGGTCCTTGAGATTCGCCAGGTCGCGTTCGGTGGGCGTGAAGGCGAGACAGGCGCGGCGAATGATCGCCGCGATTTCGGGCTTGCTATAGGTGGAGCCTGTGAGGAATCGAACCAGATCGCCCTTGTGCAGCGGTGCTGCCTCCTGCGCGCGCGCGGCGGCGGTGAATGCGAGCGAAAGGCAGAGGATGCCGGCGAGCGCTCTGGCGATGCGAGAGATCATCGATTCCGTCGGGTAGTTGGACGAGGAGAGGCGGGCGCGGCGAGGTTGTAGAGCCACAACGCGCAGGTCGTTTGCAAAACTACTCCCTTACCTAACGCTTCCTGGACTCGGAGCGCAACGATCCGTCGTCCGCGACCTTCTCGCGCTGGTCGGAGCTTACGCGCGGTTCGTCTTTCTTGCCACCGTAGCCGCTTTCGTGTTCGGCGTGGCGCTGCTCGAGCGGTTGCGTGCCGGGGTGCGCGAGCTTCTCGGAGCTAGGCTTGGCGGGTGGGCTGACTTTTCCCGACTTGCTGCGAGTGGGTTCCTCGCCGCGGGTGCCGGAGACGGCTTTCATCCCCTCGGCTGCTTCGGTGCCGGCGCCGGTGGGGGTGGTGCGGGGC
>JBIOHR010000296.1:0-2574 GCA_044449085.1 Gemmatimonadales bacterium | reverse complement strand
GTGGGGCTGCTCTCGATCGGCGAAGAACCCGAGAAGGGAAACGCCGTCGTGAAGGAGGCCAACCTCCTCCTCCGCGCCGCCGGGCTCAACTTCCAGGGCAACGTCGAAGGGCGCGATCTCCCGCTCGGCACGAGCGACCGAGGTCCGCTCGACGTCGTCGTCTGCGACGGCTTCGTCGGCAACGTGATCCTCAAGTTCTACGAGGCGGTCGCGCCGATGATCGTCAAGCTGATCGGCGAGCGCGGCGTCTCGCGGGAAGTGCTCGCCGGCGCAATGGAAACGCTCGATTACGCGACCACCGGCGGCGCGCCGCTGCTGGGCGTGCGCGGCGTGAGCATCATCGCCCACGGCAAATCATCGGCAACCGCGATCCGCAACGCGCTGAACGTGGCCGCGCGCACGGTCGAGACTGGCATGAGCGCGCACATCGGCCAGCGTCTCGCACAGCGGGCGGCGGCGCGGCAGGGGGTTGCATGACCGGGCCAGCCGCCCCGACTCGACCATGAAGCGCCCCTGGGCGATGGTCGCCGGCACGGGACACGCCGTGCCGAAGCGAATTTTTCGCAACGACGAGTTTCCCGCGATCGGCATCGACACGAGCGATGAGTGGATCCGCGACCGCACCGGAATCCGCCAGCGCCATATCGCGGGGCCCGATGAGACCCTGACGTCGATTTCCGCCATCGCGGCGCACAGGGCCATGGCGGCCGCGGGCGTGACCGCATCTGAAATCGACATGATCATCGTCGGCACCTGCTCGGCGGATCGCCTGCTGCCGGCCGCCGCGGTCGACCTTCAGGCGGTGCTTGGCGCAAGCCGCGCGGTGGCGTTCGATGTGGACGCCGCGTGCAGCGGATGGTTGTATGGCATGCAGGTCGCGGAGGGCATGATGGCCGCCGGCAGCGCCGAGACGATTCTCGTGGTGGGCGCGGAGCTGCTGAGCCGGATCGTCAACTGGAAAGACCGCAACACGTGCGTGCTGTTCGGCGACGGCGCCGGCGCCACGATCGTGAAGCGCAGCACCAAGCAGCGCGGCATCCTCTCGACGTACATGCGCAGCGACGGCACGCTCGCGAAGTTGCTGTACCGGCCCAAGGGCGGCGCGGCGGAACCGATGACGCAGCAGATCCTCGAGGAGGGGTCGCACTTCGTCAGCATGCAGGGGCGCGAAGTGTTCAAGAACGCCGTCCGATCGATGGCCGACGCGTGCGACCGCGCGCTCGACGGCGCCAAGCTCTCCGCGGCGGACATCGACCTGCTGATCCCGCATCAGGCCAACGTGCGCATCATCGAGGCGACGGCGAAGCACGCGAACATCTCGATGGACAAGGTGTTCGTCGACGTCGACCGCTTCGGCAACACGTCGGCCGCGTCCATTCCCATTGCGCTCAACGAGGCAATCGAGCAGAAGCGCGTGAAGGACGGCACGATCGTGATGTTCGTCGCTTTTGGCGCCGGGTTCACGTGGGGAAGCATGGTCGTAAGGTTCTAGCCGTTCGCCGACTACCGATCACCGACGACCGAATACCGTCAACCCGTTGGAAATCCTCCTGCTGTTCCCCGGCCAGGGCTCGCAAAAGCCCGGCATGTGCAAGGATGTCGCGGAGGCGTTTCCGGCCGCCCGTGAGGCGTGGGCGCGCGCCGACGGCGCTCTCGGCACGACGCTGAGCACGCTCGCCTTCGAAGGCCCCGCCGACGAACTCACGCAGACCCACAACGCCCAGCCCGCGCTGCTCACGCACGGTGCGGCGATCTGGGCCGTCGTGAAGGACAAGGTCGCGCCCCGCGTGCGCGGCGCGGCCGGCCACTCGCTCGGTGAGCTCACCGCCTATCATGCGGCGGGAGCGCTCCCGCTCGAGGACGCCGTCCGCCTGGTGCGCAAACGCGGCGAGCTCATGTACGAGACGGGCACGACGCGGCCCGGCACGATGGCCGCGATTCTCGGCGAACTGCAGCGCCCAATCGAGGAGATCTGCCGCGACGCGAGCGCCGCCGGCGAGGTTGTCCCGGCGAACTACAATACGGCGGAGCAGGTGGTCGTGTCGGGCGAAATTGGCGGCGTCGAGAAGGCCATGGAACTCGCCAAGGCCGCCGGCGCCAAGCGCGCGGTGCGACTCGGTGTGAGCGGAGCGTTTCATTCGCCGCTGATGCAGCCGGCCGCGGCGGGCCTGCAAACGGCGCTCGCCGCCGCGAGCTTTTCACCGGCGGCCTGGCCGGTCTACTCGAACGTCACCGCGAAACCGGTCACGGCACCCACCGACGCGCGCGCGCTGCTGCTCACGCAGCTGACGAGCCCCGTGCGCTGGGTGGAGGTCGTGCAGGCCATGGCGGCCGCGCACCCCGGCGCGCTGTTTGTCGAGATGGGGCCCGGGAATGTGCTCACCGGCCTCCTCAAGCGCCTGGCGCCGGGACACCCCGCGATGGCCTGCGGCACCGCAGCCGACGTCAACGCCCTCCTCCAACGGGTATCCGCGTGAAGATCGACCTGACGGGAAAGACCGCGATCGTGACGGGCAGTACGCGCGGGATCGGCCGCGGCATCGCGGGGACGCTCGCGTCGTGCGGCGCTAAGGT
>JBIOHR010000295.1:0-2622 GCA_044449085.1 Gemmatimonadales bacterium | reverse complement strand
GCCCTCGCCTCTCGCCCTCGCCCCTCGCCCCTCCCCCCTCATCACACATAGACCTCGCGACCCGCGCGAGGTAAAATGGTGCACCGCACGGGTTGACCTTTTCCGCGCGCGGCTCCCTCCCCGCAATCCGACCGCTGTGCCGGAAGACTCGCAGCCCAACACGATCCTCGCCGCGACAGAGCCCGCGACCTCGCGCTGGATCAGCGAGGCCACTGCCCGGCATTCCAGCACGCTGCTCGTCTATCTCGCGATTCTCGGCCTCGGGAGGCTGCTCGGTGCCAGGGTCGACGCCCGCGCGTACGTCGTGCTCGTCGTCTGGATCGGCGTCAACCTCGTCGTCGCGCCCTGGGCCGCGCGCCCGCACGAGTACATCACGCGACTCCGCCGTTACGCGCTGACGCTCGCGATCGACGTCGTGTTCCTCGGGGCGGTCTACTATTTCATCGACGCCGCGCAGTGGCTCGGCGCCGTCTTCTTCATCCACAGCGCGATCGTCGCGTCGGCGACGCTCCCGCGGCGCTGGGCGACGGCGATCGCCTCGCTGATCGTCGTCGTGTTCGGCCTGCTCGTGTGGGTGGCCGTCGCGGGAACCGCGCCCGTGCACTCGCCCGTCGGCCTGCCGCCCGTCACGGGAAACTATGCGTGGGCGTTCGGCTCCATGGCCGCGGCGATCGGATTGATTGTCGTGCTGATGATGCTGCAGCTGCGCCTGGTCGAGACGATCCGCGACGCGGAGCAGCGCTACCTGCTGCTCGTGCAGTCAGCGCCCGACATGGTGATGACCTTCGACCAGAGCGGGCACTTTCTCGAGGTGAACGCGGCCACGCTCAAGCAGGCCGGCTATACCTGGGAGGAGATCAAGCAACTCCCCAACACATCGTTTTTCCCGCCGGA
The DNA here is from genome assembly GCA_044449085.1 of Gemmatimonadales bacterium. Classification (GTDB taxonomy): domain Bacteria; phylum Gemmatimonadota; class Gemmatimonadetes; order Gemmatimonadales; family Gemmatimonadaceae; genus Fen-1231. Next base: position 1,728 of record JBIOHR010000295.1, on the reverse strand, counting down.
GGACTGGCCCAAAATCATGGACGCCAGGGCTCGTACGCTGGCGGGGGAGATCGTCGAGATGGACGTGCGCTTCGTGCGCCGGAGCGGCGAGGTGCGCTGGGTGCAGACGCGCAGCGCGTCGTTTCGCCGCACCGGCGAGAGCACCGCGCTCCTCGTGCTCGCCCGTGACATCACCGACGCCAAGCGCCAGACCGACGCGCTGCGCGACAACGACGAACGCTTTCGCCTCATCGTCGGCGCGCTCGACCTCGGCTTTTACACGATCGACACCGAAGGCCACCTCACGGCGATCTACGGCCGGTGGGCCGAACAGCAGCGCGCGATGGGGAAGGCCCTCATTGGCTCGCCCGGGATCGATCTCGTCCCTCCGGACTCCGCGAACCAGCACCGCGATGCCAACCTGCGCGCCCTCGCGGGAGAGGACGTCACCTTCCACTGGAGCATGCGCCCTGCCGACGGCGGCCCCGAACAGTTCCATCGCGCGCACCTCGCGCCCATGCGTGACGCGGGCGGCGCGATCGTCGGCGTGGCCGGAGTGTGGACCGACGAAACTGCGTCGACGCTCGCCGCGCGCGAACGCGAAACGTTGCGGAGCCGCCTCGCGGACGCCGAGCGCATCGAGTCGCTCGGCAAGCTCGTCTCGGGCGTGGCGCACGAACTGAACAATCCGCTCGCGGCAATCCTGAATTTCACGGAGGATCTCCTCGCCGACCAGCGCGCCGGTGACGAACGCATGGCGCTCGAGGTGATCCAGGCGCAGGCGCTGCGCTCGCGGACGATCGTGCGCGACCTGCTGACCTTCGTGCGCAAGGGCGACCGTCGCCTGCGCAAGCCGGAGACACCGGGCCCGATCATCGAGACGCTCGTGCACGCTGTGCGCCCGGGCCTCGCGACGCAGGGCGTTTCGTTCAGCGCGACGGTCGAGGATCCCGGGACGCCGCTGCTGCTCGATCGCGCCGGATTCGAGCAGGTCATCACGAACCTCCTGACGAACGCCGCGCAGTCGGCCGGCGCGGGCGGAGCCGTGCGCCTCATCGCGCGACGCTCGGGCGACTCGTACGACGTGAGCATCGAGGACAACGGCGCCGGAATCGCGGACGAGCACGTCGCGCGCATTTTTGAGCCATTTTTCACGACGAAGGCGACGGGGCAGGGGGTCGGGCTGGGACTATCGGTTTCGCTCGGGATAGTGCAAGCTCACGATGGTGTCCTGCTCGCGGAAAATCGTGGCGCCGCCGCCGGCGGTGGCGCACGGTTCACGATGAGGCTTCCGCTTTCGTCCACTCATGAGGCGCGCCCGCCGCTTCCCAAGGTCCTGGTTCCCATGCCGCCGCGAAGTGCCAGTCTCCTGATCATCGACGATGAAGAACCCATCCGCCGCGCGCTGCGCCGCTACTTCGAACGCAGGGGATGGGTCGTCGAAGAAGCCACCGACGGCGCCGACGGCGTCCTGAAACTCGAGCGGCCGGATGCGGCCGCCGTGTTCGATGTGGTGCTGTGCGATTTGAAAATGCCGGGGATCTCGGGCCAGGAACTGTACAGCCGGCTGCGAAAGGACCGGCAGGCGCTGGCGAAGAAATTCATTTTCGCCACGGGCGACGCCGGCGCGCCGGACGTGGCGGACTTCCTGCGCGAGGTGGGCGTGCCGGTGCTCGAGAAACCGTTCGAGCTCAGGGCGCTCGAGGAAGTCGCGATTCGGGTGAGGGAGGGCTAACCCCAGGGGCGAGG
>JBIOHR010000294.1:0-2636 GCA_044449085.1 Gemmatimonadales bacterium | reverse complement strand
GGGGGCGGCGGGCGCGGGGCCGCTGCAACCGCGGCGCAGGGCGAACCGCTCACGCTCTCGCCCGACGGAAAGCGCGGCGCGTTCGTGCGCGACTGGAACCTCTGGGTGCACGACGTCGCATCGGGCGCCGAGCGGCAGCTCACGAAGGACGGCGTCAAGTATTTCGGCTATGCGACGGACAACGCCGGCTGGGCGAGCAGCGATCGCGCGATGGTCGAGTGGTCGCCGGATTCGAAGCGCGTGGCCACGCAGCAGCAGGACGAGCGGAATGTCGGGGAGATGTACCTCGTGCCGACGGTCGTCAATCATCCCAAGCTCACGATCCAGAAGATGCCGCTCCCCGGCGACTCGGTGATCGCGATGCTGCATCGCGTGGTGGTCGATGTCGATGCGGGAACGGTCGTCCGGCTGCAGATGCCGGTGGATTACCATCGCGGGACGATCGGCGACAACATCCGGATGACCGATTATCAGTGGAACGCCGACGGCTCGAAGGTCGCGATTGCGTCCGTGAGCCGCGACCACAAGCTCGTATGGCTCAGCGTCGCCGACGCAAAGAGCGGCGCGGTGAAGAAGGTCTACGAGGAAACGGTCCCCACGCACTACGAGTCGCACGCGCAGTGGCAGATTCTGTGGAACAGCAACGAGTTCGTCTGGAACTCCGAGCGCGACAACTGGTCGCAGCTCTACCTGTACGACCTCAGCAGCGGTGCGCTCAAGAACAAGATCACCGCCGGCGACGGACCGGTGCTCTCGATCGCGAAGCTCGATGAGAAATCGCGGACGGTGTGGTTCACGGCCGAGGGGAAGAACGCGAGCGAGGATCCCTATTTCCGCCATCTCTATAGGGTGAAGCTCGACGGGAAGGATCTCGTCTCGCTCACGCCGGATGTCGGCGACCACTCGACCGAGCTCTCCCCGGACGCGAAGTACGTCGTCGATACCTACTCGCAGCCCGACGTTCCGCCGGTCTCCATGCTGCGCGACGGCGCCACCGGCAAGGAGCTCATGCCGCTCGAGAAAGCGGACATCTCCAAGCTCGTCGCCACGGGGTGGAAGCCGCCGATTCCGATCAAGATGACGGCGCACGACGGCAAGACGCCGATCTACGGCCTGATGTTCGTGCCGACGAAAATGAACCCGGGGGAGAAGTATCCGATCATCAACAACGTCTATCCGGGCCCGCAGTCGGGGAGCACGGGGAGCCGTTCATTCTCCGCGGCGCGCGGCGACCGCCAGGCGCTAGCAGAATTGGGTTTCGTCGTGGTGACGATCGACGGGATGGGAACGCCGGGCCGCTCGAAATCGTTCGAGGACGCGTACTACGGGCGCATGGGGCGCGACAACACGATCCCGGACCAGATCGCCGGGATGAAGGAGCTCGCGGCGAAGTATCCGTACATCGACATCGACCGCGCGGGCATCTGGGGACACTCGGGCGGCGGCTTCGGCACGACGAGCGCGATGTTCCGCTATCCGGATTTTTTCAAGGTGGGCATCGCCGAATCGGGGAACCACGACCAGCGTGAATACGAAGATGACTGGGGCGAGCGGTATGAAGGCTTGCTCGTGAAGAACGCCGACGGCACGGACAACTACGATCCGGACGCCAACCAGAATTTCGCGAAGAATCTCAAGGGGCACCTGCTGCTCGCGCACGGCTCGATGGACAACAACGTGCCGCAGGTGGAGACGATGCTGGTGGTGGAAGCGCTCATCAAGGCGAACAAGGATTTCGACATGGTGCTCATCCCGAACGTGCCGCACGGGTACGGGGCGTCGTCGGACTGGATGATGAGAAAGCGCTGGGATTTCTTTATCCGCTGGCTGGCGCGCGAGACACCACCGTCCTGGAACTAAGAGGGGCGAGTCGGTTATGACTGAGGGGTGAGGGGGAAGGACGGTAATGCGCGAGGGGGAAGAACGGCGAGGAGGTACGCGTACCCGCGCACCGTTCTTCCCCCTCGCACGCTCGCTGCCCTTCCCGCTCACCCCTCAGTCATGACCGACTCCCCTCTCCCCCCTCAACTCCGCGGCACGACATAGGCCTGTGTAATCTGCCGCAGCGACGTAGTCCCCGACTGCCGCATGACGATCTCCAGTTCCCGGCGCAGGATCGCGAGCACCGCCTCGACGCCTTCCTGGCCGAACGAGCCGAGCCCCCAGATGTACGGCCGCCCGATGCCGACCGCGTTTGCGCCGAGCGCGAGTGCCTTGAAGATGTCCGTACCGCGGCGCACGCCGCCGTCGACCTCGACGATCGCCCTGCCCCGCACCGCTTTCACGATCTCCGGCAGACAGTCGATGGTCGCGCGCAGGCTGTTGTCCGCGCGGCCGCCATGGTTGCTCACGAACATCCCGCTCGCGCCGTGTTCGATCGCGAGCTCGGCGTCCTCGCTCGTGACGAGTCCCTTCACGAACACTTTCATGGACGTCGTGTCCTTGATGCGTTTCACCATCTCCCACGTTGGCGTGCCGACTTCGGGGATCGGCGTGCCTGGTGCCTGCACGGCCAGTGCAGGCTTTCTACGATTGTCGCGGTCGTCCACTTTCCCGCTCACACCGGGCGCGGGGTGGCCGCCCAGGTGGCAGTTGGAGCATTCGCGCGTGTCGTTCAGCGCCTCGCGGAACATGGT
>JBIOHR010000293.1:0-2721 GCA_044449085.1 Gemmatimonadales bacterium | reverse complement strand
GGAAGAACGTGTTCAGACGCTTGCTGCACGACTGGCTGCGCGTCGGCAGGTAGCGTGCGAAACCCGCTTCGAGTTGACGCTCGTCAACGGTGCGGCCGACGTAGTCCCGCTGGAGCCGGATCATGGCACGGGTGAAGCGGGTGGCGCCCAGGATCTGGCGTAATGCGATGTACGTGATGCCGGGACGCGCGTAGGTGGACGACCCGTCGAACAGTGTCGCGGGCGTCGGGTCCGAGGGCGCACCCGCCCATAGTCTGCGGTTCGCGTAGAGATCGTTGAACTGCTTGATCAGGCTGCGATTGAACGCGGCCGCGCCGGCACGGGTGTACAGGCCGCCGGCCGCTGCGGCGGCCTTACGTGCGGCGAAGAAGTACTCACCGAGCGTCGCGAAACCCTCCTTGAAGAAGGTCATGTCGTAGTTCGACTCGGTGACGTTGTCCCCCCACCACTGGTGCATGTTCTCGTGGTAGAGGGTGTCGAGATCGATGTGGCCGCCGGCGAAGGTGATCATGCCTTGCATCTCTTCCTCGAAGCTGGCCGACGGGCGGCCGACCACCACCCCCGCGGAAGCGAACGGGTATGTGCCGTTGAACTGGCTCTGGAACTGCGTGATGTCGGGTTGCTTGTTCATGATGACCCGATTGGCTTTGCGCCGCGTTGCGCTCAAGGAGGCCGCCTGAGCCTCGTAGAAGTGAATGCCGTTCGGAGCGGTGCGCTCGGTGAGGTTGTAGTCTCCGACGCTGTTTTCCACGAGGTAGCTCGCCACTGGCGAGGCCATGTGCCAATGCCACGTCGTCGATCCGTCGGGGAACCGCGAGTCGGGCGCGTTGTGGTGCTTGGAGCGCAGGATCCCGTTGGCAAGTACGGTGCGTCCGGCAGTCACCGTGTCGTAGAAGTCGTAGGTCGGTTTCGCGCTCGGGTGATCATTGAGCGGCATCCAGTCTTCGCTACCCACCGGCTCGGTGGTGACGAAGCCGCCATCGCCTGCGGGTTTGTTCGAGCGGAACCAGCCCTCGGTCGTGCCGTCGCCGTCCTCGTGCACGCCTGGCCGTCCGGTATAGGCGACCGTCACTGTGAAGCGGGCACCACGGGGCAACCGATCCGCCGGGGTGATCACCAACTTGTTCTTCGGACACTGGGTGCCGTCCAGCGAATTCGCCGCGGCCTTCGGGCCGACTTCGGGCGAGCAGGCGGGCGGCAACGGATTGTCATTCGGCCCACCCACAACGGCATTCTGGGACGCCTCGTGAGCTCGCGGGTCTGGATCGTTCTGGCCCCTCGGATCACCGGGATAGGTGGGTTGAACGAAGTGGAAGGTCGCCGGACGGCCGTTGACGTGCACCGAGTCAACCGTCATCGCAGGCCCGCGAGCGAAATGCGAATGCCGCTCGAAGTCGAGGCTGAAGCTGGTAAGACACCGCGTCGCCACATCGGTGAGCACGACATGATTGCCGCTCAGGAACCGGTTCGACATCGCGTCGTAGACCATGTGCACGGACGTGTGCACGCTCCGGTAGCCCCCGTTGCCTGTCTCGGGATAGACGTGGTCGCCGTGGTGCGACAGCGTGTGCGATCCAGGGCCGCACTGTGGGTTGGCGCGCGGCGACGCGTTCGCCGGCGCCGTAGCGAGTGTGGCTGCAATCGAAGCGACGCCCAGGACCGCCGCGCAGGCCGCCGCCGCAGTCCTTCGACCGAACATCGCGCAACCTCCGGTGGAGTGCTCAAACGCGAGCGTAACGCGCTGGGCCTGCTAACCGGGTGCCCGCTGGCTTGACCCAGCCGTGTGCAGTTGCTCGAGCAGGCCGAGGCCGTCGCGGCATGCCCAGTGCTCGACGATCGTTCCGTCACCCGCCTGCTGTCGGCGGAGCAGCTCGTCGATTACGTCTTTCGCTCTACGTTCCGTCATGTCGCTTACCCATGACGCGGAAGCGCAGGTGCGTCGCGGCGGGTGTTGCCACCACGTCCATGCGCTGCAGGCTGACCGCTTCGGCGAGCCTTGCGATCAACGGCGTCCGCCCGCTCGCCTGCGATTTCCTTCGCCTGCGCGATCGCCGCCTCGACGCCGTCGGTGACGAACGTGTACACCGATGGATGCTTTCGTGCCGGCGCAACTGCGTAACCTGCTGTTCGCGGTTCTCGGCCGCCGGGATCAGGCAACGGATCAGTTCGAGTTCGACACGCTCGTCCGGCAGCTCCTCGAAGAGCCTCCGTCCGCGCCCGAGCAGAACGGGAACGACGTGCAGTTCGATCTCGTCGAGTTCCTCGGCAGAGACCAAGGCCCGCGCTACGCCGGCTCCCATCGCCAACACGTCGCCGTCGCCCGCGGACGCGCGAGCCGATTCGGCGCACTCTCGCACGTCGGTGAAGTAGCGGACGCTGCCGGGCGCGCGGTCGGCCGGAACGTCGTGCGTAAGCACGAAGATCGGCACGCCGTTATGGTGATCGCCGTTCCATCGGCCGGCATTCTCGTACTTCCGGCGCCCCGAGATGACGGCCCGCGTTGCCATCGCCTCGGCAAACACGCGCCCGTTCTCGTCTCCCTCGATCGAGATCCCATCTGCGACACCACGGTTCGCATGCCGTTTCTCCTCTTCGCCGTGTCTTTGTCACCTATAAGTCGAACGGGCAGCGTCTGTTTCAACATCGGCGCGGGGCAAATTTCGGCCGCTGCGACAGCGGCGGCTCACTTGTTCGGGATCGCGCCGCACTCCACCAACGCGT
>JBIOHR010000292.1:0-2758 GCA_044449085.1 Gemmatimonadales bacterium | reverse complement strand
GGGCGCGGCGCAATGGACCGAAGACCCGGGACCGACGACCGAGGACCGAAGACCGAAGACCGAAGACCGGGAACTACGATGCAAGATGCAGGATGGAAGATGACGGCCAGGACACTTTCACCCGTGCCGGCACTTCGCCAGATTTCATCCATGTCCGCCTCCGCCCCGCCCTCCGCCGCCGGCCTCACCGCCTTCGCCAAACAGACCGGTGCCGGCCGCGTCTCCGGCATGGCCGAGGGGCTCGTCGCCTCCGAAATCCTCAAGATCGCCGGCGAAATCCGCGGGCTCGTCCGCGCGGGCACCCCGGTGTGCAATCTCACCGTCGGCGACTTCGACCCCAAACAGTTCCCGATCCCCGCGCACCTCCGCGGCGGCATCCAGCGCGCGCTCGACAACGGCGAGACCAACTACCCGCCGTCGGATGGCGTCCCGGAGCTTCGTCAGGCGGTGCAGCGCTATTACCGCCGCGAGCTCGGCCTCGAGTACCCGATCGAGTCCGTGCTCATCGCGGGCGGCGCGCGGCCGATCATCTACGCCATTTATCGTGCAGTAGTCGATCCCGGCGATCGCGTGCTCTACCCGCTCCCGTCGTGGAACAACACGCACTACATCCACATGCTCGGCGCGCGCGGCGTCCCGATTCCGTGCACGAGCGCAAACCGGTTTCTGCCCACACTCCAGCAGCTCGCGCCGGAACTCCCGACCGCGCGGCTCGTCTGCCTCAACTCGCCGCTCAACCCGACGGGCACCGCGATCGAACCTGACGCGCTGCACGCGATCTGCGCGGCGATCGTCGCCGAAAACCGGCGCCGCGAGGCGACCGGCGCGCGGCCCCTCTACTTGATGTATGACCACATCTACTGGCCGCTCTGCGTCGGCGAGACGAAGCACGTCACGCCGCCCGAGCTCGTCCCGGAAATGGCCCGCTACACGATCTTCGCCGATGGCATCTCGAAGGCCTTCGCCGCCACCGGCGTGCGCGTCGGCTGGTCGGTCGGCCCGGTGGATGTCACCGAGCGGATGAGCGCGATCCTCGGCCACGTCGGCGCGTGGGCGCCGCGCGCGGAGCAGGTCGCGACGGCCGCGCTCATCGACGACCCGGCGTACTGCGCTGAATACCACGCGACGTTCATCGCCGGCATCCAGCGCCGCCTCGACACGGCGTTTCGCGCGCTCAGCGAAATGAAGGCGAGGGGACTTCCGGTGGATGTAATTCCGCCGATGGGCGCGATCTACCTCAGCGCGCGGATCCACCCGTTCGGCAAGCAGACGGCCGAGGGGAAAGTGCTGAAGACGAACGAAGAAGTGCGCGCCTGGATCCTCGCCGCCGCGCGCATTGGAGTGGTTCCGTTCCAGGCGTTTGGGGTGCCCGAGGACAGTGGCTGGTTCAGGCTGAGTGTGGGAGCGGTGAGTGAGAGGGAGATGGAGGAGGCGATGCCGAGGCTCTCGGCGGCGCTGGAGGGACTGTCGTAGAGCGGACTCGGCCCGATGCGCGGTGCGGAAGAGGAGTTCGTGATGCGGGCGCTTCTTCCGATTCCGGGTGTGGGGCGAGTTCCGAAATGCGGATTCCTCCTCCGCGCTGCGCAATCGGTCGGAATCTCCCGACTCGCCCCTATTTCTGCGCTTTAGCCCCTCGCGCCATAAAGAACGACGCCAGCACCAGTGTCCCCGCCAGCACCTGCGCCCCGATTGTCTCCACCGTGGGGAACACCGAGAACCACACGCCCGCCCACGCCGGGAACAGCTGCGGCACCGCGTGGATCGTCGTCGTCGGCAGCCAGTGCGCCAGCTGCATCTCCTGCGCTTCCTCGCCGACCATCACCAGCAGCACCGCGCCGAGCATGACGCCGGTCAGCACGAGCATCTTCTTGTATGGAAGCCGCTGGTGTGCGACGAACGCGAGCATGGCAACAATACCAGTGAGCAGCAGACCGATCGTCACGCCGTCGAGCACCACGGCTGAGCCCAGCCTGAGGCGATAGCTCTGCAGGAACAGCACGACTTCAAAACCCTCGCGGTACAGCGAGGTGAAGCCGAGCAGCGCCAATCCCATGAACACGCGCGAGCGCGACGTCTCCGGATCGGCGGCACTCTTGACGAGCCCCTGCTTCTTGCGCGTGTGCAGGCCAATCCAGCCGGTCCAGTAGATCTTGTGGAAGAACCAGTTCATCACGATCAGCAGGACGATGATCGCGACCAAACCGGTCGCGGCCTGGATGTGCAGCGCGGAAATATTTTCTGACAGCGCACCGAGCAGGCCGATGACGGCGAACCATGTGGCGATCGTGGCGAGGAACGCCACGCCGGCGCCCCAGGCGATCGGCTTGCGGAACGATCCGGCATCGCCAGTCATGCTCGCGGTGATAGCGGAGAGCACGAGGACGCACTCCAGCCCTTCGCGAAAGGTGAGCACGCCGATGTCGAGCACGGCGACTGCGCCGCTGGTATTGGGAGCGTCGGGAACTGGGTTGCCCCCGGCCGACACGCCCTGCCACACGAGCACGCCGGCGACGACCAGCGCGCCGATGCCCAGCGCGGAATACACTGCAGCGCGCAGGTAGGGGGTGGGAGCGGTTGAGGACGGTGGCGGCATTGGCGTTCGGGGCACTGCGTCTTGCGTGATGCGAACCAGGCGTGAGGGATGCCGATTGTATCTATCGGGATTACAACATAACCGCGGGAGACCTGTCCGCGGCACCTCCTCTCCCTGCGGCGCGCGCACGCCGCATTGAGTGACTGCACCATTCGGGAGCAACGT
>JBIOHR010000291.1:0-2786 GCA_044449085.1 Gemmatimonadales bacterium | reverse complement strand
AGCTGCAGTAGCGCGAGGCTGACGCGGGGAGGGAGACAAAGACGGCGGGCGGATCTTCTGCCAGACGATCCGCCCGCCGTTCCTGCGCCCTATGCAGCTACTTGCCGATCCTGAGGATCGTGAACGACCCAGGCACGACCGCTCCGCCCTGACCGCGCCCGCCGCCGGGCGGCGGTGGTGGCGCCGGACCGCGCTCGGCGCTCATCACGAAGATCTGTCCCGTCTTCGTGTCGAGCGTGAGGGTTCGGGCGCCATTCATGGTCTGGAGATTCTGCTCGACTTCGAAGCTCGTCGGGCTCTTTTCCTTGACGACGGTAAGCGTCCCGTTGCTGTGCGAGCTGAACGCCTCCATGGTCGCCGGGTTGAACACCGCGCCGTCGGAACTGCCCGCGAGCGGGAGCGTCGTGATGATGTGTCCGTCGTCCGCGCTGAGGATCACCATCATGGGTTTCGGGAGTTGCCGCTGCGGCATCATGCGTCCGTTCGCGCCCATCTGCGCGGGCTGGAGGCCGCCGGATGCCCCGCACGCGGCGAAGAGGATGTGATGCTTCACGTCGATCGCGAGCCCGTTGCACGACCCGCCCTTGTCGCCGAACGGAAAGTGTGCGGTGGCCTGCATGGTCTTCACGTCGACCTTGGTGACGCTTCCCTCGCCATCCTGCATGACCACGTACAGCGTGCCCTTGCCGTCGGCGACGCCCTGCTCGGGCACGCCACCGAGGTCGATCTTGCCGAGCACCGTGCCGTCGTTGGCGTCGAAGACCGTCGTGTTCTTGGTTGGGTGACTGAACACGTAGACCCGATGGTTGTACGAGTCCGCGTAAATGCCGTCCGGCGCAAAGCCCGAGTCGGCCGGGATCTGCTTGATCAGCTTGAGCGTTTTCGCGTCCCACATCGAGACGTCCGGGTGGCTGCTCAGAAACAGGTGCCCTGATTTCGAGTCGACGGCGGCACCGTTCGCGCCGCCGCTGCCGACGGTATTCGTCTCCTCGCCGGCGAGGGTGAGCGTGGCAAGATCGAACGCCGTGATGCGGCCCGGGATTGCCTCGCGCGCGGGCGTGGTGTCCGTCGCGGCCACCGCGCGGGTCGCGCCGCGCGGAATGTAGAGGCGCCGTCCGGCGGCGTCGGCGTAGATGTAGTCCGTGCCCCCTTCGCCGCCCACGCGGGCGCGCTGGAGCACCTTGTATGGACCGTCCGTCGGCGCGTCCTGCGCGGCGAGCGCCGGAGCGACGAGCACGATCGCGAGCGCAGCATTGATTGCAAACCGCTTCATATCGAACCTCCTGAGGGAATCCCGCTCACTCTTATACATGGCGCGGACACCGATCTGTTGGCGCCGCCATACCGGCCGTCCCTGATCAGCGCGACGGCCCCTTCACCGACGTATCCAGCGGCACGCAATCGTGGTGCCCCGTCGTCATGCACTCGACGATGCGGTTGTTCTCCTTGATTGACTTCACCAGCCAGAGGAGCGCGACCACAAGAATAGCCGCGAATGCCAGCCCGACGTAACTTCTCGCTACGCTCGCGCCCTCGTGGTCCGTCTGGTCGTCGGGAAGGTCGTCGGTCATCCACTCAAGCTCCAGGTTCAATAGAAACGAATGTCGAACGCAGCCACCCCGCTTGCCGTCGGCAAGAAACCGCCCGACTTCACGCTCCTCTCCGATACAAACGAGCCTGTTTCGCTCTCGGGGTTCAAGGGCAAGACCGTGGTATTGTACTTCTATCCGAAGGACGACACCCCCGGCTGCACGATGGAAGCGTGCGACTTCCGCGATCTTTTCCCGCGCTTCGCCCGCGGCAAGGCGGTCATACTCGGCATCTCTCCAGATTCGCCGCGCAAGCACGCCAACTTCAAGAAAAAGTACAACCTTCAGTTCACCCTGCTCTCGGACAAGGATCACAAGGTGGCCGAGCAGTACGGCCTTTGGGTGGAGAAGACGTTCTGGGGCCGGAAGTACATGGGCGTCGAGCGCACGACCTACATCATCGGGCCCGATGGGAAGATCGCGACGATATTTTCGAAGGTGAGTCCCGAGGGGCATGCTGCTGAGGTCGCCGCCGCGCTGAAAAGCCTCTCCGGGCAATAGAATGCGGTTGACATGTAGTCTCATGGGACTACATTTTACGCGTGCTCAAGACCATAGGAATACGCGAACTGAAGGCGCACCTGAGCCGGGTCCTGCGCGACGTCGCGACCGGTGACGTGTACCTCGTGACCGACCGTCACAACGTCGTGGCCGAGTTGCGCAAGCCCGACGGCGACGCGTGGAAGATGACGCGCGAGGAGCGTGGCCTCGCGGCGCTTGCGGCCGAGGGGCACCTGCGCGTGGCTGAATCGGGGCCGCGCGCATACTCGGCCTCGACCATACGTGTGCCCGACGGCACGGCGCAGTGGCTCATCGACCAGGAACGCGGAGAGTGACCGCCGTTTACGCCGAGTCAAGCGCGGTACTCGCCTGGCTGCTCGCTGAGTCGACCGGCGAAGTCACTGACCGCGCACTCTCCGGCTCTGATCAGGTCGTGACTTCGCTGCTGACGCTCGTCGAGTGTTGCCGTGGCCTCGCCCGCGCGCGGCTGCTCGGCAGGATCACCGCAGCGCAAGAACGCGCGGCGGTGCAGGTGCTCGAGTCGCGGGCCGCCGGCTGGAACGTGCTCGACATGTCGGCGAGTGTCGCCGATCGGGGGCGCGGTGCGTTTCCGCACGAGCCCGTCCGCACGCTCGACGCATTGCACCTCGCGACGGCCGCAGTTTTCCTGGACGCTCTCGGCTCGCTGACGATGCT
>JBIOHR010000290.1:0-2800 GCA_044449085.1 Gemmatimonadales bacterium | reverse complement strand
GTTCACGGTCACCGAGGCGCAGTCGGGGCGCAGGATCGTGTGGCACGTGGACGATTGCTATCTGCAGTGGTTCGAGGACAAGCACGAGTGGACCGGTACGGACGTGATGTTCGAGATCGTGCCGTCGCCCGCGGGAAGCACGATCAACTTCGTCCATCGCGGCGTGGGGCCCGAGGCGGAGTGCTACTCGATGTGCAACCCAGGATGGGAGGGGCACGTCACGAAGAGCCTGTTCAGCCTGATGGCGAAAGGGGCCGGATCGCCGAAGTAGCCCGACGCTTCTTCAATCCGACCGCAACGCCTCCACCGGATCGACGCGCGCGGCGCGGCGGGCTGGCAGCCAGCTCGCCAGCGCCGCCACGCCGAGCAGGATCGAGCCGACCGCGGCGAACGTGAGCGGGTCGGTCGCTTTCACGCCGTAGAGCACACCGTTCATCAGGCGGGTGAGCATCAGCGCGCCACCGAGTCCGATCACAAGTCCGGCGGCGGTGAGCGCGAGTCCCCGTCCAATAAACATCCTCAGCACGGACGACGCCGGCGCGCCGAGTGCGATCCGCACGCCGATTTCACGCCGGCGCTCGTTCACCAGATAGGCGAGCACTCCATATACGCCGAGCGCGCCCAAGGTCAGCCCGAGCACACCGAACGCTCCGAGCAGCACGGTGAGGAGGCGCGGCCGCGCCATCGAACTGCTCACGACGTCGTCGAAGGTTTCGATCGAGGTGATCGGCTGCTCGCGGTCCACCGACCAGATCGCCTCGCGAAGCTTGCGGGCCATCGTCATCGGTTCGCCCGAGGTGCGCGCGACGAGCGCAACCTTCACTCGGCCGTTGATCATGTTGTCTTCGTAGATCGTTTCGCGCGCGGGTTCATCCATTGAACTCTGCCGGATGTCACCGATCACGCCGATGATCTCAGCCGGAGCGCTCTTCCCGTCTGCCGTCGACGGCATGCCGATCGACTTGCCCACTGCGCTCTCTCCCGGGAACCAATGCCTCGCGAACGCTTCGTTTACGAGGATCACGTTTGGTCCACCGGCGCGGTCCGTGGGCGCATACTCGCGCCCGCCGACAATCCGCGCGCCGATCGCGTGGAAGTAGCCGTCGCTGACGTGCATCATGCGCGCGGTCGGCGGGTCCTCGCCGGCCTTCGCCACATATCCCGGCGGGATGAACTCGTCGCGCTCACCGTTGCCGCGGAAGGGCGCGTCCTTTGTGGCGCCGGCCGCGATCACGCCCGGCACGGTCCGCACCTTCTCGATCACGTCATGATAGTAGCGCTGCCAACCGGTGGGACGACGCGTTGTGCTGATCGTGAAGTTCACCGCGATCAGGTGATCCGGGCGGAAGCCGGGATCGACCTTCATGAGCTGCACGAAACTCCGTGTCATGAGGCCCGCGCCCACGACGAGCACAACCGCCAGCGCGACTTCGGCAATCACCAGCGTGCTGCGAAGGCGCCGGGCGCCGCCCGCGACGCCGCGTCCGGCCTCCCGAATTGTTCCCTGAAGTGCGGCCTTCGACGCGTGGATCGCGGGCACGAGACCGAACAGCAGCCCAGTCGCGAGCGAGAGCGCTAGCGCAAAAAGCAGCACGACGCCGTCGACATGCACGTCCGTGCCGCGTGGCAGCTGTCCCGCGCTGAGCGCCAGCAGCGCGCCCACGCCCACGCGGGCCACCACGACCCCGGCAACACCGCCGGCGAGCGCGAGCACGATGCTCTCGGTGAGCAGCTGCCTCGTGATGCGGCCGCGGCCCGCGCCGAGCGCAGCGCGCACCGCCATTTCACGTTCTCGGATGCTCGCCCGCGCAAGCAGAAGGCTCGCGACGTTCACGCATCCCATCAGGAGCACGAACACCACGGCGGCGAGCAGGACGAGCAGCGCGGTGCGGACGTTTCCCGTGATGTCGTCGCGGAGCGGCGTAACGGTCGTCTCGCCCCACGACGCGTCCTCGGGATACCGCGCGGCGAGCCGCGCGGCGATCGTGTTGAGCTCCGCGCCTGCGGCGGCGACCGTCGTACCTGGCCGCATGCGCGCGACGGCGTCGAGGATCCGCACGGGGCGGATGCGCGGGATCATGTCGTCGGTGATCGTCGAGTACGGGACGTAGGCGTCGACGCGGTCCGATGGATATGCGAACGTTCGCGGCATCACGCCGATGACCTGATACGGCGCGCCCGCCAGCGTGATGGTCCGGCCGATCACGGACCGCGAAGAGCCATACTGGCGCTGCCAGAAGCCGTAGGATAGGACGACGACTTTGTCGGGGCCGCCGCGCACGAGTTCGTCCTCGCGCGGGAGGCGACCCTCGGCGGGTGCGACCTCGAGCGTGGTGAAAAAACCCGGCGTGACGAATACCGCGGAGAGACGCTGCGGTTCGCCGTCGCCCGTGAGGTCGACGCCGCTGCCGCCGTCGGAGTACCAGAACCCGCCGATGTCGGCGAGCACGCTGCGCTGGGCGCGCCAATCGTCGAGATCGAGCGGCGACACAGACGCGCGAAAATTGCCGGCGGAGCGGTTGGCAGAATAGACCTTGAGCAGCTGTTCGGGGTGCGGAAACGGAAGCGGTCGCAGGAGCACGCCGTTGACGACCGAAAAAATCGCGGCGTTGGCGCCGATGCCGAGGGCAAGCGTGACGATCGCGGTGACCGTGAACGCCGGCGACGAGCGCAGTTTGCGGAGGGCGTAAGTGAAGTCCAGACGGAGCTCGCCGAGGTAGTCTTTGCGGCGCGCGGCGGATTCCGTGCCGCGGTCGAGCTGGTTGATGTAGCGGCGGGCATCGTCGACGTCGCCGAACTC
>JBIOHR010000289.1:0-2897 GCA_044449085.1 Gemmatimonadales bacterium | reverse complement strand
GGCGTCGGCGCAACGGGCTCGACGGGTGCTAGATCCGTGGCCAGGACTCCTCCTTCAGCCAGTCGATCTCGGGCTTGCGCAGGTGCACCGAGTCGAGGAGGCGGTTCAGGTCGTCGCCGTAGATCTCCTTCTTCTCGAGCACCGCATCGGCGATCTCCTCCACCGCGGCTTTGTTGTAGAGGACGAACGCGTACGCGGTCGCGAATGCGCGCCCGAGGAACTCGGCGGCGGTCTTCGCCTTGAACGGATCGCGAAGCACGGATGCGACCGGATCGGCCTGGAAGTCGGCGCTCCCCCGCGTGCGGTTCATCAGGCGGAACCCGATCTGCTCGAACCGATGGCGCAAGCGTTCGCGCGTCTCCTCTTCGGTCTCGTCGGCGAACTTCGCGCCCGAAAGGTCGAGGGGGTCGGGTGCCATGCCCCAGACGCCGACCATGGTCGCGGCCCATTGCGTCGCGGAGCCGAGGTCGCCGCCGACGCCGCGCGAGTTCTCGCCGTAGAACACGTGCTCAGCCGCCATCGCGCCGACGATGTGGATGAGCCCCGCGGCGTCCTCGCTCTGCCAGCGGCTGAACCGCTCCTCGCGATCGAACGTCTGATGATGGCCGAGCGAGCCACCGCGCATCTTGATCGAGATGCGGCTCGACTCGATCTCGGGCCGGTAGACATGCGCAGTCGCCGCGTGACCGGCTTCGTGGATCGCGACGGAACGTGACTCCTCCTCCGTGTACTGCACGCCGACGGCCGTGCCTGCCTCGACGCCGGTCATCGCGTCGACGAGGTGCTGCCAGGTGAACGCGAGCTTGCCTTCGTGGTGCGCGTTTGTCAGCGCCATCGAGCAGATCTGCTCGATCATCGCGGGCGAATAGCCGTTCGTGATGCGGGCGATCTCGTCGCGACGCTCCGGCGTGTCGAGGTCTGCGTCGTGCGAGACGCGATCGAGGTACAGGTCGAAGATGTCCTTGCGGTCGTCCTTCGTCGGCGTGCGGAACCAGACGTGCCGACCCATGCGTCCCGGACGCGTCAGGGCCGGGTCGAGGTTCTCGATCGGCACGTTCGTCGCGCCGATGAAATAGATCTGCGCGCCGAGCGGACGCGGACGCGGCAGGCGCAGGCTCACGCGGCCGAGGCGCCGCGGCACGACGTAGACGGCGTCGAGGAATGAGTTGACGCGGTTCGTCAGGAAGCGGCGCATGAACGGCGGGTTGTCGATGCCGTCCATCACGACGAGCAGCTGGTTCAACGCGAGCTGCCCGCCGCCGCCCATCATCCCGGGGAAGATTCCCTGGTTGACGATGCTCCCGACCTTCGTCATCCAGCCCGGATACGGAGACTGTCGCTCGGGCGCGCGCAGCGCGAACATGTGGTCACGCCACGCGGCGTTCTCGTGGATCAGATCGCCACTCGGGTTGAGCGCGCCGAACGGCCCGTAGAACTCGAACCCCTGATCGGTCGCGATGGGCTGCATGTTCTGGCCGCGGAGCGCCTGCCGGCGCATGCCGACCGCGTCGATCTCGTCGATGAACACGATGCACTGGCCGCCCCACTTGCGCGCGAGCTTCTTCGCCTTGCGCGCGAGCCAGCGCACGATGACAGCGTCGATGCCGACGAACGCCTGCGCGAATCCGGAGCCCGGGATCGAGACGAACGGTGAGTTGAAGCCGGTTGCGAGCGCCTTCGCGAGCATCGTCTTCCCGGTGCCCGGCGCGCCGAGGAAGAGCAGCCCGCGCTCGCGTTTGCCGCCGGCCTTCTCGAACGCTTCGCCCGATTCCCAGAGCGTGACGATGCGGCGCACCTCCTCCTTCGCTTCCGCCTGGCCGCGGACGTGCTCGAGCTTGACGCCCCACTCGGCGTCGCCCGGCTCGTAGCCGCGGATCTGCGAGATGCCCATTGCGAGCATCGGGCCGAGGAACAGCATGATGTTCGAGAGGAAGAGGAAGAACACGAACACCACCTGGATCCAGAGCGTGCGGTTCTGGAGGAGGTGCCCGATGCTCTTCAGGATGTGAGCGCCGGTCCCCGGCCACGAGAGGTGCGTCGGGTTGAACCAGAGCTGCTTCAGGAAGACGATCGTGATGATGCCGGCGAGGAAGATTCCGACCCGGAACGCGAAGCGCCACGTCCACGCGCGCCGGCGGTTGACGACGTCCTCTTCCTGGAGGCGCGCGTCGTCCGTGCCGAAGAGGCTCGGCCACGGGATGAGTCGCCGGATGACCAGGTCGAGAAAGCCGCGAAAGCCGAGGATGACGAGCACCGTGCAGGCGATCGACCAGCCGAAGCCCAGATGATCTTCCTTGCGGAAGAAGAAATACGCGGCCGGGCTGACGAGGATGGCGACGAACGTGCCGACCCGCGCGAGCCGGCGCAACTCCGCCGCGAGCTCCGCGGACTCTCTGCCCGACCGAATGAGCGTGTTCTCGGACGCCTCGGCTGCCGCTGCCATCGGACTCCTCATTCTAGACGCGGTTGAGCGTAATCTCTGTACGCCGACGTGCCGTCCTTAGATTTTTCTCACGAAGACTTCGAGCGCGCTGCGCGGTATCACCGGCCGCGGTACGCCGCCCTCGTCGCCGAGCTCGTGCTGTCGGTTGCGGCGCTCGTCGTCCTCCAGTGGGTGTGGCTCGGACCGTGGCATCTCGTCGCGGGGCTCGGGTGGGCGGGCGCTGCGGCGGCGTATGCGGCGCTCGTAACCGTCGTCGGGCTGCTCGTCCGGGCGCCGATCGCGTACTGGCGCGGACATCTGCAGGAGCGCCGCTGGGGATTCTCGACGCAGGATGCGCGCGGGTGGCTCATCGACCTCGTGAAGGGCGAGGCGATCGGGCTCGTCCTCGTCGCCGGCTTCTGGACGGGCCTCGTCGGGCTCGCGCGGTGGCTGCCGTCGGCCTGGCCGATCGCCG
>JBIOHR010000288.1:0-2902 GCA_044449085.1 Gemmatimonadales bacterium | reverse complement strand
GGCATGGCCGCCCAATCCGCCGCGAACTATCGAGCGAATTTCTGACTCAGCACACTAGGGCACGAATGCAAAAAACAGAAACGCCGCGAAGACGACGAGGTGCACGGCGCCCTGCATCATGTGAGTGCGGCCGGTTCCCAGCGTGACAACGCTCAAAAGCAAGGTGACCGCAAGCATCACCAGGTCCTTCGCCCCCAGACCCAGAATCAGCGGTATTCCGAAAACGAATGCGGCCACGACGACGACCGGGATGGTCAGGCCGATGCTCGCCAGCGCCGACCCAAGCGCGAGGTTCATGCTGGTCTGAAGGCGGTTCGCATGCGCGGCGCGCACCGCGGCCCACGTCTCGGGCAGCAGGACCAGCATCGCAATCACGATCCCGATCACCGCCTTCGGCGCTCCCGCTTGCTCGACCACTTGCTCAATCAAGGGCGAGAGAAGCTTGGCGAGCCCAACGACCGATACGAGTGAGACGATAAGCAGTCCGAAGCTCATCGACGTTTCGCGGTTCGTCGGCGGCGCCGCGTGCGCGTCTGGGTTCGACAGGTCCGCAGGCGGAAGGAAGTAGTCGCGATGGCGCACGGTCTGAATGAAGACGTAAACCGCCCAAAGCACCGCCGACGTGAGGGCTGCGAAAGCAAGCTGCGCGTTGCTGTACGTGCCGCCAGGCGTGGTCGTGGTAAAAGCCGGCAGGACGAGCGAGAACGCAGATAAGGCGATGAGCGCAGCGAGCCCCGCGCTCGATCCCTCCACGCGGAAGGACTGCTCGTGGTGGACGAGGCCGCCCACCAGGACGCACAGTCCGACGACGCCGTTGCAGATGATCATGATCGCCGCGTAGATCGTGTCGCGCGGCAGAGCGGCGGCGCCGGGACCTCCGGCAAGCATCATCGAGAGAATCAGCGAGACCTCGATGATCGTCACGGCGACGGCGAGAATGAGTGTTCCGAACGGCTCGCCGACGCGATGCGCCACGACCTCGGCGTGGTGAACGGCCGCGATCACAGCGCCGATGAGAGCGGCCGCGCAAACGACGGCAATAAGCGAGCCCACTCCTGCGACCAGCCCGCCGATGAGCAGCGCGAACGAAAGCGCGGGGATGAGCCAGGTCCACGCAACCATGCTTATGCTCCTGCCGGCTTGTTTGGCACCTACGAGCCACCTCCGAGTCAGTTGCCGGGCGTCCAGATCCTGGATCCCGTCCCCGCCATCTCCAGCATCAGCTCGTTGAGCCTCTTCACGAACGCGCCGGGCTCGTCGAGCTGACCGCCCTCAGCCAGCACCGCCTGGTCGAACAGGATGTGACTCCAGTCAGCGAAGCGCTTCTCCTCGGATTCGTGCTTGAGCGCGCTCACCAGCGGATGGTGCGGATTCACTTCGAGCGTAGGCCTGGTCTCCGGCACCTTGTGTCCCGCCGTTTTCAATAGCCGCTCGAGATTTGTGCTCATCGCCGACGGGTCCGCGACCAGGCACGCAGGCGAGTCGGTGAGGCGATGGGTGACGCGCACTTCCTTGACCTTGTCGCCCAGCACCTTCCCGATCCTGTCGGTCAGCTCCTTGAACTCGACCGCTTCCTTTTCCTGCGCCTTCTTCTCCGCGTCGTCTTCGAGCTTGCCGAGATCGAGATCGCCCTTGGCCACCGATTGCAGCTTCTTGCCTTCGAACTCGGTCAAGCTGGACATGACCCACTCGTCGATGCGGTCGTGCATCAGCAGCACCTCGACGCCCTTCTTGCGGAAGATCTCCAGGTGAGGGCTGCTACGCGCCGCGCCGAAGGACTCGGCAGTGATGTAGTAGATCTTGTCCTGGCCTTCCTTCATCCGCGACACGTAGTCGGCGAGCGATACGGTCTCGTCTTCCTTCTCCCCGCGGGTCGAGCTGAAGCGCAGCAGCTTGGCGATGCGCTCCTTGTTCGCGTGATCTTCGGCCACGCCTTCCTTGAGCACGCGCCCGAACTCGGTCCAGAAGGTGGCGTACTTGTCCCCGTATTTCCCTTCATTGTTCTCGGCGAGCTCGTCGAGGAGCGACAGCACGCGCTTCACGCAGCCGGCGCGGATCGCCTCGACTGTCTTCGACTCCTGCAGGATCTCGCGAGAGACGTTGAGCGGCAGATCGTGGGAATCGACCACGCCGCGCACGAAACGCAGGTATGCGGGCATGAGCTGCTCGGCGTCGTCCATGATGAACACGCGCTGGACGTAGAGCTTGACGCCGTGGCGGTGGTCGCGGTCCCACAGGTCGAACGGGGCATGCGCGGGGACGTACAGGAGAAGCGTGTACTCCTGTTTGCCTTCCACGCGCGCGTGGGTCCAGACGAGCGGCGGCTCGAAGTCGTGGCCGACGTGCTTGTAGAACTCCTGGTACTGCTCGTCGGTGATCTCCGACTTGGGCCGCGCCCACAACGCCGAGGCCTGGTTGATCTGCTCGTCTTCGTCCTTGAGTGTTTGCTCGCTCTTGTCTTTGTCCCATTCCTCTTTCTTCATCAGGATCGGAAGGGTGATGTGATCGGAGTACTTGCGCAGGATCGAGCGCAGCCGGAATCCGGAGAGAAGCTCGTCTTCGCCTTCGCGCAGGTGCAGGATGACCTCGGTGCCGCGCGCCTCGCGCGGCACCGTCTCCAGCGTGTACTCGCCGCCGCCGTCACTCTCCCAGCGCACGCCGTGCTCGGCGCCCATCCCGGCGCGCCTCGTGACGAGCGTGACCTTATCGGCCACGATGAACGATGAATAGAAACCGACGCCGAACTGGCCGATCAGGTGCGCGTCCTTGGCCTGGTCGCCGGTCAGGCTCTGGAAGAACTCGCTCGTGCCGGACTTGGCGATGGTGCCGATGTTGCTGATCACCTCGTCGCGCGACATGCCCACGCCGTTGTCGGATACGCTCACCGTGCGCGCGGCCTTGT
>JBIOHR010000287.1:0-2936 GCA_044449085.1 Gemmatimonadales bacterium | reverse complement strand
TACCGGCACTGCGCCGTGGCAGTCGGCCGCCGGTTCCACCCGCTACATCCGGATAGGCGTGCAGCTCCTGGATGCCAACGGCAAGATGCTGGACCGCGACTTCGCGCGCTGCCCTCTCGATCGCGACGTTCCGGCGGGCGCCGCGCTCAGCCAGCGCGCCTCATTCAACGCGCCCACGATTCCAGGACGCTATGTCGTCAAGTGCGATCTCGTCGCCGAAGGCCGTACATGGTTCGAGGAGACAGGCACCATCGCGGTCACCCACCTCCTCGACGTCGAACCCAGAACCTAGAACCTACGAACCCGAGAACCTACGAACCCGAGAACCCACGAACCCACGAACCCACGAACCCACGAACCCACGAACCTAGAATCTGACGCCAAATGTGAAGTTCGTCGTCCAGCCGCCGAGATCCAGCTTGTCGCCGATGAATCCGTCGTTCAGGAGCCCCTTCGCTTCAGCCTTCTGCCAGCGGACTTCAGCGCCGGCGACGAAGCGATCCATCGGCGCGCGCACGCCGGCGAGCACCACGGGCCCCGACGCGGTTCCCTTCGCGACGTAGCGCGCCGGGAAGACCGAGAGGTCTGAGTCGACGAAGCTGCCGACTTCGCTGTACTGATACCTGATCGCGACGATGCCCGCGCCGACGTACGGTTCGACGACGCTCCCGCGGGGAAGGATCAGGAAACGCCCGGTGAACGTGACCGGGACCTGCCGCAGCTTGATGTCCTGCGTGATCTCGCTGCCGTCCGCGTTGGTGAGGTTCGCATACACGCTCGGCGCGGTGCGCTGTGCGTACGCGAGACCCACGCCAACTTCGAAGTTGCGCTGGATGCCGAACAGGTACTCGCCGCCAACCGGCACCGAGTTGAGATCCTTGACCTGGAAGAGCAACGGCTGCGCACTCTGCAGCTCGTTCAGAATCACGTCGTCGCCGACGCGGGAATAGAGCCCTTTGAGAGCGAAGTAGCCGACGCTGAAATTGACCGTCTGCGCTCCGCCGTTCGAGCTCGACGAGCTGACCTGATGGATCTGCGCGCTCGCCGTGAGCGGAGTCAACAGCAGAGCGATCAGGCCCAGGGGAATATAGCGCTTGGTCATGGAAGAATCCCTCCGTCCGGTGGCATGAGCATGTTGGGTGCCAGCCCGGCCACGTCAATCGCCCTCCGGAGCATGGCCGCTTGTCCGGGGCACTGTCTTACGGACAGGTCACTCCGTCCGCTTTCGAGACCACCGCGCCAAGTCTAGGGTGGTCCGCTTTTGTTCCGCGCGGACGCGGCACGGATGACGCGTGTCATCTCGTCGTGAATCCGGCCGTTGCTCGCCACGATTTCGCCACGCCTTGAGTCGAAGGTTCCCCCGTCGAGGGCACTGACTTGCCCGCCGGCTTCGCGCACGAGTAGCGCACCCGCTGAGATGTCCCAGGGGTTGAGGTGCACTTCCCAGAAGCCGTCGAGGCGGCCGGCCGCGACGTAGGCGAGATCGATTTGCGCCGAGCCCAGTCGCCGTACTGCGCGCGCCTTGCCGAGAAAGTCGCCGAAGAGATCGAGTAGATAGTGCGCCTCCGTATGCACCGTGTACGGAAACCCCGTGCAGAGGAGCGAGTCGATCACCGTGTGCGACTCTGACACGCGGAGCGGCGCGCCGTTCAACCATGCGCCCATGCCGCGCTCCGCGGTGAACAGCTCGCGACGGCTGGGGTCGTAAATCGCCGCGACGATGGGATCGCCGTCGTGCTCGAGCGAAGCGGCGCTGCAGAAGATCGGCAGCCCGTGCGCGTAGTTCGTCGTGCCGTCCACGGGATCGAAGATCCACGTGTACTCAGCCGCGCGGCGGCGATCGCGGGCCGTCGCGAACTCCTCCGCGAGAACGGCGTGATCCGGAAAGCGCTCGGCGATGAGCGCGCGGAACATACGTTCGACGTCGCGATCAATCTCGGTGACGAGATCGATGACGCCCTTTTTTTCAACGTGGAGATGGTCGATGCCGGCAAGCTGCATGGCGCCGGCTTTGATCACCGCCTGGACGGCGGTGGCGAGGAAGACAGGAGGAATCGCGTCAACCACCGGCGGCCAGCTTCTTCACCATCCTGACTTCCATGCCTCCGTCGGGCGCGCGGCTCAACCGGACGTCGTCCATGAAATTGCGCATGAAGAAGATCCCGCGGCCGCTCGACTTCAGCATGTTCTCGGGCGCGAGCGGGTCGGCGACCGCCTGGGGCTCGAACCCTTCACCGCGATCCGTGACGCGCACCACGAGCTCGGTCGGACGATCCTCTGGGGAGAAGGCGAACTCGATGAGGACAGGCTTGGTGGGGTCCTCGCGGTTGCCGTGCTTGATGGCGTTGATGACGGACTCGCGGACGGCGACGCCGATCCAGTGCACCTGATCTTCGTCGAAGGCGGCGAGCTGACCCATGCGATCGCTGAGGACCTGCACGAGGTCCACCATGTCGAAGAGACTCGGGATCTGCAGCCGTACCAGGCCGCCGCGCACCGTCATTGAAGCGCTAGGATAATACAATATAGGCGCTCGATGTCCGCTTCGACCGGAACCACCAGCATCATCCCGCGCGTCTCGCGCGTCGAGGGACGCGTCCGTGTCCCGGGTGACAAATCTGTTTCACATCGCTACGCGATGTTCGCCGCGATCGCCGACGGCACGTCCAGCTTCGAGGGCTACGCGCCGGGCGCCGATTGTGCCGCCACGCTTGCGTGTCTCGAAGCCCTTGGCGTCCGCGTCGAACGCGGCCCTCGGCTGACGATTCACGGCGCCGGCCTCGGCGGCCTGCGACAATCTTCGCACGCGCTCGACGCCGCCAACTCCGGCACGTCGATGCGCCTGCTGTCGGGCCTGCTCGCCGCACATCCATTCACGACCGTCATCGGGGGGGACGCGTCGCTCTCCCAGCGCCCGATGCGGCGGGTGATCGAAC
>JBIOHR010000286.1:0-2937 GCA_044449085.1 Gemmatimonadales bacterium | reverse complement strand
TTGCGAGTCCTCGTAGAGACGGTTCGCGAAACTCGACCCCGTCGTCGTCGCCCAGTAGAAGAACGTCCCCTGGTCGTCCGCGGTGAACACGACATCTCGCATCGTGCCCGCCGGCACGACGAGCGTGTCCGGCTCCGGTGCGCGGCGGGTGGACAGCCCGTGCACCACGAGCGTGGAGCCGACGGTGTTGCGCACGCGAGCGCGGACGTGCGTCCCCGCGCGAACGCGGATCATCGGCCCGGGAGTCTGTGTCGTTTTGCCCGCCTCGCCGAACGCGAGAATGCGCACGGAGGGGCCGGCGGATCCATATGGTTTCCAGTCACCCTCACGCGCTTCCAGCGTGACGTCGAGGGTGTCGCCGTGCATCGCGCCGGCCGAAGCTCGATTGTCGTTCGCGACAACGGCAGCGGAGCGCGCTGCCGAGTGGCGCGCCGGGGCGGCGGCGCCACCGGCGAAGACCGCCGCGACGAGCGCGGCGGCCGGAACTGTCAGCGATTTCACGGTTGTCTCTGGCGGGGGTTGCACGACGGTATCACGGCCGGCCACGCACCGCAAGTTGCCGCCCGCGTCTCGCTGTCGCCGGTTGCCGCTTGCAGGCGAATCCCGCACATTCCGCCACACCACCGCCAGCGCCACCCGACCGCACTTTCGGAGACCACAGCCGATGACCACCCGCCGCAGCCGCAGGGAATTCCTTGGCATCACCGGAGCGGGCATCGCAGGCGTGGTTGGAGCGCCCCTCCTCGGCGCCGCCGCGACGGCCGAACCCGGCGGCGATCGCTCGCGCGGACAGAGCGCCGGTGCGCAAGCCACAGCCGTCCGTGCCCAGGACGCCGACCTCGTCGTGCACAACGCGAAGGTCTACACCGTCGACTCGCGCATGCCCAAGGCCGAAGCGTTCGCGGTGAAGGGCGGGCGCTTCATGGCGGTCGGCAGCAACGCGGAGATCCGCGGGCTGATCGGCAAGGGCACGCAGGCCTTCGACGCAAAGCAGATGACCGTCGTCCCGGGGTTCATCGACACGCACAACCACGCGCCGGGCGAAGTGCTCATGTACGAAGTGCTCGTCGGGAATCCCTATGTAGTGGAGTTCGTGACGATCGCGAGCATCGTCGAGAAGCTGAAGGCCAAGGCGCGCGAGACGCCGGCCGGGATGTGGGTGAACGGCTATTTCTTCGACGACACCAAAGTGAAGGACAACCGGCTCATCAATGTCCACGATCTCGATGAAGTCTCGAGAGAGCACCCCGTCGCCGTGCATCATCGCGGCGGTCATACCTCCTTCTACAACAGCAAGGCGTTCGAGCTGGCGGGAATCACGAAGAGCACACCGAATCCTCCCGGCGGCACCTACGACCACGACGCCAGCGGCGAACTCAACGGCCGCGTGACCGACCGCGCGACCGGCGCGCTCAATCGCGTCGGCGCGCGTCCCACGTTCACCGCGGAGCAGCGCGAACAGCGCGCGCGAGACGGCCTCGCGTTCATCTCCAAACAGTTCGTCCGTTACGGCCTCACCAGCGTGCACCACGAAGGCGGCAACCTGGCCGCGCTCCAGGCGATCCGCTCCGAAGGCAAGCTGCTCCACCGCGTGAGCTACGAGGCGAGCGGCAACGCGCTCGAGGCGATGATCAACGCGGGGATCGCCAGCGGGTTCGGCGACGAGTGGATTCGTTTCGGCGCCACCTCGGAGCACACGGTGGATGGATCGTTCTCCGAGCGCACGATGGCACTGAGTACGCCGTACGCCGGCGTCGAGCCGCCGTACAAGGGGAACATCACCGAGACGCAGGACACGCTCAATGCCTGGGCGGAGCGCGTGCATCGCGCGGGGATCCAGCTCAACTGCCATGCGAACGGCGACGTCGCGATCGACATGACGCTCACGGCGTACGAACGCGCGCAGAAGGCCTTTCCGCGCGCCGACGCGCGGCCCAAGATCACGCATTGCACGCTGATCAACGACGATCTCATCAGGCGCATGAAGGCGCTCGGCCTCGTCCCCGCCCCGTTCACGTCGTACGCGTACTACAACACCGACAAGTTCAAGTATTACGGCGAAGAGCTCATGAAGCGGTGCATGGCGTACCGCACCTTCATCGACAACGGCATCACCGCCGCGGCGGGATCGGATTTCAGCCCGGGGCCATTCGACGCGCGGATGGGGATCCAGGGCATGGTGACACGCACGGGCTGGGACGGCGGCAAATGGGGACTCAACCAGCGCGTGAGCGTGGCCGAGGCGCTGCAGATCAATACGCTCAACGGTGCCTACAACTCACACGAAGAAGCGATCAAGGGTTCTATTGCGCCCGGAAAGCTCGCCGACTTTGTCGTGATGGCGGAGGATATGCATGTGATCGATCCGGAGAAGATCAAGGATATTGCGATCGTCAAGACTGTTGTTGGCGGGGCGACGGTTTACGCGGCATAGCTGGAAGCATTTTCAACTTCAGTGGTGGGTGTTGGGGTTCCGGTGGTCGGTGTTGAGTGACTGCGAGTGAAAGCATTCACTCAACACCGAACACTGGACCCTCACGACCCACCACTGGGGTTTGCTGTGAGCTCTTACCTCACCACGATCGGCGCCGTCCACCGAAACGTCCCCCACTCGATCACCAGCGACCCGTGCCGCACATCCCCCGGCACGACTGAGATCGTGAACTCATCCAGCGGCGCTTTCACGGTCTCCGTGTGAAGCGCCGCGCGGCCGAGGTTGTGCGATCGGTCGTAGTCCGTCCCCCACTGCCCCGTCTCCTTGTTCACGATCAGTTCCGCACCGTCCTTGTGCGGCACGGTCCATAGCGTGTACATCCCGGCGGGCAGCACCAGCCCCGCGAGGGTAATCGGCTTCGACGTCGTGAACTGCGTCGCTGCGTTCGCGCCGGTCCGCCAGACGTCGTCGTAGTCGATCACGCCGCCGAGGAGTTCACGCCC
>JBIOHR010000285.1:0-2999 GCA_044449085.1 Gemmatimonadales bacterium | reverse complement strand
CTCGTGCCCAGACCGCTCTGGCTGCCGACGTAGATCATCCCCGTCTCGGGGTCAGCCGCGGTTCCACCGTCGATGTTCACGCCGCCGGACGCGCCCGGCGCGTACCACGAGCATGAGAACTTGGCCGGACCATTCGCGCCCTTGCCGTCCTGCGGCGAAGGCGGAACGAAGTACGGGCCCATGCGGCACTTCTGCGCCAGTTTCAGCGCGGAGTCCTTGATGGCCGGTGTGTAGTCGATCAAGTCGGACTCCACCAATCCCTGCTGTGCATAGGGCGCAGGCTTCGACGGCACCGGCTGCGTCGGCGAGAGCACTTCACCCGGCACCTCACTCGCCCCGACCGGAGTCTCCGGTATCGGCCAGATCGGCTCACCCGTCACGCGATCGAGCACGTACACCCAGCCGATCTTGGTCGTCGCGGCGATGATCTTCCGCGGCTTGCCGTCGATGGTGACGTCGAGAAGGTTCGGCGCCATCGGGATGTCGTAGTCCCAGACGTCGTGGTGCACCATCTGGAAATGCCACTTCCGCACGCCAGTGTTGACGTCGAGCGCGACGATGCTGGTCGCGAACAGGTTGTTGCCCGGACGCTGTCCACCGTAGTCATCGACGATGCCTTCGCCGACGGGGATGTACACGAGCCCGAGTGCAGGGTCGGCGCTGTATGTCGCCCACGGGTCCACCTTGCCCGTGCCGATATCGTCGATCTTCGATCCGTTCTTCCACGTGTCGGCGCCGTACTCGCCCGGACGCGGCAGCAGATGGAAAATCCACTTCTGCTTTCCCGTGTGCACGTCGAAGCCGCGAATGGCTCCGGAAATGTTGTGCTTGTGGAGCAGGAAGTAGCCGTGGATCGCCGAGTTGCCGACGATGATCGTGTTGCCCACGACGATCGCGGGCGAACTGTTTGCGATCTGTCCGTGGGACGGATTGATTCCGACCGTGCCGTCGGCGCCGGTGTGCGTGGCCGCGTTCCACGTTTCACCGGGCTTCGCCTGACGCGCGGGGTACGCCTCGCTGATTTCGAGTGGGAGCGTGTCGTCCACGGCGAGCGGAACGAGCGGGTAGCCGAGGCCGTCCATGAGGTCGACGACGCCGTCCTTGCCGAACTTCGGATCCGGCTTCCCCGTTTTCGCGTCGAGCGAGACGAGATGGTAGCCGGGCGTGATGATGATGGCGCGCTCCGCGTTCCCGTCGGTCCAGTAGGCGAGGCCGCGTCCGGCAAACTTGCGCGGTGCCTTTTGCCAGCGGATCCCTTCGTCAAGTTTGTAGGTCCAGAGCGTCGTGCCGTCCGCCGGATTGATGGCGTAGGCGTAGCGATGTGTGGTTGCGACGGTCAGGATGCGTCCGTTCGCATACAGCGGCGTCGTACGGTAGTACTCGTCAGGTCCGTCCGTCGCGGCATTCCACTGCCACGCCACCTTCAGCTCATTGAAATTCGTGCTGTTGATCTGGTCGAGCGACGAGTAGCGCGTGCTCCACGCATCAGCGCCCCAGGCATGCCATTCACCCGGGACGTTGCCGCGCACGGTCGGCTTCCCCTGCCACGCGTTCGATGCGGTCGTGGCGGTGAGAATTGCAATGGCGACGACGCCGCATGCGAGCGCGGCGGATCGAGGCGAAAATCTTGCGAGACTGAACTGGCTGCGCGTCATTGTGGGGGCCTCGTAGTGCGTGAGTCGATGAGGATCTTCTTCATTGCCACGGTGTCCGGGGCCAGCTCCGTGGTGCCCGCCGGCATGGAGTACACCTTGAGCAGGAACGCAACGACGTCCGCGGCGTCGCTCGGTGCCAGGCTGCCCGGGTTGTCCTGCGGCATCTGCGTACTGACATACGAGAAAAGATCGAACAGCGGGTGCTGGTCCCAATTCTGCGTGAACGTCGAGCCCTGGTGCGACGACGGCGTGTGGCAGCTCGCGCATGACCCGGCGTAGACCTGCTGTCCGCGTTTGGCCTGGTCGTCGGTGTACACGCCCAGCTGGGTAGACTTCATTGAGGTGTCCTGGACGGTTGCCGGTGGCGCTGGCGCCGCCGCGGTCACGGGTGGAACCGTGGTCGTATTGGTCGTCGTCTGCGCTCCCGCGCCGCTGACGACCGTGCCCAACATGCCGATCGCTGCGGCGGTCGTCCATCCCATTCGGATCATTCCCAGCTCCGCGCCAACAGTTAAGTGACGAGAATATACGCCGCGCGGGCGCAGGCCGCTGGAATGCGGGAGACGGGAGGATGGACTTGCGTTGTTGGTGTCCGTTGTCCCGCAGCCATACACGAGCTTTGGGACAACCGACACCAACATGCATCAACTCATTGCACGCTCCTAGTGGCCCGCGGGCACCGTCACCGCAATATCGTACTTCTTCAGCTCCGCCCCGAGCGCGGCAATCTTCGGCAGCAGCGCGTTCGCCTCGGTCACCGCCTTCGCGAGCGCGGTTTTCGCCTCGTTGCCCTGGCGGACCATTCCGGCACTCGGCGATTCCCAGATCCCCATGATCGCGAGCTTTACCGCTGAGACACGGCCGAGTGCGTTGACCGGGTCCACACCACCGCGCCCGCCTCCGCCGCGGCCTCCGGCGGCCGGAGCGCCCACGCCGAAGCGCGTGCGCACGCTGTCGAACTGCGCGTTCACGTCGGCAAATTGTTTCTGCACCGCGGCCGGCACGGTCGTGCTCCCCTTGAGTTTTGACGCCGCAGCGTTCATCTGCGTGTTGATCGCAAGCAGTCGCCGGCCCATCTCATTGCCGCGGCTCTGCGCGTCCTGCAGGTCCACGATCACGTCGTTCCACCGGCGATGCACTGCCTCGGTGAACGACGGAATCCCCGGATCCATGATGACCTTCATCGACTTGGTGTCGAGCGTCTTCCCACCGGACACCAGTGCGACAGTGTACGTGCCCGGCACCACCTGTGGCCCGCTGTTCGCACCAACCCCGCCGCCGCCGAACGGTCCCGCGCCCGCGCCCGGCGGCTCGCCGGTGCACGGATTGACCGGCAGGTAGCCG
>JBIOHR010000284.1:0-3034 GCA_044449085.1 Gemmatimonadales bacterium | reverse complement strand
TCATTGCGAAGCGCGCGAGGAATCGCGCGCAGGCGGCCGACGTGCTCGGGATGCCCCCACCCGGTGTCGTGCCGCCCGCAGTCTGCGTGGGAAATGAACGCCACCGGCTTCGTCATCGTGCACCCCGCATGCGACGTGAGGCCCACTCCGCAATCAGCGATGCCAAGAGCAGCGGGAACAGCCATGCCGGGAGCGTGCGCGGTGCGGACTCCGGCGGCGCAACGTTCGTCGCCGGCCCCAGCGCGTCGACCAGCCTCGCCAGCGGCGCGCCCTCGGCCGACGAGGATTCGCCGGCAGCCGGAAGGGGAACCGCCGCGACGCTCCCAACCATGTGCGACCACCACGCGCGGTGCGCCGCGACCGCGTCGCCGCCGCCCTCCATGCGCCAGCGCCACGTCTCGTCGTACCCGGCTTGAAGGACGCGGCCGGCACCTTCGCGGCGCGCCGCGCTCGTGACGAGCGTACCGCGCGCGGTGAGGCGAACGGCATCGGCACGCAGCGATTCGAGCGGATGCACCGGCATCGCATCAACCGGCGCGGCCGCGTCGAACGCGCGATTCGCGGCGGGCCGCTTCGATCCGGCACGTGCCGGCGCGATCGCTCGGACGGCCGCCGCGTTGGCGGCATCGCCGAGCAGGATCAATCCCCCACCGGCGCGCACGAAACCAGCGATGCCCGGGCCGGCCGGGCCGAGCACCGTGTCGAGCGCGACGATCGCCGAGAAGTGCGCCGTGTCGATCGCCGGCGCCGCGCCATGCGTGACTTCCACGCCAGGCGCGACAAACAGGCGCTCGTCCACCGTCCACCCCTGTTCTTCGAGCGCGGCCACGACGAACTTCGCCTCCCAGCCGGCGCGCCCAAGCACGAGCACCGCGTGCAGGTCGGCCGCGGGCGCCACGCCAACGGGTGCGCGCGCCGCGCCGGCCTGCGCGGTCACCAGGCCGGACGGCGCACCGACATCGATGGTCGCGCCGCGCGCCGCGCCCGCCGCGCGGACGGAATCGAGCGCCGCGAGGCCGTCGGAAAAGGCGACGTCCGCAGAAGACGCCACGGCGATCCGCACCGGGCCGCCCGGCTCGCGCGCGCGCTCCGCCACCGCCGCAAGCGGCGGGACGGCTTCCCCGCCCCACGTCACGCGCTCGCCGTCGCGCGCGAGCGCGGAGAGCGCATCCCGCTCGGCGGGTGTCGGCGGCGCGTCGATGTCCACATGCAGGGCCGCTCGCCGCCCCGATTCGATGGCCGGGAGCTCCTGCGCCAGCGCCGACGATCGCACGCGGACCGTGCCGGCGGCCGACGCCCCCGCCACGAGGCGCCAGAGCGCGAACGCGATCAGCGCGAACGACGCGGCGCGCAGCGCCGGTTCCGCGTACCGGGCCCGGTCAGCGCGTGAGCGCATACACCACGATGTTCACGCCGAACTTCGTGTTGTCCACCGACAGGAACCGCTTGTTGTCGGGATGGTAGCCCCACTCGGAACTGTAGTCCTTGCTGCTGTACAGCACGGCGATGCGGTCGCCGTGCAATACCGCGAGCAGGTGCTTGTGCACGAGGTTGTCGCCCCACCCGTTGAGTTCGTGCGTCGTCGCGGGCGGGCCGTCGTCGAACTTGAAGAACGATGAATACAGGGCGTGCGTGTTCGGCAGTTCCTTGAGCGGCCCGACTGCGCGCGCGATTTCCTCGACGGCGCTCTTGTGGAATACGCCGTCGATGTCATGGTTGTGATCGTCGACGAACAACATGCCGCCGCGATCGCAATACTCGCGCAGCGTGCGGCGCTCGAGTTCCGAAAAACGCACCGGCAGGTGGCCCGTGAGATACGCCAGCGGATATTTGAACAGCGCGGTCGACCCGAGCGGCACGGTCACGCCGGTGGGAGCGACGCTGATCGACGTGTAACGCGCGACCGAGTCGATGAGGTTTGCGGGGACGAGCGGCGCGGAGTCCCAGTCGCCGGAGTCATACTGCGCGGTGCAGAAGGTGAAATCGCTCATCGGCACGTCATGGTACGGCGCCCCAGACGCCGAGCGGTGCCGGTGCGGATGGCGTGGAGGCGAGCATGCGCCGCGCGCGGATCAATGCGTTGGTGGCGTCGTGCCCGGCGCGCAGCGCGTTGGCCGCACTCTCGATCGCGCGGGCCGCCGCCGCGTCGCGATCGAGGAGGTCGAGGCGGAGCAGGAGGAGCGAATCGACCGCGGCCGCCGGCGTGGTTCGCACCAGCTGGAGCGCCGCGTCGAAGCGCGCGATGCGCCGGTCGCGCGCGGGATCGGCCGGCAGGCGCGGGACCCGCACGGATGACGCGCCCTTGTCCTTCCCCTGCAGCCGTACGCGGTCGATATCGACGACCACCGCCTGCGTCTTTCCGCGCAGGTAGATGCGCTCCGCACTCCGCGCGGCCTGGAGCGCGTCGAGCGCCTTCTTCATGAATGGAATCGCCTTCCCCGGTTCGCCGATCTCGAGTTCGCTCGACGCCCTCCACATCGCGTTGTAGGCCTCGAGCAGCGGACGGTTCGTCGCCACCACCGGAGTCTCGTCCTCGTTTCCTTCGAGCGCCGCGCCGACCGGCGCGCTCGCGGCACGATCGGCGGCCGCGAGCACGGAGTCCGCGTTCACCGGCTGGTCGAGGCGCTTGTCCGTGGCGTCGCCCTCTTCGCCGGTGTCCTCGCCAAGGCGTGTGAAGACGATTTGGCCGACGCGCTTCCTCAGGCGGGTTTGATCGACGGCAATCGCACGGGATTCGCCGACGAGCGTCCCATGCGAGATCTTCGACCGTTTCTGCTCGAGCGCCTGCGCCAGCATCAGCAGCATGCGCTGGCTCAGCGCATTCTTCTCCGCCTCCGGCGGCGGCGCGGGATCGACCGCGACCGAGTCGTATTCGTCGGCGCGCGCGATGCGCAGGGTCCGCGTGTCGGACGTTCCCACGCCGGGGCCCGTCACGTTGTTGCGGTCGCGGGCGACCGCGCGGATGTGAAGCATGTCGCCCGGCTGCAGTCCGATCGAGTCGAGCGCGAGCGTCGCCGCAAGATCACCAGCGCGC
>JBIOHR010000283.1:0-3054 GCA_044449085.1 Gemmatimonadales bacterium | reverse complement strand
GTCGTGATCGTCGGCAGCGACAATAAGACCGTCTACCTCTCGGGCAGCCGCATGCCCGGTGCGAAGTGGAGCACCGAAGCGCCACGTCCGTGGGTGGACAAGCTGGACTTCGAGAGCGGCGCGCGCGACCGCGTGTTCGACAGCCCGGCGAACGAGTTCGATGAGTTCGTCACCGCGCTCGACGACGACTACTCCGCGTTCATCTACACGCGCGAATCGCCGACGGTGATCCAGGACGCGTGGCTGCGCGACGCCAAGGCCGGATCCACCACGCACATCACGCACGCGAAGGACGTGGCGCCGGAAGTGTCCGGTGCACAGCACAAACGCATCGAGCTCACCCGCCAGCGCGACGGCATCAAGTTCTGGGTGGACCTCACGCTGCCGGCGGACTGGAAGCCGGGCACGCGCCTGCCGGGGATCATTTGGTTCTACCCGCGCGAGTACACGACGCAGGCCGAGTACGATCGCTCGCGGTATACGACGAACATCAACAAGTTCCCGGATACGCCGGCGCTCCGCCCGGCGTCGTCCACCAGGCTCTGGGTCACGGCGGGGTACGCCGTGATCGAACCCGACTGCCCGATCATGGGCCAGGCGGGCAAGATGAACGACAATTACGCGCGCGACCTCGCGGAGAACCTCGAGCTCGTCGTGAACGCGATGGTCGACCAGGGCTACATCGACCGCGAGCACGTGGGAGTGGGCGGCCACAGCTACGGCGCGTTCAGCACCGTGAACGCGCTGACGCTCACATCGATTTTCAAAGCGGGCATCGCGGGCGACGGCATGTACAATCGCTCGCTCACGCCGTTCGGCTTCCAGAGTGAGCGCCGCAGCTTCTTCGAGGCGCAGCAGACGTACCTCGACATGTCGCCGTTCTATCGTGCCGACAAGATCTCCGGGCCGCTGCTCATGTATCACTCGCTCGAGGACCAGAACGTCGGCACCGCGCCCATCAGCTCGATCCGCATGTTCCACGCGCTCCAGGGACTCGGCAAGCCGGCGGCGTTGTTCATGTATCCGTACGAGGACCACAGCGTGGCCACGTACCAGACGGACTTGGATCAGTGGGCGAGGTGGCTGGCGTGGTTTGATATGTACGTCAAGAATCCTGCCGCCCCCAAGACTCAGCCGTAGTGCGGCTTACAGTTATCAGCTCACGGTATCAGCTCAGCGCACGCTTTGAGCCGATACCGGTGAGCTGATCACTATGAGAGAACTGCCCATGGCTGAATGACCCGCGCAGCGACCCTCCTCGTCGCCTTGCTCGTCCAGAACATCGTTCTGGGCGTGATCTGCCTCGCCGTGGCGCGGGGAGACCGGTCGTCGCGCACACTGCGGCTGTGGGGCGCGGGGCTGTTGGTGTACGCGATCGGCCTGCTCGTAACGATCGCCACCTTCCTGCCGGTCGCGCTCAGCAAGGTCGCCGGCAATGCGCTGATTTGCTACGCGCCAATTCTCTGTATCAACGGCGCGCTGAAGCACACGCGCTACCGGATGAACCAGCGCTGGGTCCTCGCCGGGTTCGTCGTCTCTGTCCTGCCACTGGTGATCAACCACATCGGCCCGCACTCCGAAGTGCTGGTCGACTTCATGGCGTCCGCGCCGCTCGCGGATGTGCTCTTCCTGATCGGCGCGTACAAGCTCACGACCGACCCGCCGCCCGACGCAAAGGCGGCATCGCGCTTCGTCGCGCTCGCGTTCCTGGCCAGCGTCGTCGTCTGGACTGTTCGCGAAGCTGGGATTTTCGTGCAGATCGGCGGGTCGAACGACCGCGACCGCGCCGACCTCCTCGTCGCGCTCTTCAGCATCGCGCAGATGGTCACCGCCGTCGCGGCGACGCTCGGGCTGCTCTGGATCGAAGTACGCAAGATGCAGGCGACGCTGGAGCGGATCGCGTACTTCGACCCGCTCACCGGCCTCGCCAACCGGCGCGCGACGCTTGCGCGGTTCCGCGAGGAGGCCGCGCGCGCCACCCGCCAGCGGCAGGAACTGTCGATGGTTGTGTTCGACGTCGACCTCTTCAAGACGGTCAACGATTCGTTCGGCCACCTCGCGGGCGACGAAGTGCTCAGGCACGTCGCCGCCCTGCTGCACTCGCAGAAGCGTGACGAGGATGTACTCGGCCGCCTCGGGGGCGAGGAGTTCGTGCTCCTCCTGCCGCAGCAGTCGGCGCCCGACGCCGTCGAGGCCGCGGAACGCCTCAGGCTCTGCGTGGCGGCGAGCCCGCTCACCCACGCCGGCCACACCATCACCGTGACGATGAGCGGCGGAGTCTCTACATTTCCGCTGGATGGGGATGGCTGGGAAGAGGTCTTCCTCGCGGCGGACAAGCGCCTCTACGCCGCGAAGCATGCCGGACGCAATCGCATCGAGGGATCCAGCGCGCGGTTGACGAAGCCGGTATAACGGAGAAGCAGCGTGACCGACGAGACACAGTGGACGGCCGTGGACCGCTACATCACGGACCAGCTCGTACCGTCCGACAACGCGCTGGACGCGGCGCTCGCGGCGAGCGCGGCCAACGGCTTGCCGGCCATCAACGTTGCCCCCAACCAGGGCAAGCTTCTGCAGATCCTGGCACGTTCCATCGGAGCGCGGCGCATTCTGGAAGTCGGGACACTCGGCGGCTACAGCACGATTTTTCTCGCGCGGGCCCTGCCGCCCGGCGGAAAGCTCGTCACGCTCGAGTACGACCGGAAACATGCCGACGTCGCCCGAGCGAACATCGAGCGGGCGGGGCTGTCGCACATGGTGGATATCCGGCTCGGCAAGGCCATCGAGTCGCTGCCGAAGATCGCGGCCGAAGGCGGCGCGCCGTTCGATTTCGTGTTCATCGACGCCGATAAGCCGGGCAACCCCGATTACTTCGCGTGGGCGCTCAAGCTCGCGCGCGTCGGCACAATGATCGTCGTCGACAACGTGGTGCGGAAGGGCGGCGTGATCGACGCGGCGGGCGACGCGAACGTCCAGGGCGCGCGGCGGGTGCTCGAAGCGATGGCGAAGGAGCCGCGCGTGAACGCGACGGCGGTCCAGACGGTTGGGAGCAAG
>JBIOHR010000282.1:0-3076 GCA_044449085.1 Gemmatimonadales bacterium | reverse complement strand
GCGCGGTGAGGGGTAAGCAGGACTCGCGGTGAGGAGCGGGGACGATGTCCCCATTCTCCCCTTTTTCGCAGAACTTGCTCCTTCCGCGCGTCCGCGTACCTCTCGCCGCGCTTCCTCGTTACGGCGCGTCCTCCTCACTTCTCACCGCGCCTCACGCCTCACCGCCCTTCCGCCTCACGCCGTGTCACCGTTCATCGTCCCCCGAAATCTTTCGGACGTACTGTCTTCAGGTACAGCCAAAGGGCGGTGATCTCGTCGTCGGTCATCTCTTTCGTCCATTCAATCGGCATTGGCGACCTGATCTTCGTTCCTCCCGGACGCATGCCGGTGCGGAGCAGCGTGGTGAACGCCGCCTGATCGTACGCCGTGAGCCCGGACGGCGTGAGGTTCGCTGCGGGTGGCCACGACGGGTCGCCGACCGGAATCTTGCCGCCGGAAAGCGTCGGTCCGTGGCAGCCCGTGCAGCCGGCCGTGTGCACCAGGTAGCTCCCGTACTCCGCGGTTGGCCCAACCGGCGGCGCGGTGGCCGGTGCGTGTGACGCGAAGTCGGAGGTTTCCGCGTCGAACAGCGGAAATTGGTTTGTCGCGATCAGCGCGCGCGACACCGGGCCCAAAGTGTTCGGCGGAAGTTCGTTGTCCACTGGTGGCACCGACTTGGCATAGGCAATAATCTCGCCGAGATCGGCGGCCGAGAGGTCGCGGAAATCCCGGGCCGGCATGATCCGCAGCGCTCGCCCGTCGTGTCCGACGCCGTGCCGGATCGCGCGGACCCAGTCGGCGTCCGTGAGCGTCGTGCCAAGGCCGCCCTTGCCGCGCGTGAGATTGAGCGAAACGATGCGGCCCATCGCCGGATTGTCCATCAGCACATGGCCACCGAACGTCTCCGTGTGGCAGTCGGCGCACTTGGCGATGGCACGCGCGAGGTGGCGGCCGCGCGCGAGCGACGCGGAGTCCGTGGGAAGAGGGATTGTCTCTGTCACGAGCGCGTATCGGCGCGTCACGTGCCGCTCGCTCATGAAATACACGGCGCATGCCGCGACGACGGCGAGCGCGACGAGCGCTCCGGCGGCCATCGCAATGCGGCGGAGGATCACGTTCATGCTTTGGGCTCCGGTGGGTATTGGGGCGGTTCGCGCGCTGGCACACCGTTGTCATGCCGAACCGACGACGATCTTACACACTGGCCGCCGTTCACGCGAGCCGCGTAGATTTGCCAATGCCCGCAATGATCGAGACGCGCGCGCTGCGAAAAGTGTATCCCGCCGCGTCGCGCAGACGCCCCACGCCGCCGCGCGGCACGCCGACTCCCTCCGGCGGAATGCAGCACGTCTCCGCGCCGCGCCAGTCGGGTGAAATCGCCGCGCTCGACGGGCTCGATCTCGAGGTGAACGAAGGTGAGTTCTTCGGGCTGCTCGGACCAAACGGCGCGGGAAAGACGACGACCATCGGGGTGCTCACGACGCGCGTCAACGCCACGTCCGGCGCGGCGTTCGTCGCGGGCAAATGCGTCCTCACCGATCCGGTTTCCGTGCGCCGGCGCATCGGCGTCGTGCCGCAGCGGCCGAACCCCGACCGCGGCCTCAACGTCATCGAGAACCTGCTGTTCCACGGCGCGTACTTCGGCCTGTCGCGCGCCGTCACCATGCAGCGCGCGATGGCGCTGCTCGAGCAGTTCGAGATCGCCGACCGCGCGTACGCCAAGGTCGACGAGCTGTCGGGCGGCCAGCAGCAGCGGCTGATGATCTCGCGCGCCCTGCTGCACGAGCCGCGGGTGATCTTCCTCGACGAGCCCACCGTCGGCCTCGACCCGCAGGCCCGTCTCGCGCTCTGGGACATTCTCCGCGGCCTGCACGCGGACGGGCGCACGATCGTGATGACGACGCACTACATGCAGGAGGCCGACGAACTCTGCAACCGGCTCGCGATCGTCGACCGCGGCAAACTGCTCGCGCTCGACACGCCGTCGCGCCTGCGGCTGCAGGCGCCGGGGTCGACCCTGATCGACCTCACGATCGACGGCGACGTCGCCGCGGCGGCAGTGCTCTGCCGTGGCATCGCCGGCGTGCAGAGCGTGGACGAGGCACCCGGGGAGCTGCGCGCGTACTGCGAGCGCGGCGGCGAGCTGATCCCCGCGCTGATCCATGCGGTTGAAGAGGCGGGGTGCCGCGTGCAGAACATCAATCTCTCGAAGCCGAGTCTGGAGACGTTGTTCGTCGCGCTCACCGGACGGAAGCTCGCATGAGTCGCGTGACCGCGCAGCGCGAAGCGGAGCGGGCGCTCCCGGTTTCCGATGTGTTCTTCGCGATGCTGCGCCGCGACGTTCGCGTGGCGAGGCGCGAGCTCCCGTTCTTCCTGCTGCGGACAGCACTGCAGCCGCTCATGCTGATGGTCGTCTTCGGCTTCCTGCTCCCCAAGATGGGCATGGTGGCCAGGGGATACACGGCGACGCTGCTGCCCGGCGTCGTGTCGCTCTCCCTCGCCCTGTCCGCGGTGCAGTCGGTCTCGCTGCCGATGGTCGCGCAATTCGGATTCTCGAAAGAAATCGAGGACCGCCTTCTTGCACCGATTCCGAGCCACTTGGTTGCGCTGGAACTCGTCACGGCGGGCACGCTTCAGGGGCTGCTGGCCGGGCTGTTCGTGCTCCCCGCCGGGCGTCTCATCATGGGCTCGATTCCCGGGCTCGGCTTCTCGAACGCCCCCCAGGTACTCAGCGTGATGGTCCTCGGCGCGGCGACGTTCAGCGCCCTGGGACTCCTCATTGGCTGCGCGATCAGCCCGGCGCAGATCGGGCTCATGTTCAGCTCGATCATCGGGCCGATGATCTTCTTCGGGTGCATGTACTACCCGTGGAAGGGACTCGATGGCGTGCCCGCGCTGAAGTATGCGGTGCTGGTGAACCCGCTCGTGTATGTGGCGGAGGGAATGCGCGCGACGCTCACGCCGGGCGTGCCGCACATGGATCTCACCGTGATCGGCGTCGCGCTGCTGGCGCTGTTGCTGCTCTTCTGGTATTTGGGGCTGCGGGCGTTCATGAGGCGCGCGGTCACGTGAAGGAAGAGGGGGGAGGGGCGAGGGG
>JBIOHR010000281.1:0-3087 GCA_044449085.1 Gemmatimonadales bacterium | reverse complement strand
TTCGAGAAGCGGCGCGACGCGGCGCTCGCGATCCTCCGCGGCGGCGACCCGCGCATTCACGTACTGCCGGCGGAGGGTGCGTTCTATCTCTTCATGCGCGCGCCCGGTGCGGGGCGTGCGCCCGACGCCGGTGGCGACTTCGCCCGGCACCTGCTCGAAAAAACCGGCGTTGCGATCGTACCGGGTTCGGCGTTTGGCACGCCGGACTGGG
This sequence comes from Gemmatimonadales bacterium, assembly GCA_044449085.1. Taxonomy (GTDB): domain Bacteria; phylum Gemmatimonadota; class Gemmatimonadetes; order Gemmatimonadales; family Gemmatimonadaceae; genus Fen-1231. The sequence goes on along the minus strand of JBIOHR010000281.1, from coordinate 2,876 downwards.
TTCGCGTATCGTACGCGGCGGAGCAGGCGCAGGTTGAGGAGGCGATGCGGCGGCTCGTGATGGCGTTCCGCGATCTCGCATAGGACTCAAACTGGAGAGGCGCCGTGGCGATCGCGGTACGCGTTGAGGCAGGTGCCGCCGAGGTGCCCGCCGTGGAATACCGATGGGACGCCGACACCGATATCCTCACGGCGACGCTCAGCGCCTGTGCCAAGGGCGACGGGATGTCCGGCTCTGTTGGAGTCGAGGGATCGGACGGCTCGTGGCTGATTTTCGACGTGAGCGGCGGACGCATTGCGGGACTGGAAGTCGCGGTGTGGCCCGATGTGCGCAAGGTCGGCGCGCTGGTTCCGCCCCCCGACGCGGCGGCCGCCGTCGTCACGATTCCCGCGCGAAGCTCGCAGCCGGGGTTCGCGTCACTGGAAGTGGATACGCGGGTCGTCGCCGACGCCGACGCGTCGGAGCGCACGATTCATTTCCGGTTCGGCGCGGCGCGCTCCATGCGCGCCGTCCGCGTGGCCAAGGACATGATCTTCGACGTGGATGACTCCGATCGCATCGCCGGCGTCTGGCTGCTCAACGTGCCCCCATTCCCCACCGACCAATGATCACGACCATCGTGCTGGTGAAGGCGGAACCGCGGCTCATTCCCCAGTGCGCCAAACATCTCGCTGCGATCGACGGCGTGACCGATGTGTACTCTGTGTCGGGAGAGTGGGATCTCGTCGTGCTGGTGAAGGTGCCGCAGTACGACGACATCGCGAACATCGTCACGGAGAAGTTTCCGATGGTGCCGGGGCTGGTGCGGACGACGACGCTGACGGCGTTCAAGGCGTACTCAAAAGCGGATCTTGAGCAGGGATGGGATGTGGGACAGGGGTGACCTCGACCCGGCGCGTAGTGCGGAAGAGGAGTGCGGGTCGAGTTATCTCTCCTTCGGCGCGTCGAGGCACCACGTCTGTCTCACTCTCATCTGTTCCTTCCACTTCCCATCCTTGAACCCGAGCACCACCAGATCATTGTCCGCGGCGTATCTCCACGCCTCGACGATGATCTCGTCGGCACCGTCGCCGTTGAAGTCGACGTGATTGACCAGGCGCTGGAACTCCACGGTTTTCGAGTTGCCCTTCACGACGTGCACGTACGTCGCTTCGTAGCCGTTCGCCCCGCTGTCGGCGAGCGCGAACAGGTGGCCGGTCCACCCGCCTGACTTGGCTTCGCCCGCGTTGGGGTCGATGAACGAGATGACCAGCGTCGGGGCGTTCGACGCGCCGGTCTGGACCATGCGCGCGTTGAAATCGAGCGAATCCATCTCCGCCGCGGAGAGGTGCGCGCGCTTGCCGGCCTCGTGCCCGATCGCCCGCGCGAGCTTCACGATGTCCGCCGACGACATCATCTTGGCGGGAGGAGCCCGCGGAGGCGCCACCGGCCCGCTGGACGCGAGGAACTCCACCGTCGGATCGGACCGCGGCTGCTTGAACGCAAGCTGCACGACGGACATCGGCTTCAGCGATGTGCACCCCGGCAGCGAATACGCCGTGTCGCGCTGGACGGTCAGCTCGCCCGGATTCCCGCCCTCGGCGTAGAACGGATATGTCGTACCCGGGGCCATGAACTTGGCGTCGAGCTCCTTCCATCCCGCCTGGTTCAGTCCGATCGGCCTGATCGCACCGTTCACGACCGCCGCGATCGGCATCATGTGCGGGCTGTCCCGGTCGCCGAATACCTGAAACAGGATCTGCGGCGTTGCCGCCAGGTCGAGCGCCGGGGCGCCGGTCGGGACGATCGCGAGCGCGGGGTCCTTCGCCGGCTTTGACTTCTCGCACGCGCCCACCGAGAGTAGACTCACGGTTGCAACGATGCGAACGCCGAGTGACACGCGAGAGTGGGAGCGCATGGCATCAACGTACGATCATACCGAGGGCGGAACAAGCATCCGGGAGGTGCTGCGCGCGCTCCGGAACGCACCTCTTTCGCGTGACGCCACCCCCCTCTCGATCGTCACGCCGTCCGGTCCCGCTCTCGAACTGACGCCGGAAGACCCCACGCCGCCGCGCCTCGAAACCGCGGCCTCCATCGAAGGCGATGCGCTGGAGCCGCGCGACGTCGGGGAACCGGTCGCCGGGTTCGTCGCGTTTCTCGACGGCATCCAGCGCAGCAAACTCCTGTTCCGCGGGCTCAATGGCGCGCCGGTCGTGCACGGGACGGCGGCCGCGGTGGTGCGTGTTCGGTACGATCGCGTGCTGCGAACCTGGCATCCGGGTCCGCGCATCTCGGAGGAACTGTACGCGCCCCACGCGCTTCTCAGTGCGGGCGAACGCGCGTGGCTGGGTCGCGCGCCGGCGAGAATCGTCGACACGCTCGAGGAGAACGATCCGCCCGCCGCGCGGCATCCGCACGAGTTGCTCGCGCTCGCACGGAACACAGTCCGGCGGCGCCGCGAGGGGATCGAGATCGACCTCGCTCAGGCGTGGTGTGAGACACCCGGCGCCGGCCCGCTGTTCGTGGATGGCGGAATCTCCGGCGGTCCGCGCGCGGCCCTGAGTGCCTCTGTCGTTGGCGTCGTGAAGTCCCATCGCACGCTCTATGCGACGTCCGAGACGATCGGCGTGGTGACCGAGCTTGCGGCGGGCACCCGCACCACGGCCTTCGAGATCCGGTCGCCCCACCGGATGACCGTCGCGAGCTGGTACCTCCGCCTCCGCGACGCGAGCGGGCACGACCCATTCTTCGGCCTCGTCCGCATCGAGGTCGCGCACGACTCCTGGAGCGTCGCCCGGGCGGACGGGATTTCGCGGTGGGTGCTGGCCGAGCGCGCGCCCGTCTCGCTCCCCGATCGCCGCTGGAGCACGTTGGCGTACGGCGTTCGTGATTGC
>JBIOHR010000280.1:0-3174 GCA_044449085.1 Gemmatimonadales bacterium | reverse complement strand
GTTGTTCAGCATCGCGGCGCCAATTCCGGCTACACATGCTTCACCTTCCACCGGCCGCGTCTGAACAACACGGCGCTCACGAGCGCGAGCACCGTGTACGCCACCGACACCGCGATGAAAACACCACGGTACCCGGCGCCCGTCCGTGACGCCAGCACCCACGCCAAGGGAATCTCGAACAGCCAGAACACGCCGAGGTTGATCTTGGTCGGCGTCCATGTATCTCCCGCACCGTTGAACGCCTGCGTCAACACGCCGCCGAACGCGAAGAACGGAAACCCCGCGGCAACGGCCCGCAAACCGAACGTCGCGACGTCCGCCACGCCTGGATCCGTTGTGAAGGCGGCGACGATCGTCCGCGCGAAGAGGATGAACAGCGCTGCCATCGAGCCGAGGAACATCATGTTGTAGCGAGCGGCCGTCCACACGGATTCCTCCGCGCGCGCCGGATTCTTCGCGCCGAGCGACTGTCCTACCATCGTCGCTGCGGCGTTGCCGAGTCCCCACGCCGGGAGGAGCGCGAACAGGATGATGCGGATCGCGATCGTATATCCGGCCATCGCGACACTGCCAAACCCCGCCATGATGCGCACGAGGCCGACCCAGCTCATCGACCCGACGAGCACCTGGAAGGTGCCGTTCCCCGACATGCGGACCATGCGCGCCATCAGGGCGGGGTCGAGCCGCACGTGCTCGCGCTTCACGGCGAGGTGGCCGCTGCCGCGGGCCAGTCGGGTCATCGCGAACAGTGCGCCGCTCCCGCGGCCGATGGTCGTGGCGATCGCAGCACCGGCCACGCCGAGCCGCGGAAACGGACCGACGCCGAAAATGAGAATCGGGCCGAGCACGATGTTGATCGCATTCGAGAACCAGAGCACGCGCATGGAGATGGCGGCATCACCGGCGCCGCGGAACGCGCCGTTGATGATGAACAGGAGAAACGCGGTGCTGCTCCCGCCGAGCATCACGCGCGTGAACGTGGTGCCGGTCGCGAGGACGGATGGTGATGCGCCCATGCCGGCCAGCAGCGCGGGCGCGAAGATCCCGCCGAGCACTGCGAGCGTGCCCGAGACGAAGGCGGCCACCGCAATGCCCTGCACGGCCGACCGCGCCGCCGCGTCCGGGTTCTTCTCGCCTATCCGGCGTGCGACGGTCGCGGTCACGGCGATGCTGAGCCCGACGGCGAGCGTGTAGACGACGATCATCATCGACTCGGTCAGGCCGACGGTGGCGACGGCGTCAGGTCCGAGCTTGCCGACCCAGAAGACGTCCGAGACGGCGAACAGCGACTCCATGACCATCTCGAGGACCATCGGGACCGCGAGGAGAAAGATCGCGTGACCGATGGAGCCCGAGGTGTAGTCGTGACGGATGCCGCGCACGGCGTCGCGAATATCCGACCACGTGCTGCGGCGTCGCAGTGTTGAACTGATGGAATCCTGAAGCTCTGTTGTTTGCGGCACGCGAATGTGCTCCGGACGTAAAAAGAAAGCGCCCCGCCGGCTGGACTGAAGCAGGCGGGGCGGGACGTCCTCGAAGTGTCGCGCTAGATGCGCGTGTTCGCGAAGGTCTGGCCTGCTTCGTTCGGAAGAAGTCGCGGTGCCGGGGTGTTCATCGAGCGTCCTCCAGAAGAAGTGAGCAGGCAGTGCGTGCGCGAGGAGAGGAGAGTAAACGGATTGGGGCGGACGGTCAAGTCGGCGGCGTCACGCGACTACGGACGGCGGAATCCCGATTCCTTCAGCAGAGCCTTGTCGAACGTGAGCACGGCGTCGCACCCTGCGGCGCGCGCATCCTCCCGCACCAGATAATCGGCGAAATCGCCTCGTCCCGCGGCGTATGCCTCGAGTGCGCGCACGAGGACATCGCTCGCCTGGAACGCGAGCTGCCGCGCGTGGAGAAGTTTGCGGATTGCAGCCACGATTTCGGACTTCGCCGCGCCGTAGCTCGCGGAGAGCACCCACACGACCTCGCACAGGACGATGTCCGAAACGAACAGCGGTTCGTCGGCACGGCCGGCCCGTGTGATGACCGCGGTGGCGGCACGTGATTGCACGGCGTCGTCCTCGACGAGAAATCGCACGAGAACGTTCGTGTCGAGCGCGATCATTTCTTGCGCGCGACCGCTGCGAGGACGGCCCGGTCCATGTCCTCAACCGAGACGCCCCGCCGCCGCGGCTTGATGCTCGCCCGGAGCTCCATGAGGTCGACCGTGTCGGCTTCGACGACGATCATGCCGCCTTCGATCTCGCGAAAGCTGACCCGGTCGCCGGCTTGCACGCCGAGCTGTTCCCGGACGGCCTTCGGGAGGGTGATCTGGCCTTTGTACGTCACGGTGGCTTTGGGCATCGGCATTACCTATTTATAAGTTCCTTACTCAAGGTAATGGCGCCATATTCCTCGGGCAAGCGCCCGAGACAGGGCGGAGCATCCCGACGCGTCGCACGCGCTATCGCTGCGCCTCTGGCTTCGTCAGTTGCCGATAGAAGGTGAGGGCGTTGCGATCGGCATCGTAGAGAGCGAATTCGCGCGTTCCCCAGGGAGTGTCGGTAAGTGCATTGGGAGTGCACTCGACACCACGCTCCCGATATTCGTGGAAGAGGGCATCGGGGTCCGTCACCAGAAGCCGCAGGCGGATCGTGCCCATCTCATGCTCGAATTGAAATTGCATGTGCAGCTCGACCGCGTCGCGCCGGAAGCCGACGTAGTTCGGGGTGTCGGCGTTGTCCTTGAAGGCCAGCGTGAACCCAAGTTGGCGCGTGTAGAATTCAATCGCCCGGTGGACGTCTCGTGTGCCGAGAATCGGGTGCGTCTCTTTGAACACGGAAGTTTCCGGGTACGGGTCGCGATCGGACGTCAGTTGTTCCCACCCGCCTTCACCTCGATCCCCGCATCCTTCAGCGTCTTGATCAGCGCCGGCAACGTTTCGCCCGACACCTTCGTCGCGCGGTCCACCTGCTTCTGCAGATCCGCCGGCAGCCGTTGCAGGATCTTGCGCTGATCATCGCTCACCGCGAACGCTGAAACATTCAGCATCTCGTTGATCGAATTGAATCTCGCCTGAACGGTCGTCACGCTGGGCGTGGCCGGCAACGCCGCCTGATCGTCCGCCGGCGGAGTGCCGCCGCCAGCAGCCGGCCCGGCCGGAGTCGCGGCACCACGCGCGGTCGTGTCGCG
>JBIOHR010000279.1:0-3233 GCA_044449085.1 Gemmatimonadales bacterium | reverse complement strand
GCCGTGCAGCACCAGCCCGCCCACCCACGCCTCCGCCGCGGAGTTCACGACTTCCAGCGTGCCGATCAGGATCGCGAGGATCGCCATCGTCTTCATCGTTCGTCCCTCCAGGTGAAAGTTTCCGCCCGCCTGCGCACGCCACTTGCCCAGTCGCAGTGCCGGAGCGCTGCGCGCCGTATCCACGATCATCGCCGCCCAGAACTGCACCCGGTGCGCGCCGGCGTCGCGGCGCCGGTCGTTGAACAGCTGTGCCATCTCGCGCCCATACTCCGCACGGAACTCCGCGGGAAAGAGGCGCAGCATGAGCCGGTACGCCCGCTCGGCCGGGCTCATGCGGGCCTCGGCGCGAGCAGTTTCTTCTTCCGCGCGGCGCGCACGGCCGCGTCCATCCGCTGTGCCTCGGCACGCGTCACCGCGATGCCGAAGGGTGTGATCCGGTAGAAGCGCCGCCGCTCGTCGCCGAGCTCGGGGTCGGCGCGCTCCCCGACTTCATCCACCAGCCCGCCCTCGAGCAGGCGCTTCAGCGACCCGTACAGCGTGCCCGGTCCAAGGTGCATGCCGCCGTCCGTGCGGTCGGCGACTTCTTTCATGATCGCATAGCCGTGCCGCTCGCCGTCCGCCAGCGTGAGCAGGATCTGGAACGTCGGCGGCGTGAGCGGCAGTTCGGCTTCGGGCGCGCGGGCCTTCACAGTGGCTTTCCCCATGGTCGCATGCCGGTTGGGATGGTGATTACAACGCGACGCGGTATATCGCCATGCGATATAGTACGCGGTTCGCCCCGTCCCCGTCAAGGGGCGGTTGTTGCCTGCCGCATGCGCGCCGATGATTTTACTAGTTGATGCTATGCCCAAAGTGCGGGAAGGAGAGCAATAACCTCCGCGTGTGCGCCTTCTGCCACACGCCGTATCCGACCGACCGTGGCTCCCAAGGCACGCCCCGCTCTTCGCGCTCCGCCGGTACGCCGCGTGGATCAGTGGCGTTCAGCGCCGGGGATCCGCGCATCGCGATGGCCCGCCGCGCGCGCACCAAACGCTGGGGCGCGATCGGCGTGCTCGCCGTGTTCACGATCGGGTTCTACCTGTTCACGCGCGACCGCGTGATTCCCGTCGGCGTGGCCCTGCCGAACCTGATCACCATTCCGATGTCGGCGACCGACGCGGCGCGGATGATCAAGGCGTACGAGGATGACGCACAGGTCGACCCGCACGACGGCAGCGTCACCGTCCGGATTCAGGCCAAGACGTTCCCTGAACGCCGCGACGGCCAGCTCGCGCTCGCGCAGCAATATGCGCGCGCCGACGAGATCGTCATGGGCCGCAAACGCATCATCAGCTTCATCGATCCGGGCGGCGCACAGTTTGCGAGGGCGGACCCGACAGCCGGCGTGGTGATGACGCGCTGAACGTCAAGGCGCGCGCGAAGGCGCCGGACCTGATCGATCGACCGAGGACGCGATGTGGACCATGTCAGCGAACCTATGGTCATGGCGGCCATAGCCGCAATGTCATGAATCCGACGAATACGGCCATACCGAGCGGCGTCGCGCCCGCGCGTGCGCTCAGCAGCCTATTTCGGGAAGATCACCGGAAATACGATGTCGGTCGTGAAGATGCACCGGTCGTTGTGCCCGCACTCCGGCACGATGATCGCGTTCGGTTTCGCGCCGAGTGTCCCGGAGATGTATTTCACGAATGCCTCACCGCGTGCGCGCCGCGTCGGCCCCTGCGCCATCGCCGACGGTGACGAATCGAATCCGCCGAGGGGAAGCACGTCCACCTGGCCGAGCAGGTAAGTCGTCGGGCGGCCCGCGAGCTGCTTTCGCAGCTGGTCGTCGGTCATCTGCGCGGTGTAGCCGGTGCGGCCCTCGAGTCCTGAAGGCCAGCGGTCGAACGTGGGCGCCTTCGCTGCGTCAAACGGCCCGTAGGTGAACTGGGCGTGCAGCTTCTCGCCGTCCGGGCCGAGCGCTTCTTTGTCCGCCGTGGCGGGATCGGCGTCGCCGGAGGGAAGGGGGCGGACCGCGGCGGGCCATGCGTAGCTCGAAGGGTTCGCGACGACGTACGTCACGCTGATCCCCGTCGCGGTGATCGCGTCGTGCACTTTGTTGGTCATCTCGTAGCGGGTCACGACCTGGCCACCCGCCGAGTGACCGGCCACGACGATGTTCCTGAGGTTCGGAAACATTTTCTTGTTCGCGAGCGTCCGGAGAATCTCGTCCATGAAGTCGAAGGAGGAGATCGTGGGATTCGATGGCGACATTCCGCCGGAGCGCCAGTTGTCGCCGCGATTCGGCCACAGCACCTCGTTCGGCCCGGCCGTGTCGGGCGCAGCAATGAAATGCGGCGCAAGCACGATCGTGTTCTCCAGCGCGCCGGCGAGGAACGCCGCGCTCATGGCGGTCTCGAAGTAGTGGTCGGCGTTGCGGTTGGCGCCGTGCACCATGATGAGCGCGCGGGTCACCGCGCTGTTCGGCTTGTCGAGCGGGAAGCTCGAGTAGACCATGGAGCGTGCGGGGCCGCCGCCGAACTTGATCCACTGTTCGCAGGCAGTGGTTGCCGTGGTGCAGGGCGGCGCCGGAGCGGCCGGTGCGGGGTTCGGCGAAGGCGTCGAGGCGAGAGCCGCGCCGACGGATAGGACGAGGGAGAGTCGCATGATTGGGCTTTGGCAGGATGGGGCTTCGGGCGATGCTTCGGATGACACTGATAGTATCTCCGCAGGGCGCCTCTTACAAAGGTTTGGCTTGCAGCGGGTCGAGGTCCGCAAACCGCAGCGAACCGATGCTCACTTGATCGTCACATCTTGACAGTCAACATGAACGACTCGTACCATTCGGCGCCTATCCGCACCGGAGCGAACAGTGGACGAGCCGACAACCGACGTCATTCAGGGCACGCTGGACATGCTCATTCTCAAGACGCTCAGCCTCGAGGCCATGCACGGCTTCGGCATCGCGCGGCGGATCGAACAGATCTCGCGCGGCGTGTTCAAGGTGAACCCCGGCTCGCTCCTCACGGCTTTCCAGCGGCTCGAGCGCGCGGGGCTGCTCGACGCCGAGTGGCGCCAGACGGAGAACGCGCGCCGCGCCAAGTTCTACACGCTGACGCGCGCAGGCCGCCGGCACCTCGAGGTCGAGACGGCCGACTGGACGCGCCGGGCGTCGGCTGTGGCGCGACTGCTCAAAGCCGAGGGCTGACCGGATGTCCGTCTGGCGTCACCTCACCCGCGGTGTCCGCCGT
>JBIOHR010000278.1:0-3254 GCA_044449085.1 Gemmatimonadales bacterium | reverse complement strand
CCCCTGCGGTTAGCCCCCCTGTCCTACCAACGCCCCCTCCAGCGCCTGCACCGTAATCGGCTTGGACACATAGTCGTCCATTCCCGCCCCCAGGCACCGCTCGCGATCGCCTTCCATCGCGTTCGCCGTCATCGCGACGATCCGCACCTTCGATCCCTTCGACCGAATCCGCCGCGTCGCCTCGAGGCCGTCGAACACCGGCATCTGCACGTCCATGAAAATCAGGTCGTACGTGAACTGGTCAGCCATCAACACCGCCTCCGCTCCGTCGCCCGCGACGTCCACGCGGCAGCCGAGCCGCTCGAGCATCTTCACCGCGACCATCTGGTTCACCGGGTTGTCCTCGGCGAGCAGCACCCGCGCGACGTTGTGCCGCGGCTTGTTGGGCGTCGCGCGCGTCTGCAGCGCGCCGGTCGCCGCCGACTCTCCCGAGCTCTTCATGCGCTCGTTGAGCGAATGCCGCGTGACGATCGGCGTATCGATGCTCCACCCGCGGGGACCCGTGAGCAGCGCCTCGAGCGTGCGCACCAGGGTTTCCGGGCGGAACGGCTTCGTGAGATACGCGTTGAACCCCGCCGCGTGGAACCGGTCGGCGTCGCCGCGCTGCGCAGCCGACGTCGCGAGCACCAGCAACGTCTCCGAGATCTCGGGATCGTCGCGCACGGCGCGCGCGAGCATCTCGCCGTCCATCCCCGGCATGAGAAAATCGAAGATCGCCACGGGAAACGGATCGCCCGCGCGCGCCGCTTCGACCAGCATCGCGAACCCCTGCTGCCCGCTCGACGCCGTCTCCACGCGCATGCCCCATGCGCGCATGAACTCGCGCTGCACCTGGACGTTGATCGGCACGTCGTCCACCACGAGCACGCGCACGTCGCGCAGCGAGACCGACCGCAGCGGCTCGGGCGCGGGGCTCGTGTCCTCCGGCAGGGGGAGCACGAACCAGAACGTGGAACCTTCGCCGTCCGTGCTCATCACGCCGATCTCGCCGCCCATCAGCTCCACGAGGCGCTTGCTGATCGAAAGCCCGAGTCCCGTGCCGCCAAAGCGCCGCGTGGTCGAGGCATCGGCCTGCGTGAACGGCTGGAAGAGCGTCGCGAGCTTCTCATCTGAAATGCCGATGCCCGTGTCGGTGATCTCGAAGCGGAACCGCCCCTCCGCGCCCGAGCGCAGCGCCTCCACCGACATCACGACGTGCCCCGCCTCGGTGAACTTGATCGCGTTCCCCGCGAGGTTGAGCAGCACCTGCCTGATGCGGCCCGAATCGCCGACCACGCGCCGCGGCGCATCGCTCGCGTAGCGCACGACGAGCTCGAGGTTCTGGTCCACCGCGCGCGGCACGAGCAGTTCGGCCACTTCGGCCAGCGCGATCTGCAGGTCGAAGGGGATCGGCTCCACCGTGAGCTTGCCGGCCTCGACCTTTGAAAAATCGAGGATGTCGTTGATCACGCTCATCAGCAGCTGCGCCGAGTGCTTGATGGCGTCCACGTACTGGCGCTGCTCGAGCGTGAGCGCGGAGTCGCCCAGGAGGCTCGTCATGCCGAGCACGCCGTTCATCGGCGTGCGGATTTCGTGCGACATCATCGCGAGGAACTCGCTCTTGGTGCGCACGGCGCTTTCGGCCTGTTCCTTGGCCGAGATCAGCGCGGCTTCGGTGGCTTTGCGCACGGTGATGTCGATGAGGATCGCGACGTACAGCGTCTCGCCGCGAATGTTCACCGCCGAAAAGCGAAGATCGATCGGAAACGTGGTCCCGTCGGGGCGGATTGCCTCCGACTCGTGGCTGGCCACCTCGAGGAACGCGGGGACGTCGCCCGTCCACGGCGCGGCGCACGCGACGAACTGCGTCACCGGCATGCCTGCAATGGCCCCGCCGCGCGTGCCGAAATGCCGTGTGGCCATCAGGTTTGCGCGCGCGACATTGCCGGCGTTGTCGAGGATCAGCACGCCGTTGGGCGACGAGTCGATGATCGCGTTGAGCGTCTCCTCGCGCATGACGAGCTCGTCTTCGGCCTGGCGGCGCTTGGCCTCGACGGCTTCCGTTTGGCGGCGCTGCATGAACGCCACGAACCCCGCGATCACGATGATGCCGAGCATCACCGCGAGCACCCGGCGGAGCATGATCACGAGGGCGAGCGCTTCGTCGTCGTTCATCTCGTACAGCAGTCCGGCGTCGAGCTGCGGAATCCAGGTCCACGCGCCCACGGTCGAGCGCCCGCGATAGTCGCGATACGATGCCAGCGTGAGGCCGGTCTCGCCGGCAAGCGCGCGCTGCGCGGCGTAGGTCAGCGGGCGGTCCTGCACCGGGACGGTGGGGCGGAATCCGGCCGTGACGTCGCCGCCCGGATCGCGGACCTGAACATGCAGGGCCGACGACGCCGTCGTGTCGCCGGTCATCAACCCGAGGTGGCGGAGCTGCTCGTCGAAGCGCGACTCCGTGAGCATCAATCCTGCACGGGAGAACAGGTACGTCTCCGCGGTCTGCCCCTGGCGGTTGCTCGTCAGCAGCCGCCGGAGTTGCACATCGGGGCGGATGCGAAAGCCGAGGACCCCGATCGTCTTGCCGGCTGCATCGTGCACCGCCGCGGCGACGAACATCGTGGCCACGCCGGTGTGCAGCGCGCCGCTTTCGTCGGGGAGCGGCGTTTCGCTCGCGTACGGCGCCGAGATCGCCGTCTCGCCGGCGAGCGCGCGACGGACGAACGCGACGTGCGCAGCGACCTTGTTGTCGCCGAGCCGCTCGTGCACGGAGCCGCCAATTGCGCGTCCGGCGGTGTCAAAGAGGATGTAACCCGCGAGGTGATGGGAGCGCACTTCGGTGCTCGCGAGCGACTCGAGCTCACGCGCTTCGGGACGCGCGCGGAGCTCGGCCTCGGTCGCCCGCCCGTTTTGGGCGGAGGCGGTCAGCGCCTTGGTGATTCGGGCGAGCCCGGGCGCCGCTGCCCACGCTTCGGCGCTCGACTGCTCGTCGTCGGTCCAGAGGACGATCGAGTGGCGGATGGCCTGCAGCCGGGACTCGAGCAGGTCGGACGCGGTCTCGTTCGACCGGCGCTCGACGCTCTCGAACGCGAAACCGGAGATTCCCACGAACAGCAGGACGAGGGAGAGGAGTATTGTCCTGGGTAGGGTGCTCTGAGGGCTCGCGAGGTGAAGGGCTTGGCTGGGACGCATGGAGTCCGAATATACCGCCGGATTGGAGTAACGAAGGGAAGGACTCGCGCGTAAGTCATTACTCAGGGGTGAGGGGCGAGGGG
>JBIOHR010000277.1:0-3269 GCA_044449085.1 Gemmatimonadales bacterium | reverse complement strand
CGCGTGTTCGCCATGGTCAGCAACTTCGACGGCCAGAAGTTCAGCTCCGACCTGCTCCGCCGCATGCTCGCCACGCCGGCGTCGCGTGAGGCTGCCGCGATACAGTTGGTGGACGCCGCGCAGAAGTTCGGCTTCGCCGGCATCACGGTCGATTTCGAGGAAGTCCCCGACGACCTCCTCGATCCGATGTTCGAGTTCATGCGCCTTCTCCGGGCGGGTCTTCGTCCGGGCGGGCGGCTGCTCACGTCCGCCGTTGCGGTGAGCACGGACGAGGCGCTCGCGCGGCGCTACGCGGCGGCGAACGACTATCTCTTTCTGATGCTCTACGACGAGCACTACAGCAACGGCGATCCCGGCCCCGTCGCGAGCCAGTCGTGGTACGTCGAGAAGGCGCGCCAGTTTCTCACCTGGATTCCGGCGCAGAAGACCATCCTCGCGCTCGGCGCGTATGGCACCGACTGGAACGATGCCGGCCCCAAGCTGAGCGGCGCGGCCATGACGTTTCAGGACGCGATGGTCCGCGCCAAGCAGCACGGCGCGACAGTGCAATTCGATTCGGTTTCGCTCAACCCATACATCACCTACACCGACAGCGCCGGCGCGGATCACATCGCCTGGTTCCTCGACGGTGTCACCGCATGGAACGAGACGCGCGCGGGTGCGGAGCTCGGAGCAGCGGGGTCCGCGATCTGGCGGCTCGGCTCTGAAGACCCGTCGATCTGGAACGCGATCTCCAACGACATTCCGCGCGGCCAGCCGCAGATGCTCGACGAGATTCCCGGCGGCTACGATCCGCAGTTCGCCGGTGTCGGCGGACTGCTGCGCATCACGACGCGTCCGCAGGCGGGCCACCGGCTGCTGCAGGCGGATCCGCGGACGCTGCTCATCACGCACGAGAGCATCACCCAGTTCCCGTCGCCGTGGGTCGTCGAACGGTTTGGGTCGAGCGATCCGGGGAAAGTCGCGATCACTTTCGACGACGGCCCGGACCCGCGGTACACCAACGCGATCCTCGACACGCTCGCGTCGCGGAACGTGAAGGCGACGTTTTTTGTGGTGGGTCGCCAGGCCGACGAATACCCCGGCATCCTCGCACGCGAAATCAGGGAAGGACACGAGATCGGGAACCACACGTACACGCATCCGAACATCGAGCTCACCAGCCCGTTCGTTTCGCGGCTGGAGATCGTCGCCACCGGCCGCCTGATCGAAACCATCACGAACCGGCGCACCGCCCTCTTCCGTCCGCCGTATTTCGGCGACGCCGATCCAACGTCGAGCGATGAGCTCGACGCGGTCGCCACGGGCACCGACCTCGGCTACCTCACGGTCGGCGTGCAGATGGACACGGAAGACTGGCGGATCTCCAACCCCGACTCGATCCTCAGCACCGCACTCGCGCAGCGCGGCGACGGTCAGGTGATCCTGATGCACGACTCGGGCGGCGACCGCGCCGGCACGGTTGCAATTCTTGGTACGCTCATAGACTCGCTGCGGGCCAGCGGGTTCGAGCCCGTGCTGGTGTCCGAACTGGCGGGCATCACGCGCGACGAGGCCATGCCGCCCATCGCCAAGCGCACGATCTGGACGCACGCCGTGGACGTCGTGTCGTTCGGCTTCGCGGGACTCGCGAGCTGGGCGCTGTACTGGCTGTTCCTCGCATGCGTGATCCTTGGCGTGGCGCGGCTGCTGTTCATCATCACGCTGGCCGCCATCCAGCGCTCGCGGTCGCGCACGCGCCCGACGGCGGGAGCGGGGGCGTTCACGCCGCCCGTGACCGTCATCGTCCCCGCCTTCCGTGAAGAACTGGTGATCGTGCAGACGGTGCAGTCGCTCCTCGCGCAGACCTACGAAGGCAGCCTTCACGTCCTTGTGGTGGACGATGGTTCCCCCGACGACACGTATGCGAACGCGGCGCAGGCGTTTGGCGGCGACCCGCGCGTCACCGTGCTCACCAAGCCAAACGGCGGCAAGGCGAGCGCGCTGAACTTCGGGATCGCCCACTCCACGGACGACATCGTCGTGTGCCTGGACGCCGACACGCAGTTCGAACCCGAGACCATCGCGGCGCTGGTCGCACCCCTCGCGAACCCGGAGGTCGGAGCCGTCGCGGGCAATGCCAAGGTCGGCAACCGCGTGAACCTCGTCACGCGCTGGCAGGCACTGGAGTACGTGACGTCGCAGAACCTCGACCGGCGCGCGTTCTCGCTGCTCAACTGCATCACCGTGATTCCCGGCGCGGTCGGCGCGTGGCGGCGGTCGGCCGTCGTTGAGGCGGGCGGCTTCACGCACGACACGCTCGCGGAAGACCAGGACCTGACGATCGCGATCCGCAAGCACGGCCACGTCATCGCGTACGCCGAACGCGCGATCGCGTGGACGGAAGCGCCCGACACGCTCAGCACGCTCTCACGCCAGCGTTTCCGCTGGTCGTTCGGCACGCTGCAGTGCGCATGGAAGCACAAGGACGCGCTCTTCAAGCGGAAGTACGGCACGCTGGGTTTCGTCGCGCTGCCGAACAGCTGGGTGTTCGGATTGCTGCTCACGGCGCTCTCCCCTCTCGCCGACCTGACGTTCGTGTTCTCGCTGTTCTCGGTGTGGCTCACCTTCAAGACCCACGGCGATACCTACGCGCTCACGGATCTCGAGCACGTCTTGTTGTTCTACGGCGTGTTCCTGATCACCGACTGGTTGGGCGCGATGATCGCATTCCTGCTGGAGCCGGACGAGGAGAAGGGACTGTCATGGCTCATCATGCTGCAGCGGTTCGCGTACCGGCAGATCATGTACTCGGTGGTGTTGAAGAGCTTCTTTGCGGCGTTCCGCGGGCGCGTGGTCGGCTGGGGACGGCTTGAACGGAAGGCGACGGTCGAGCTGCCGGTATAGGGCGGCCGGCCGCGCGTCACCCCGGCGGCCATGCCATATGACGTCCGCCCATCACGTGCGCGTGGAGGTGAAAAACCGTCTGCCCGCCGTCAGCGTTGGTGTTCAGCACAACGCGATATCCGCTCTCAGCGATCCGCTCCTTCTTCGCGACCTCCACCGCCAGCGACATCATGTCCGCGAGCACCCGCGGCTCACTGACGTCGTTCAGAGACGCAAAGTGCTCCCGCGGAATCACCAGCACGTGCACCGGCGCCTCAGGGTTCAAATCCCGAAACGCCAGGCATGTCGCGCTCTCGGCAACGACCTTCGCCGGAATCTCGCCGCGCGCGATGCGGCAGAAAATGCAGCCGTCAGGCATTGCGCATCTCCTCCAGTTCTTCGCG
>JBIOHR010000276.1:0-3320 GCA_044449085.1 Gemmatimonadales bacterium | reverse complement strand
GCGGTCGCGATGGTCGCACTCATCGCAGCGGTGAACGTGGCAAACCTCCTCCTGGCCCGCGGCGCCTCGCAGGAGCGCGAGTTCGCGGTACGAACCGCGCTCGGCGCGCGCCCGCGCGACCTGATCGGATTCGCGTTCGTCGAAAGCCTCCTGCTGGCGCTGGCGGGAGGCGCCGCCGGCTTGCTCGTCGCGTGGGGCGGAACGCGCGTGCTCGACGTGCTTCGCCCGCCGGAACTCGAGTACCTCGGCTCGGCGAGCGTCGATGTCGCGGTCCTCGGATTCACGCTCGCGCTCAGTGTCGTGTCCGGCCTGCTGTTCGGCTTGGCGCCGGCAATCCAGGCCGCGCGCGCCACGAACGTGCACGGAACGCTCAAGACGGGCGGCCGCGGTCAGACGATCGGGCGCAAGGGATGGCGCGTGCGCGGCGGCCTGGTGGCCGCCGAGCTGGCGCTGGCGATCATCCTGTTGACCGGAGCAGGACTCCTGCTGCGGAGCTTCCAGAACCTGCAGCGCGTGGACATGGGGTTCGACGCACAGGACGTGCTCACGTATCAGCTGTCGCTGCCGGACGCGCGCTACCCGAAGGCCGCAAACGTCGAACTGTTCTATCAGTCGCTGCTCGCCCGCATGCGGTCGATTCCCGGTGTGCGGAGTGCGGCGGCGATCAGCGGACTCCCGCTGGACGGATACGGATACAGCATCAGCACCCACTCGCTCGACGGCACCGAAATCGAGGCTTCCGCGCAACCGTCCACCCAAGTGCGCTTCGTTACGCCGGGCGTGTTCGCAACGCTCGGGATTTCGGTGATCGAGGGCCGGGATATCACCGAGGCGGATCGCGACGGCGCGCCGAACGTCGTCGTGATGAGCGCGGGGGCGGCGAAGTTGCTGTTCGGCGACAAAGACCCGCTGGGCCACTCGCTCACGATCAGCACGACCTTCGGCGACGGGCGCGGCCGCCTCGGCGGCGAGGTGGTGGGCGTGGTCAAGGACGTGCACGACGTCTCGCCGGGCACGCCATCGCGTCCGACGATTTATCTCTCGCACGCACAGTTTCCCGCGGGCGACATGGCGGTTGTCGCCCGCACGCCGGCCGGCAACGACCCGCTCGCGCTCGCCCAGGCAGCGCGGGCGCAGGTGCGGGAACTCGACCGGGACCTGCCGATGACAGGCGTGCGCACGATGAGCGCCGTCGAGCGGGGATCGATCGCGCAATCGCGATTCGCGATGCTGCTGCTGGGATGCTTTGCGGTCGTCGCGCTGTCCCTCGCCGCAGTCGGCGTGTTCGGCGTGATGAGCTTCATGGTGGCGCAGCGCACACGCGAGATCGGCGTTCGTATCGCGCTGGGTGCGAGTGCGGGCAAGGTCGTGGCGGAGACGATGCGACGCTGCGTCCCGCCGGTCGCGGCCGGCGTGCTCGTCGGGGTGGGCGGCGCGTTAATGATCGTCCGAACGATGACGAGCCTGCTGTTCGACGTCCGGCCGCAAGATCCGGCGTTGCTTACCGTCGTCGCCGCGGGACTCGCTCTCGTGGCGTTCGCGTCGGCGTGGCTGCCGGCGCGACGGGCGAGCCACGTCGACCCCGTGCTGACACTGCGCGACGAGTAGCGGTCCGGCCGGGCGGCACCCGTTTCCATGGTTCCGCCGTCCGGAGTAGTTTTCACGACATGAAATACCCCGCCATCTCCAACGTCATCGCGGGCGCGCCGAAGGATGCTTCAGCTGCCCTCCCCACGCTCGACGTCTACAACCCGGCCGACGGTTCCGTCATCTCGCGCGTGCCGGTCTCCGGGCACAAGGAGATAGACCTCGCGGTCAAAGCGGCGCAAAAGGCCTGGCCCGCCTGGGCCGCGACGCCGATCAAGGAACGCGTCCAGGTCTTCTACAAGTACAAGGCCCTGCTCGAGCGCGACATCGCCCCGCTCGCCGCGCTGATCACCGAGGAAAACGGCAAGATCGACAGCGAAGCGCGCGCCGAAGTGTTGAAGGCCGCGGAGCTCACTGAGTTCGCTTGCTCGCTTCCGCAGATCACCGCCGGCGAAGTGCTCGAGGTTTCGCGCGGCGTGGAGTGCCGGATCGAGCGGTTCCCGCTCGGAGTCGTTGCGGCGATCACGCCGTTCAATTTTCCAAATATGGTGCCGAACTGGTCGATGCCCAACGCGATCGCACTCGGCAACTGCATGATCCTGAAGCCGTCGGAGCTGGTGCCGCTGAGTTCGATCAAGATCGCCGAGCTGCTGCGCGAGGCGGGGCTGCCCGACGGCGTTTTTCAGGTGGTGCACGGCGGGAAGGAAGTGGTGGAGGCGATCTGCGATCACACGGGAATTGCGGCGGTGAGCTTCGTGGGCTCGACCAAGACGGCGAAGATCGTATATCGCCGCGCGACGGCGACGCTCAAGCGGTGCCTCGCGCTCGGCGGCGCGAAGAATCATTTGATCGTAATGCCGGACGCTGATGTCGAGATGACGTCGGGGAACGTGATCGCGTCGATGAGCGGCTGCGCGGGGCAACGGTGCATGGCCGCGTCGGTGATGGTCGCGGTGGCCGATGTCGAGGGGATCATCGCGAAGATGGTGCTCAAGGCGCGCGCGATGGTTCCAGGTCCGGATATCGGGCCGGTGATCTCGCAGCAGTCCAAGGCGCGGATCCTTCACTATATAGATGAAGCCGTGGCCCAAGGCGCGAAGATCCTCGTCGATGGCCGCCACGCGTCGGTCGTTGGACGCGAAAACGGGTATTGGCTCGGGCCCACGATTCTCGACCATGTGAAGCCGGAGATGCGCATCGCGCAGGAGGAAGTCTTCGGGCCGGTGCTCGTGATCATCCGCGCATCCAACGTTGACGAGGCGCTGCGCGTGGAGAATGCGTCGCCCTACGGCAATGCGGCGAGCGTGTTCACGGAGAGCGGCGGGATCGCACGGCACGTGATGGAGCACGCGCAGGCGGGAATGGTGGGGGTGAATGTGGGCGTACCGGTGCCGCGGGAGCCGTTCTCGTTCGGCGGGTGGAACGAGTCGCGGTTTGGCGTGGGCGACATCACGGGACGCGGATCGATAGAATTCTGGACGCAGGCGAAGAAGATGACGACGAAGTGGAACAGTGAGGCGGGGACGAACTGGATGAGTTGAACTGCGATGGAAGATGGAAGATGGAAGATGGAAGATGGAAGATCGAAGATGGAAGATGGAAGATGAATGCAAACGAGGATTATAGGAGATTCCCATGGCTACGATTCAGGCGCCGGTGAGTTCGAAGGGGAAGACGCATCTTGAGATGCCGCACACCGATTATGTGCCTCGCAAGTACACCGGGCCGTCGCG
>JBIOHR010000275.1:0-3338 GCA_044449085.1 Gemmatimonadales bacterium | reverse complement strand
GTCTTATTGTCGCTGCCGACGATCACGACCGGTGATCCGTTCTGGCCGCGTTTCGTCGCGAGCGCGCCGCCCGTTTCACCATCGCCGGCGGCGCCGGCGCCAAACGCCCCGCCGCCGCCACCGCCGCGCCCTCCACCACCACCGGAGACCGTCACGCCGCGGCCGAGCGAGTAGCGCTTGGACGGATCGGCAATGCGAATCGCGGTGACCGTACCGCTGTCGCTGACGAACATCGTCTTGCCGTCGGCGCTGAACGCAACGCTCGTGAGTTGACCGCTTCCCTCGTAGAGCTCCTTGGTATCACCGGGTCCGTACGGCGCGACCCAGCTCATGAACTTCACGCTCGTCGGTGCCGGACGCGCCGGCGTGGTGCCGCGTCCCGGTGCGGCGGCGGCAGTTCCCCGCCCTGCGCGACCACCGCGCCCGCCGCCAGCCGTCGCCGCGTTGGCTCCGCCGCGCGACGCGCCGCCATTGGCGGAGAACACGGACTCGTAGTATACGAGCCCCTGCCCGACCGGATTCCACTGGATGTTCCGCTTGCCCGTGTCGGTCGCCGGCTGCTGGAGCCCTCCGCGTCCGCCGCCCGCCGGGGCGTCGGCGTCGGCCGTCACTTCGCCTTCGCGGAGCGGCTGCCTGTTGAGCGTCGCGACAATCTTGCCGTTCATGTCCCACAGTTCCTGCACCGAGCCGAAGCTCGTCACGGGCACGAGATACGAGAACGGTTCGGTCATGAGCGTTACGCGGAAGTACTGGCCGTCGGGCGACGCATCTGCCGCGCGGATCATTCCCGGCGCGCCGATCTTCCGGGCTGTCTTCGCCTTCACGTCGATCAGCACGAGCTGGCCCGTGGTGTAGTACTTGAGCATCGCCTTCTCGTGCGGATCCTCGAGGAGGCTCGGGTGGATCACCTGCGGGATCGTGCGCGACTCGGTGAGCCGCACTTCGGGGCCGTCTTCGATGCCGTTCTTGCCGTGCACCGGCGCCGGGCCGCGGCCATCCGGCACGACGACGGCCACCAGACTCTTTCCGTCCGCCGTCCAGTCGACCGTGGTCACGAGCGTCGCGAGCAGCGGCGTTTTCGTGACCTGCACCGATTTTCCCGTCGCGACGTCCGCCACGAAAATCTGCGAGGCGTCGTCGAAGTTCGCGATGTACGCGACCTGCGTGCCCGTCGGTGACCAGGCCTGCGACGAGATCGACGCCCCCTTCGGCGTTTCGATCGTCTTCGTCGCGTTCGTTCTTGGATCGACGAGCACAAGCCCGAGGTGCGTGCTCGTGGTCAGGATCCGCGCGCGGTTCGCGTGCGCGTCCACCTGCAGGCCGCCGAAATAAATGTGCGGCTTCCCGAACTGCGCGACGTCGCCGCGGTCCAGCCCCGGCGACTTCAGGAACCACTTTCGGTCCGGGCTCGGCATCGCAAACGAGATGTCCGTGCGCGGCGACATGATGATCCGGTCCACGACTGCCGGTGGGCGCACATACGTCTCGGTGGTCAGCAGGTCGTGATCGCTTTGACCGACGACGGCCTGCGCGGCGGCCGGGAGGGCGAACAGCGCGGCGCCGGCAACGACAGCCAGCGCAGCCGCAACGCGCTGCAACGAGCGCAGCCGGTGAGTGGGACCGATCATGCGATGCTCCGAAAAGTGGGGGTGACGATCAATACTCTACGGCTTGCTCGTCTCCATCGTTTGCCATGCCCGGGCGACGCGCTCCGTGGGGAGCCACGAGTTGGGTTCGGTCGGAACCTTCGAGTCGCCGATCGCGGTGTAGGTCATCGCCTTGAGGTCGCCCGTGAAGCCCGTCTTCTCGGGGATCGGCTTGAGCGAACCGTTCGGTCCGCCGATCCGCATTGGGAGGATGTCCTCGTAGAACGCGATCGCCACGTCGCGCGACTGCCCCACGATGTGGCCCGCGCCCGGTTCGTTGGCCAGCGCCCAGAGCGCGCCGCCGCGGCGGTTCAGGGCGAACAGGCCGCTGACCGTCCAGATGCGTGATTCGAGGTCCTTTCCGCCGATGAACAGGATGCCGGGCACCGCGCGCGCTTCCGGTGAAACGAGGGCCGTGTAGTAGATGCCGCCCTTGTTGACCACGAACGCTGCGACGCGCTCGGGTTTCCATGCGGTGAATTCATAGTTGAACTGCCCGCCCGCGGACATTCCCCAGAGCAGGAAGGGCGCCGTCGCGAGTTCCGGATGCTTCGATCGCGCGGCGAAGGCGTTCACCGCGTTGAGCAGCGCCTCGCCGCTCCCCTGCGAGACGTTCACGTATGCTTCGATGAAGTTCTGCGGGTGCTGCTTGTCCTTGAAATGGCACGCCACGAGCGCCACGTGATTCTTCCTGGCGAACGCCTGCCACACCGAGTCGTCCGCCGCCGCGCGACCGTCGCCGTTGGACCCGGGCACGAGCACCGCAATCGCCTGCAGCGGGCCGGCATCGGGCGGCGCCCAGAACCGGAACTCGGCGATGTCGTAGTTGTTGCCCGGAGGCGCGACCTCCTCGATCGACCCCGGGCCGGGCGGCGGCACCGGAGGAGCGCCGCGCCCGCGTCCGCCTCCCTGCGCCCAGAGCGGCGTCGAGAGGGAGGCCACGACGAGGATCGTCGCGGCGGCGCGTGCGATCAGCGGTCGAATCGTCTGCGTCTTCATTTGAAGGTCCACGGATGGAAGGTCTCCTGCTTCTCCAGCATCGCGATCAACTCGGCGATCCGCTTTGCGCGCGTCTCCGCGCTCCGCGCCGTCTGGATTCTCCAGAGTACGGCGTATCGGTTGGCGCTGTTGAGTTTCGCGAAGAATGCGGCGGCCCGTTTCGACTTGTCGAGCGCTCTTTGGAACTCGGGGCTCACGCCCGCCGTGCGCGACGAGTCGTATGCGGAGTCCCATTCACCACCCTCGCGCGCCCGCTCGATTGCCTGCAGCCCCGGCGGCTTCATGTGCCCGCTCTCGATGAGCCGCTCGGCCTTCGCGCGATTCACCTTCGACCAGATGCTGCGCGCGCGCCGCGGCGTGAACTTGCGCACGAACGTCTTTGCATCGTGCGTCCGCAGCTGACCGTCGATCCATCCGAAACAGAGCGCCGTCTCGAGCGCCTCGTCGTAGGTGACCGTCACGACGCCAGAACCCTTCTTGGCGAAGTGCAGCCATAGCCCGTCGGGATCGGCGTGGTTTTTCTCCAGCCACGCCCGCCAATCCGCCTGCTTCTTGAAGCGGCGTTTGACCATCTCCTTCGGCCTCACAACTCTCTTCTGTTTCCCCATCGCTCCTCCCGCCTCGCTCCTCCCCATTCGCCCCTCACCCTTGCCCGTCCCTGTATTCTCTTCGCCCGTTGCCTTCTCCTCGCTC
>JBIOHR010000274.1:0-3339 GCA_044449085.1 Gemmatimonadales bacterium | reverse complement strand
CGATCGCCGAAAGCGTGTCCGCTCAGGCGCCGGCGGGCTCTCCCGTCGCCGGCCGGCCGGTTGTCCGCCTCTCGCTCGCGGCCAACTACGCGCTCAACGCGCTCATGGGGGTCGATCAGCGCCGCGATCCGGACGGGCCCGGCAAGGCCATCGGTTTTCGCCTCCTGAACGTCTTCTTCCACCTCTGCACCGGCGCGCTGCTCTTCGGACTGATGCGTCGCGCCATGCGCGAGCGCACGATTCCCCGCGACTGGCGGGATATCGCCGATCCCTTCGCCGCCGTCGTGTGCACGCTGTGGCTGCTCCACCCGATCCAGACGGAAGCGATCGACTACATCGTGCAGCGCACGGAGCTGCTCGCGTCGCTGTTCTACGTCGCCACACTCTATGCGTCGCTCCGCGCATGGGACGCCACCTCGGGTGCGCGCCGCGCGGGCTGGTACCTCGCGGCGATCGTCGCGTGTACGCTCGGCGTCGGCAGCAAGGAGGTCGCGATCACCGCCCCGCTCGCGGTTGTACTCTACGACCGCGCCTTCCGGCTGGGCCAGTGGCGCGCGATCCTCCACCCCGGCAAGGGTCGCGGCTGGTTCTATGCCACCCTCACCACCGCCGCAGCGGCAACCTTTGTGTTCGTCGCCCTCGGCGCACGGGGAAACACCGCCGGCCTCCACGGCGACATGACGTGGTACGGGTACTTCTACACACAGTGCTGGGCGATCGCGCACTACCTGCGCCTCGTGATGTGGCCGAACGCGCTCGTCATCGACTATGGCGAGAAGCTCATCACCGGCGGACGCGGAGTTCCCGGCGCGGTGCTGCTTGCGCTCTTCGCGATCGCGACGCTCGCGGCGTGGAACCGACTCCCCAAGTTTGGATGGCTCGCCTTTCTTGGCACGGAGTTCTTCCTCCTGCTCGGCCCCTCGTCGAGTTTCGTGCCGGTCCGCACCGAGGTCGCCGCGGAGCGCAGGATCTATCTCGCGCTCGCCAACGTGCTCGTGCTCGGGGTCATCGGCGCGGAGTGGCTGCGGCGCAAGTACTTCCATGCGGTCTCGGCGATGCGCGTGGGGCTCGCGGTCGGCGCGCTCGCGCTCGTGCTCGCGGCGGTGACCGCGGTGCGGGGTCGCACCTACGCGACCTCCGAGCGTCTCTGGCGTGACGCGGTCGCCAAGGTTCCCGACAACCCGCGGGCGAAGGTCAATCTCGGATACGCGCTGTCGAGGGAACGTCCGCCCAAGTACGCGGAAGCCGAGACCGTGCTCACCCGCGCCATCGCGCAGGACACGACCTGCCGGCACGGCTGCGCACAGCTCGCGTCGGTGCTTGCCGCGCAGGGACGCGGCACCGAGGCCATCGCGCTGCTCGAGCGAACGCTCGCGAGCGAACCGGGCGACGTCGTCGCCGAGGGCCGTCTCGCCTTCAACCAGATGAGGGCCGGATCGTTCGACCAGGCGATCGTCCATCTCGAGCACATGGCATCGACGCATCCCAGCGAGCACCTCCTGGTCGTGCTCGGCGTCGCCAACCTTGCCATGCAGCGCCAGCAGAAGGCGATGACCGCCCTGCAGGCCGCGTCGGAACTGAACCCGGGCGATCGCGAAGTCACCACGCTGGGCAACTCGCTCTTTCAGGCGGGGCGCAACAGGGACGCGCTTCCTTTTCTGAAGGAACTCGCGATCAACCTCGCCCAGGACATGCAATAGTGTCCCCCCTGCCGCGTGTCCGGCGCTGGATTCCGCTCGCGCTCGTCGCGGTGACCGTGCTCGCATACCTCCCGGCTCTCTCGGCGCCGTTCGTGATGGACGACGTCCTCGGCATCTCGTCGAATCCGTCCATTCAGCGTCTCGTGCCGCCAACCAGCGCGTTCACGCCGCCGCCCAATCTTCCTGTGTCGGGCCGGCCGGTGGTGAACGTCACGCTCGCCGTCAACTACGCCATCAATGCCGCGCTCGGCGTGGACCAGCGCCGCGATCCTGACGGCACGCGAAAGGCGATCGGATACCGACTGTTCAATCTCCTGTTTCACCTGTGCACCGCTGCGCTCCTGTTCGGCGTGCTGCGCCGCGCGATCCGCGAACGCGCAATCCCGGACGACTGGAAGCCGCTCGCCGACTCGCTCGCGGGAATGGTCTGCACGCTCTGGCTCCTCCATCCGATCCAGACCGAGGTCATCAACTACATCGTGCAGCGCACGGAGGCGCTCGCGTCGCTGTTCTACGTGCTCGCGCTCTATTGCTCGCTGAGGGCCTGGGATGCCGACGACACGGCCCGCATGCGCTGGTATGGCGGCGCGGTCCTCGCGTGCATCCTCGGCGTCGGCAGCAAGGAGATCGCGATCACCGCGCCGCTCGCGATCATCCTCTACGACCGCGCCTTCCGGCTCGACTCGTGGGGCGGGGTTCGATCCGCGCCAAACGGGCGCAGCCGCTTCTACGCGGTCCTCAGCGTGGCGTCGGTCGCATCGTATGCGCTCTTTTCCCTCGGCGGGCGCGGTGAATCCGCCGGATTCGGCCACGGCATCCCTTGGTACGGGTATCTCTACACGCAGTGCTGGGCCGTCCTGCACTATCTGTTGCTCGTCGTCTGGCCCAGCGCGCTCAGCATCGACTATCCGCAGCAGGTGATCGGCGGCATGCGCGGTGTCCCGGGCGCCGTCATGCTCGGCGCGTTCGCTGCGGCCGTGCTGTTCGCGTGGCGCCGGTTGCCGCGCCTCGGATGGTTCGCGTTTCTCGGTGCCTGGTTCTTTCTCCTCCTTGCGCCCTCGTCGAGCATCGTGCCGATCCCCGGCGAGCTCGTCGCCGAGCGTCGCATTTATCTGGCGCTCGCGTCGATCCTCGTGCTGGCCGTCGTCGGCGCTGAATGGTCGCGACGGGCGTTCATCCCCGCGATGTCGCAGCGGCAGCTCTGGTTCGGTTTTGGCGGAATCGCCGCAGCGCTCGCGTTCACCACTGCGGCGCGCAGCCACACGTATTCGACCACCGAACTTCTTTGGCGCGACGCCGTGCACAAGGAGCCGGCGAATCCGCGCGCCTGGGACAACCTGGGCATGGCGCTCTATCGCGAAGGCCCGCCGCACTTTGCGGAGGCCGAAGCAGCGTTCCGGCAGGCGATTGCGCGCGACTCCACCTGCCACTTCGGATGTGCGCAGCTCGCCACCGTGGCCGCCGCGCAGCAGCGGTACGCCGAGGCCGAGTCGCTCCTCGTGCGCACGCTCGCGCACGACCCGGCCAACGCACCGGTCGAGCGGGCACTCGCGCTCGTCCTGATGAGGATGGACAACTTCTCCGCGGCGATCCCGCACCTCCGCAACGTCGCCTCGCGGTTCCCGACCGAGCAGCACCT
>JBIOHR010000273.1:0-3359 GCA_044449085.1 Gemmatimonadales bacterium | reverse complement strand
AGGTCGCCGGTGGCCTGCCGGATGTGCGTCGCAATCCCGTGGCCGTGCGCCCGGCCGAGGAGCAACGTCTTGAGAATGAGCATGTCGAGCGTGCCGCGGAGCAGTTCGAGCCGTTCGTCGGATTTCGTCATGGGCGATAGTAGGTGATCTACCTGTACGTTGGTAGACAGTCTACTATCGGCTGGGGTTTGAACTTTGTTTCAGGCAATGTGCCAGGACCATCCCGGGCCTGTTCACTCGCCGCAACAGGTCGCGCACGCGGCGCGCATGGCCCGCCTCTTGCAACACTCCGACGGCATGGCTGTACCACGACCGTTCGCTCTCTTCACCTATTCTCACGAGGTGACATTATGACGCCGAGCCAGCTTCTGAAGCCGAATCTGGGTGACTCCGCGCTTCGGCTCGAACAACACCGCCGCACCGCTGACGAAGCGCCGGGCGACCCCAGGCCGGCGAGTTCGCGCCCCGACCGGGAGTTCGGCGGCGACGAATGTGCGACGCTCAATTTTCTCAAGTCGTCGGCGCCGGTGAAGGATTGGCAGGCGCTGCTCCACGAGGAGCGGGCCCTGACCGCGCGCCTGCTGCGCGTGACCGAGGCGCGCGGACGCCTCGAGATCCACTTGCGCTCCGCGGGGCATGACGTCGACGCCCTCCGCTGCACCCCGGATCAATGACCCACACGACGGCGCAGCGCTTGCGCTCGCTCAGGGCAACAGTTCAAACCGTGCGTCGCCGCTTGCCGCGTCGAAGATCGGCGTGACAGCCTCGCCCTGTCGGGTGCGCTCGAACCCGCGCTCCGACTTGCCGACGGTTTCGATGTCATGGCGCCACACGGCCAGCGCGTTGTGCGCGTTCACGCGGCGCGGCACGGCGAGCGAGAGGTCAACGGCAAAGCGGGCGCCGCCCGGCACACGCGCGGAGTCCCACCAGTAGTGCGCGCCGATCGAGCCGCTCTCGTCGAACACCCATTCGACGCCGAAGCCGCCGTTCACGCACCAGACGTGCATCCCATCATCGCGCGACTCGTACGACGCCTTGCATCGCGCCCGCGCCCACGACTGCAGCGGTGCATACTTGGCCGCGGCGAAGTCCTCCGCAGAAACCTCCGCGGAGATCAGGCGCGCGACGCCGATTGCGCGATCGTCGAGGTCCACCGGCGGCGGAGACTCGATCATCAACGCCGCCTCGATGTCATGGATGCTCGGCGTGCCGGTGCCGGGTTCGACCGGCCCCGCGTGGGGCGCGTGCGGCACATGGTAAGCCTCGAGCCGCCGCGTCAGCGTGTCCGCGAAATTCACGCCGTCGGCGAAATGCGTGAAATCGACCAGTGACCCACCCCGCGCCGGCGCCACGACTGCGGAGAAGCGGCCCGAATGAATCCAGACTTCGTCCGCGCCGTCGGCATCGAGGTCGAGCGTTTCGGCGAGCGATTGCTCGCCCACGCGAAGCTCACGTTCCGCAATGGCGAGCTGGTGCCAGAGCGCTCCGCGCAGGTGCGGCAGGTAGAGGCCACCGAACACGCCGTGCCAAAGCGCGTCGTTGCACTGCGCGCGGGCGATCGCGCGGCGCGCAGCCGGCGGATCTCCGCGGCTGCGACAGAGCGCGCTCAGCGCGGACGTCTTCTTCTGGAGGCGGTTTGCCTCCGTGTACTTCGTGAGGAAGTTCCGCCAGTGCGAACCGCGTACCAGCGCACCGTCCGGCCCCGACATCCGCTCCGCTCCGAGATCCGATTCGAGCGCCGCAAGGCGCACCGCGGGCCTCGCCGGGAGCGACCACGCCTCCATCTCTCTATATGAAGCAGTCGGCAGGTACGCGAGCCCGGCACTGGGCACCGCCTCGATCGACTCAATGCCGCCGGACAGTCGCACGATCCCGTCGCTGACCAGGCCGTCGAGCGCGTCGTAGAATCGCTCGAACCAGCCGCGTTCGTACACCCACTCGCGCGTCCCGGGCCAGCCGCCGAACTTCTCGCCGTCGTCGGCGAAAACGGCGAGCCGCTGGCCCGCGGTGTGCAGCTCGCGGAAGTATGCCGCAAGCTCCTCGGGCGGCCGGAAGGGAATCATGTAGCGCAGCCGCTCGTCGATGGCGAGCAGGGTGAGTGCCCGTCCGTCGCTCTCGGTTCGGTACGGCGCATGCAGCGCGTCCCGCTCGAGTCCCGTCACGAGAAAATGGCGGTCGTCCACCAGCGCGTAGCGCACGCCCGCCATCGCAAGATCGTACGCAAGCTCCGGCTCCCACACGCGTTCGGTGAGCCAGAGTCCCGAGGCGTCCACGCCGAAACGCACGCGAAGCGAGTCGCGGTGCCACCCGATCTGCTCCGCGCGGTCCGCTCTTGGGATCGCGGCAAGGATCGGCTCGTACATGCCGCCGAGCAGGAACTCGATTCTCCCGTCGGCTGCGAGGCGTCCGATGCGGTCCAGCAGGAGAACGTCGTGAGACTCGAGCCATTCGAGCAGCGGCCCAGAAATGTGCAGCAGGAGCGTGCCCTCGTGGCGTCGTGTGAGCTGTTCGATCAGGGGACGATACACCTCTTGCGCGTGCTGTCTGAACACGTGGTCGAAATTTCCAACGGGCTGGTGCAGGTGGACACCAAAGACGAATCGCACCGGCCCGCGCGGCCGGCCGGAGGTTCCGCCGGGATGCGTCACGGATCGCGCCCCGTGCGCACGGCCCTGATGCGCGCCCGATACATCCGGCCCGCGTCTCCCTCGACAGCATAGTTGCTTTTCGCCGGTGTCAGTCGCTCCACAAAGCGGCGCTCGAGTTCTTCGTCACCCGCAAGATCGAGCGCGTGCGCCGCCAGGCGGAGCATGAGCTCGGTCTCGAGGCCCGCGGCGTCGTCGAAAAACCACGCGCACGACCCGAACATGCCGAACCGGCTGCGCACGGCATCGAGCAGGCGCAGGGCGCGGCCGAGGTCGGCGTCGGTGCGCAGGTGCTCAATCGCGAACGCGCGGCGGGCGTCGGTCGAAAGCGCGGCAACGGAACCGTATGCTTCGCGCGCGACGGCCGGGTCGCGGAGCAGTTCGGCGCCCATGCCCTCGATCCGCGCATCGAGCATGCGGGCGAGCCAGTCGAGCGCCGCGCGAAGTGGGCGCCGCCACGCCTGCGACGTGCCGGGGATGGTGCGGCAGCCGCAATCCGAGCGCCAGCGCTCGATCCCGTGTGGGCAGCTCCACGACGATGGCGCGACGAGCTCCGCCTCGGTGCGGGCCGGCATCCGCGCCAGGACCGACGCGTAGTTCTCGACGCGCACGGCAGGATCCGCGCGCAGCCTCCATACCGCCCGGGCGAGTGCCATCTCCGCGAACTTGTGATGGTGCCCGAATGTTTCACCGTCGACGGCGAAACTCACGAGT
>JBIOHR010000272.1:0-3376 GCA_044449085.1 Gemmatimonadales bacterium | reverse complement strand
GTTTCGGAACTCAGCCCTTCGCCGCCAGATCCCGGAACCGGCTCAACGTCAGCGGCGCCTGCGCCTCGCCTCGACAGGCGTAGTAGCACTTGTTGCACGAGATCGGCTCGTACCGCACATGTGCCGACCAGTGGCCGTCGGCTGGGAAATCGGGGCACCGCCGGACGTGTCCGGAGGGATCGATATGGACCGTCGTCTCGCCCGCCCTGCACGGCTCGGTCATCTCGCCGCGCAAGTACCTCGGGATCTGCGCGATGTACCAGTCTGAGTTGCTCAGCACCCCCCGGTGGGCGCGCTTGAACGCCAGCAGTTCGGCAACCAGCGCCTCCATCCGCACCAGTTGGTCGCGTCGTATCAGGTGCGCGCCGTTGCCGTTCTTGAAGTCGGTGTACACGGACAGGTTTGCCCCCGCGCCAACAGACGCCGCACGGCGCACGATCGGCATGACCTCATCGATGTTGTCGTCCTTGATGACGGTGTTGAAGCGGACGGTCATACCGCGCGCGGCCATCTGCGGCACGACCGAGAGGATCTTCGCGGCGAGGCCCGGAATCCTGCGCGCCCGGTCGTGGCGCTCGTCGAGGTAGTCGAGCGACACGTTGATCTGGTCGAGCCCCGCGTCCCACAGTGCCTGCGCCCGATCGAGGGAGAGCATGCCGCCGTGCGTGATCAGCGTGAGATACGTGAAGGGGGCGGCACGGTCGACTTCCGCCACGATCTCCTCCAGATCTTTCCGCAGGAGGGGCTCGCCGCCCGTGAAGGTGATCATCATCGGCGCAAAGCGGCGCGCCGCGTCGGCAAACGACTTCAGCTCCCGTGCCTTGTTTGCGGGGTCCGTCTTCCAATAGTCGCAGAAATCGCAGCCTGCGTTGCAGCGCATGGTCACTTCGAAGTGCACCAGCACGGGCCGGCGGAATGCACGAAGCTTCGCGTACTTGTAGGCGAACGGGAGCAGGTGCCAGGCTCGATACTTCTTACTCAGCATCAAACGCGATGGAAGATGCAAGATGCAAGATCGACTTCACGATTGGTCCATCTTCGATCTTCCATCTTCCATCGTCGTTTTCTCCATCGGGATCTTGATGTGGTTGTCGCGTGCGGTCGCCTGGGCGCCTTCGTACCCCGCATCCGCGTGCCGCGCGACGCCGATCCCGGGATCGTTCGTGAGCACACGCTCGAGACGCACGCGCATTTCGGGCGTGCCATCCGCGACGATGACCTGCCCGGCGTGCAGTGAATTGCCGATCCCCACTCCGCCGCCGTGATGGAAGCTCACCCAACTCGCCCCGCTCGCCACATTCAGGAGCGCGTTGAGGATCGGCCAGTCGGCAACGGCGTCGCTCCCGTCGCGCATTCCTTCCGTTTCGCGGAACGGCGATGCGACGCTCCCCGTGTCCAGATGATCGCGTCCGATCGCGATTGGCGCGCTGATCTCGCCGCTCGCAACCAGGTCGTTGATTGCCATGCCCAGCCTCGCGCGCTCGCCCTGGCCGAGCCAGCAGATTCGCGCCGGCAGTCCCTGAAAGTGGATCCGCTGCTGGGCCTTCTCGATCCAGGTGCGCAGGTGCCGGTCGTTCGGGAAGAGCTCGAGTACGAGCCGGTCGGTGCGGGCGATGTCCGCGGGATCGCCTGAGAGCGCGGCCCACCGAAAGGGACCCTTCCCCTCGCAGAAGAGCGGTCTGATGTACTCGGGCACGAACCCCGGAATCGTGAAGGCGTCGGCAAGGCCGGCGTCGAGTGCCACCGTGCGAATGTTGTTCCCATAGTCGAACACGATCGCGCCCCGGTCCTGCATCGCCCGCATCGCGCGCACGTGCACGACCGCGTCCCGTGTCGCGCGCGCAATGTACGCGGCGGGATCGCTCACCCGGAGCGCGGCAGCCTCGCCGAGCGACATTCCCGCGGGGACATAGCCGTTGAGCATGTCATGGGCGCTCGTTTGATCCGTGACGACGTCGGGCGTGACACCCCGCGCCACAAGGATCGGGAGCACCTCGGCCGCGTTGCCGACGAGCCCGACACTCAGCGCAGACTTTGCCGCGCGCGCCGCATCGATCCACGCGAGCGCCTCGTCGAGCGACGCGGTCATGCGGTCGCAGTAACCCGTCGCCAGCCGCTTCTCGATGCGCGCCGGATCCACCTCGACGCCGAGGATTGCCGCGCCCTGCATTGTCGCGGCGAGCGGCTGGGCGCCGCCCATTCCGCCGAGCCCCGACGTCAGGACGAAACGTCCGGCAAGCGACCCGCCGAAATGCGCGCGCGCGACCGCGCCGAACGTCTCGTACGTCCCCTGCACGATCCCCTGCGACCCGATGTAGATCCACGACCCGGCGGTCATCTGTCCGTACATCATGAGGCCAAGGCGCTCGAGCTCGCGGAAGTGCTCCCACGTCGCCCAGCGGCCCACGAGATTCGAGTTCGCGATCAGCACGCGCGGCGAATGCGCGTGCGTCCGGAACACCGCGACGGGCTTTCCGCTTTGCACCAGCAGTGTCTCGTCGTTCTCGAGCGCGCGGAGGCACGCGACAATCGCGTCGAAACTCGGCCAGTCCCGCGCGGCCTTGCCCGTACCGCCGTATACCACGAGATCGCCCGGCCGCTCCGCGACGTCCGGGTCCAGGTTGTTCATCAGCATGCGCAGCGCCGCCTCCTGCTGCCATCCCTTGCAGCTCAGCGTGCTGCCGCGCGGGGCGCGCACCACGCGCGCCTCCGGTTCGGCGATCGCGCTCATGAAACCTCCTCCACGAACTCACCCCGTGCCACGGCGTCCGCGAGCGTGGTGATGTCGCCGCCGAGCACGCGGTCGTCGGTCAGCGTCTGGACCAGCGCACGCACGCTGGCGTGCGCGCGTTCCACCGGGGCGCTCGACCGCAAAGGACGACGGCAGTCGACCCCCTGCATCGCGCACATCAGCTCGATCGCGAGCACATGCTGCACGTTCCGCACGATCCGCCGCAGCTTCCACGCCGCGCCCATCGCCATCGGCACGACATCTTCCTTGCCGCCGTCGGTCGGAATGGTGTCCACACTCGACGGGTGCGAGAGCACCTTGCACTCGCTCGCGACCGCCGCCGCAGTCACCTGGGCCATCATGAAACCCGAGTGCACGCCGGCATCACGGGCGAGGAATGGCGGGAGGCCCTCGTTCATGTCGGGGTGCACGAGACGATCGATGCGCCGCTCCGACATCGTCGCGAGGTTCGTGAGCGCGATCGCGAGGAAGTCGAGCGCCATCGCGACCGCCTGGCCGTGGAAGTTTCCGCCGGACAGCATCGTACCGTCGTCGAACACCAGCGGATTGTCGGTCGCGGCGTTCAGCTCGCGGCCAATCACGCCTTCGGCGAACACGATCGCATCGAGCACGGGCCCGTGGACT
>JBIOHR010000271.1:0-3389 GCA_044449085.1 Gemmatimonadales bacterium | reverse complement strand
GTCTAAGGAGTAGACAACCTATGTCTTCAATTGGTTGGAACCATGGCTGAGCGGAGTGCCAGCAAGACGGCTGTCGGGGTGGCGATACTGCGGGCGGCGCATCAGCTGCTCGACGGCGAGCCGAAGGTGCTGGACGACACCGTCGTCGTGGCACTCCTCGGGGCGGAGGCGGAGGCGGGGATTCGGGCCGCGCCCGAGCGCTTTCGCGAGCCGCGGGCAATGGCGCTGCGGTCGCATGTCCTTTTGCGGAGCCGGTTTGCGGAGGAACGGCTGCGCGAGGCGGTCGCGCGCGGCGTGACGCAGCTGCTCGTTCTCGGCGCGGGGCTGGATACATTCGCCTACCGGCAACCGGAGTGGGCGCGCGCGCTTCGCATCTATGAAGTGGACCATCCGTCAAGCCAGGCGGCGAAGCGCGGTCGACTGGACGCGGCGGCAATCTCGGCGCCGGGCAACCTCACCTATGCGCCGGTCGACTTCGAGCACGACACGCTCGCGAGCGGACTGGAGCGCGCGGGATTCGATCCGGCGGCGAGGACGTTCGTTTCGTGCCTCGGCGTGCTCGTCTACCTGACCAGCGAGGCGATCGCGGAGCTGTTCGCGTTTGTGGCACGGCTCCCGGCGGGGAGTGAGTGTGCGTTCACCTTTGGCGGGGCTCGCACGGCGGAGGAGCCGGGGCGGCCGTCCCTCGCCACGGTCGCGGCCGAGCTCGGTGAGCCGTGGGTGTCCAGCATGGAGATCGACGATGTCGCGGAGGTACTCGCTCGGGCCGGGCTGCCCGCGCCGGAGCCGATGTCGCGCGACCAGGCGATGACGTGGCTTGGCGGTCGGAATGACGGGTTGGAGTTGCCGCGGAGGGAGCGCGTGGCGACTGTGGTGGTGGGTGGCCTGAGATAGATCCCGCCGGTCCGTCTCGAGCGGCCAGCGGACCCACCTTGGTTGCCAACCGCACGAGTACGCGTTGATTTGAGTGGAGCGCATTCGCCTGCAGCACGGTGCTGGTGCCCGCCTCGCCGGAGGACCGATGATGGTGAACACCGCCGTCTCTCCCAACGAAAGCCTCGCCGCGGTCCTCTCATCGCGCGCACGCGCCGCGTCCGACGGCCGGCTGATTCTCGACATCGCCGTCGGCCTGCTCGTCGCGCTCGCGGTCACGATCTGGCACCCGCGAGGATGGATCGTTCCGCTCAACATCGGCATTGCGTTCGCGGCGTTCGGCGCGTGGGGCCTCGCCGATCGCGAGCTCGCTGAGCGTGTGGGCGACCCCGGCGATCGCCTGGTACGAGGTCTTCGCGTTCTTCGTGTCCTTGCCGCGGTCGTCGGAGGGCTCGCGGCGACCGTCGCCTGTTTCGCGCTCCTCGGCCTCGCGCTCGGCAACTGGATCAGCTGACGATGCCGCGCTCCGCGTGAAGGTTGCCGCGTACCAGGCGCCGGTCGCCTCCTGCTATTCGCCCGACGCGATCCTGCACATTCGTGAACAGGTGCGGCACTGTGAGGCGCGCGGTGTCGAGCTCCTCTGCTGCCCGGAAGGTGCGCTCGGCGGTCTCGCGGACTACGTCGACGATCCCAACGAGATCGCGATCGACGTCGGCGCCGGTGAACTGGAACCGACGCTGGCATCGTTCGCGAGCGACAGCGTAACGACCGTCGTGGGGTTCACCGAGTGCGATGGCTCGGGCCGCCTCTTCAATTCCGCGCTCGTGCTGTATCGCGGACAGGTGGTCGGGATCTATCGCAAGCGACACCCCGCGATCCACAGCTCGAAATACACGGCGGGCACCGACGCGCCGGTGTTCACCATCGGCGCGTGCACCTTCGGGATTCTCATCTGCCGCGATTCGCAGGACGACGCACTCGCTGCGAGCCTGGTGGCCAACGGCGCCACGGCGCTCCTGATTCCCACGAACAACGCGATGCCGCGGAGCCGGGGTGGGCCGGAGCTCGTTCGTGCGGCGCGCGAGCTCGACGTGCGGCGCGCTGCCGAGCTGGGTGTCGCCGTGGTGCGCGCCGACGTCGTCGGAGAGAAAGACCAGCTCGTTTCGTCCGGTGCGTCCTCAATT
This sequence comes from Gemmatimonadales bacterium, assembly GCA_044449085.1. Classification (GTDB taxonomy): domain Bacteria; phylum Gemmatimonadota; class Gemmatimonadetes; order Gemmatimonadales; family Gemmatimonadaceae; genus Fen-1231. The sequence goes on along the minus strand of JBIOHR010000271.1, from coordinate 1,332 downwards.
GTGGACCGGACGGGGACAATACGGGCGGTTGCACGGGCAGGGCAGCCGGGGCTGGTTGTAGCCGCGGTGTAAGTACGCCCCAGGAACGCCCCAGGAAGCCTGTCGATTTCAGCTGTCGTCATCCGACGTGTAGGTAGAGCCACCTCCGAACCGACCAATCGGTCAGGACTACCGGCTCCCACACGACTCAACCGGAGACGACAATGGCACACAACAGCCGCAGGACCAACACCCTTCTCTGGACGGCGCAGATCCTCCTCGCCCTCCTCTTTCTCTTCGCCGGCACGATGAAGTTCGTGCTTCCTATCGAGAAGATGACCGGGCCGATGGGATTTTCGGCCGCGTTCATTCACTTCATCGGAACGGTTGAACTGCTCGGCGCGTTCGGACTGATTCTGCCGGGTCTGTTCCGGGTGGCAACGGCGCTGACATCGCTTGCTGCAGCCGGCCTCGTCGTGATCATGATCGGCGCCACGACGCTGACGGTGATCTCAATGGGCGTTCTTGCTGCAGTCTTTCCGTTCGTGGTCGGCGTGTTTGCCGCGTCCATCGCGTACGGGCGCTGGCGCGTCGCTCCCCTGGCCGAACGTCGCGTGACTCGCGCGCTCCACGCCGCCTGACCGTTCATATTCAACTCACTCAAGTCGAACCTGGAGAGATCACGATGCGCTACATCATGTTCATAAAGCACCCCGAGAGCGTCCGTGCCGAGCCGATGCGTCAGTCGCTGATGGAAGCGATGGGCACCTACGTCGCGGAGGGATTCAAGGCTGGCTGGCTGCTCGACACCGCCGGCCTGAAGGGCACGGCAGACGGAACGCGCGTTCGGCTGGCGGACGGAAAGATCAAGGTGACCGACGGGCCCTTCACGGAGGCGAAGGAGATGATCGGCGGCTACGCGCTCGTGGAGGCGAAGTCGAAGAAGCAGGCGGTGGAGCTTGCGACGCAGTTCATGGAGCTGCATCGTGTGCACGCGCCCGGGTTCGTGGGCGAGTGCGAGGTGCGGCCATTGGAGGATATGGGGTGACCGGGTCACGCCGCGGTCGGCGTCTCGGGCCCGCGCCCCTGCGTCACGCGCAGGAATACCAGCATCGCCACTGGAAAGCCGACGCCCAGCATCGTTGCCAGCACTGAAAAAATCGGGTGCAGCGCCGCCACCAACGCGAACACCGCGAGGCAGGCGAGCGCTGCCCCCTGCGCCAGTCCAGCCGCGCCCTTCGCACCGCGCAGCATCGCAACGGCCGACGCAATGAGCAGGCCGCCCGCCGCCGCGGCCACCGAGCCCGCCGCGAGCGAGTACCCGCCGTGCAGCACCAGCCCGCCCACCCACGC
>JBIOHR010000270.1:0-3402 GCA_044449085.1 Gemmatimonadales bacterium | reverse complement strand
GAAGATGCCGGAGCTTCCGCTCTTCGGCCCGTTCCCGGCGGTCAGCACGATGGTGATCGCGATGGTCTTCACGATGATGGCCCTCGGCTTGAACTTCGTCGTGGGCTACGCGGGTCTTCTCGACCTCGGCTACGTCGCGTTCTACGCGATCGGCGCCTACTCCGCCGGCTGGTTCGCGTCGTCGCAGTTCTCGGGGCAGCATCTGAACTTCGGCGCCGTCGGTCTCTACCCGGGCGCCACGGGTATCCATCTCTCGATCTGGCTCGTGTTGCCGATTGCAGGCATTCTGACGGCGCTCGCCGGGATCCTCATCGGGCTGCCGACGCTGCGGCTTCGCGGGGATTACCTCGCAATCGTGACCCTCGGCTTCGGCGAGATCCTCCCGCAGATCGCAAATAACGGCGACAACCTGTTCGGCACGGGCTTGAACTTGACGAACGGGCCCGAGGGGATCACGCCGATCGACGGGCCTGGCTTCGGCAACACGTTGCACCACACGCTCGGCGTGCCGGCGAATTACCTCACCGCAGGGAACCTCGACGCTGTGTTTTTCTGGACGGCGCTCGGACTCGTCCTTCTAACGGTCTTCTGCAGCGCACGCCTGCGCGACTCGCGGCTCGGGCGCGCGTGGATCGCGATCCGCGAGGACGAGGTCGCGGCGGCGGCGATGGGCATCCCGCTGATGCGCACCAAGACGTGGGCGTATGCGACGGGCGCGTTCTTCGGCGGCGTCGCCGGCGCGTACTACGCGAGCTACAAGAGTGGAGCATTCCCGACCGACTTCTTCTTTCAGATCTCCGTCTTCATTCTCTGCATGGTGATCCTCGGCGGCATGGGCAACATCTGGGGAGTGATCTTCGGCGCGTGCTTCCTCACGTATCTGAACTACGAAGGGCTCTCGAATATCGGCACGCAGGTCAACGACCATCTCGGTACGAACATCGACTTGCCGAAATACGAATTCGGCATCTTCGGCGCGATCCTCGTCATCGTCATGCTCTTCCGACCGGAGGGGTTGATTCCCAGCTCGCGGCGTGCGGCCGAGCTCCACGAAGGCGTGCACGACGACCCGCTGTACGACAGCGAGACCTCGGGTGCCTGAAGCGCTCCTGCAGACGCAGATGCTCCGCAAGGAGTTCGGCGGGCTCGTCGCGGTCGACAGCGTCGACTTCGTCGTTCCCGGCGGTTCGATCGTTTCGCTCATCGGGCCGAACGGCGCCGGCAAGACGACGTTCTTCAACATGCTTACCGGCGTCTACAAGCCTACGGCCGGGCGAGTGCAGTTCAACGGCGAGGACATGACCGGCAAGCCACCGCATGCGTTCACGCAGCGCGGCATCGGGCGGACGTTTCAGAACATCCGGCTGTTCCAGAACATGACCGCGCTCGAGAACGTGCTCGTCGGCATGCATGTTCGCCTGCGAGGCAACCTCTTCGAGGCGATCTTGCGCACGCCGCGCGTGCGCGGCGAAGAGGCGGACGCGCGTGTGCGCGCGCGCGAGTTGCTCGAGTACTCGGGCCTCCGCCGCACGGAGAATGTCATCGGACGGAATCTGTCGTACGGCGACCAGCGCCGCCTCGAGGTCGCGCGGGCCCTGGCGACCGAGCCGAAACTGCTGTTGCTCGACGAGCCGACCGCCGGTATGAATCCGCAGGAGACGGCGGACTTCACGGCGTTCGTTGCGCGGCTGCGCGAAGAACAGGGTCTCAGCGTCCTGCTGATCGAGCACGACATGCGCGTTGTCATGGGCGTTTCCGACCGCGTGACGGTGCTCGACTACGGCGAGAAGATCGCGGAGGGCACGCCGCAGGCGATCCAGAAGGACCCGCGCGTGATCGAGGCGTACCTCGGAAGCGCAGCGGTGGGTCAGTGACGGTTCAGGGAACGCCGCTCCTTGCGCTGCAGAATGTGCAGACGTTCTATGGGTCCATCCAGGCGCTGAAGGGGATCTCGCTCGAGGTGTACGACGGCGAGATCGTCACGCTGATTGGTGCGAACGGCGCCGGCAAGTCGACGACGCTCCGCTCGATCAGTGGCCTCAACCATCCGCGCCACGGCACGATCTCCTTCCGGGACAAGGACATCACGAACGAGCCGGCGCACCAGATCGTGCGCCGCGGCATCGCGCAGTCGCCCGAGGGCCGCAAGCTCTTTCCGCGTATGTCGGTCACGGAGAATCTCGAGATGGGTGCGTTCCAGCGCTCCGACAAGAATGAGATTCGAGACGACATGGACCGCGTGTTCGAGCTCTTCCCGCGACTCGCAGAGCGTCGCCATCAGAAGGCGGGCACCATGTCGGGAGGTGAGCAACAGATGTGCGCGATCGGGCGAGCGTTGATGGCGCGCCCCACGCTCCTCATGCTCGACGAGCCGTCGATGGGGCTCGCGCCGATCTTCGTCGAGCGCATCTTCCAGACGATCGTCGAGGTGAACAAGCAGGGGACCTCAATCCTGCTCGTCGAGCAGAACGCGCTGATGGCACTCGAAGTCGCGAACCGCGGCTACGTCCTCGAGACGGGCCACGTGGCCCTCGCCGACGAGGCAAAGGCGCTCGCGAAGAACGAGGACGTCCGCAAGACGTACCTCGGCGAGCTCTAGCCGGCGAAGCCCGACAACCGGTGTCTGACACCGGGAGGGCTCCGTTCGAGCCAGGGCCGATGAAGGCATGCGGATCCGTTCGCCTGCGGAATTCCTCGCTCGCGCCTTGTGGAAAAAGTGTCACGAGAGTGTCACGTCTGGCACCGGGGCCCGTCCGCACGGGCTAGGTACCGACCCGCAGCGGGAAGTACGGCGGGCTGAGCAGGAAGCCGATTCGCTCGTGGCCCTGGCCGCGCGCCAGCTCGAGCGCCGCGTGCACGCCGTGCACCGGCACGAAGCCCAACTGCCGAACCGCCGACGCGTCACCCGCCCCCGCAACAAGCACCGCGCCGAGTCGGCCGAGCGCAGGCTGACAGCCGTTCCAGTCGCGAAACGGCAGCAGCGGATGCACCGTTCGCCCCGACCGGTACTCCTGCACGGCGCGCACGTCCGTCGCCGCCGCGCGCTCGGCGTCCGCTAGCACCCGCGGATCTCGCCCCGTGCGCGTCGCGTGAAAGAACGCGCGATACGGCTGCTGCGTCGGATGTGCGAAGTGCCGGGAGAAGCGGTTCAACAGGATCGCCGTCCCGCCGTCGACGATCGGAAACGCGTCACGCCACAAACGCAGTGCGAGCCCGAGCCCGAGATAGGCAGCAAGCAGCGGATTCGGACGCTCGCGCGGCAGGTACGGCGTCACGCTCGGAATCCCGATCACGAGTGCATCGAGCGGCTCCTCCAGCTGCGCGCCGCGGAGCTGCACTGCACGCAGCAGCGCCTCGGCGTGCGCAATCGACGGCGGGCCACCGAACGCGGCCGCAACGGTG
>JBIOHR010000269.1:0-3409 GCA_044449085.1 Gemmatimonadales bacterium | reverse complement strand
CGTGCGATTGGTCGGTGTTCCCCACGTGCCGTTCGGATTCTGGTGCACGATGTAGACGCCGCCGCCGCCGTACAGTGTGTACGTGATCGACTTGCCGTCCGGGGACCACTGCGGTTTCGACTCCTGTGCCGGCGACCTCGTGACCGTCTGCACGGGACCGCCATCGAGCGGGAGCACGTAGATGTCGCGCGATCCCGAGCGCCAAGAGTGAAAGGCCACCTTTGTGCCGTCCGGCGATGGCATAGGCGAGAAGTCGTCGGTACTATCGAACGTGAGCTGCTCCGGTACGCCGTGCGGAATACCCATCCGGTAGAGTTCGGACGTACCGCTCACATTAGAGTCGTAGTACAGCCACTTGCCGTCCACGGACGGCTCAGCTTCCTCCACCACCTGTGTCCCGCTGGTCACCTGCGTGGCGCTAGCCTCGCTCGCGCCACGCGGCGGAAACGGCAGCGACCAGATGTTGGACGTCTCCACCAGGCGGTCGTACGCGAAGCGCGTCCCGTCCGCCGATGTCGAGATCGAGTGCGCGTCGAGGCCGGTCGTGAGACGCACGGGTGAGCCGTCGGCATGGCCGTCTGTGTTGATTCGTAACGCGTAGACGTCGCGCTGACCGAGCCTATTGGAGAGGTAGTACAGCCAGCGACCGTCGCGCGACCACGCGGGACTCTGATTGATCGACGTACTGTCGGTTACGGGAAACACCGCGCCGTCGCGTACGCGGATGACCAGCACGCGGCTGGGTGACCTGTTGCCGAAGAAGCGGCCCACGCGTGAGTAGAACGCGTTGCCGGACGCGCACGCGATGAGCGCACCGCCGGGTGCCCAGCGGCAGAGTGCGGGCTCGGGCAAGTGCGCGAGCAGATGCGACCGTGCCGCTGAAGTACGCGTGAACACGGAGTTGGCAATCGTGTACACGATCCCCTGTCCATCTGGCGACCACGCGGCCGAGACAACGATTTCACCTGGTGTCGCGGGCAGCTCCGGTCGCGCGCTTCCGCCCGACGCCGGTGCGCTGAACACGCCACCCTGGGCAAGGAAGAGGATCCGTGTGCCATCCGGCGACCATTGCGGGTCGGTCTGGACATCCAGCGAATCGTCTGTGAGCGCGAGAGCGCGGCCGCCGCTCACCTGCCGCACGAAGATCCGCATGCTTGCCATGTTGCCCGATGCATATGCCACGCTGCGTCCGTCGGGCGAGAGCGCTGGTGCGATCTCGAGCCCTGGATCCCACGTCACCTTTGTTGCACGACCAAAGCTCGTGACGGGCAGCGCTCCTGTCGCGGTACGGCGTCCCGCGAAGAACGCGACGACAGCGACGACAATTGATGCGGCGAGCAGTGCGAGGATGAACGGGACGCGAATAGCGCGGCCCGGTGCCTGACGCAGCCTTGAGCCAGTACGCTGCACCGGCGCATCGGCTTGCAGGTTCCTGGCGAATTCGGCCGCGCTCCCGAACCGATCCGCCGGTAGCTTTTCCAGCGCGGTGAGTACCGCGGCCTCTACCGACTCCGGAATGCTGCGCCGCTGTGGGACGAGCGCGCGCGGCTCTTCCGTGATGACGCGCGCGACGATTGCCTGCGTCGTTGGTCCGGTGAACGGCGGCTCACCGACTAGCATCTCATATGTGACTGCTCCCAACGCGTACATGTCGGTGCGAGCATCGACATTCCGCTCGCCCATGGCCTGCTCGGGCGACATGTATTGCGGCGTGCCGAGCGAGAGACCCGTCTGCGTCATCCGCTGTCCGCCAGCCTGCTCCACGGCGAGCGCGATTCCGAAATCCGCGACGAGCGCGCGGCCATCGTGCAGAAGAATGTTCTCCGGCTTGATATCGCGATGCACGACACCCCGTTTGTGCGCGTACTCCAGTGCGTCGGCAACCTCGGTCGCGATGCGTAGCGCGTCGGCAATCGGGAGCTGGTGCTCGCGCTCGAGCCGGCGCCGGAGCGTTTCACCCTCCACGTACGGCATCACGTAGTAGAGAAGCCCGTCAGCGGATCCTGAGTCGAACAAAGGCAGAATGTGCGGATGCTGCAGGTTCGCCGTGAGCTCGATCTCTTTGAGGAAGCGCTCGGGTCCGAGAATGGCGGAGAGTTCCGCGTGTAGCACCTTGATCGCGACCTTGCGATGATGCTTGACGTCTTCCGCGAGGTATACAGTCGCCATGCCGCCCGCGCCAAGCTCGCGCTCGATGGTGTAGCGATCTGAAAGCGCGGCACTCAGGCGGTCCGGAATCGAGATCATCGAGCGATCACAGCAGTGCGCGGTGCAACGCGCGCCGGCTCGAGCGCGAACCGCTCAGCACTGAGCCCCTCCGCCTTCCCCGGTGCGATGACCTTGACCACGACATCACGACCCAATGCTTCGTCGCGCGCGACGAACACGCGCGACATCCCGCCACCGCCGAGCTCGCGCTCGAGCGTGTAGGCCGGTCCGAGCGCGGTCTGGAGCTGGTCGTGGAGGAGGTCGGGCATGACTGCGTCTGGAGTGGCCAGTAGGGAAACGTGTCGGGCGAATATACTGGGCGGGCACGTCACCGCCAGCGTGGCCACCCGTCCGAGAGCAGGATCAGAACACGAGCTGAAGGAGCCCGCGTTCACAGCGCGCAAGATTCTCGCGAACAAGGGTGGCCGCATGCTCAAAGCCGATCGGCGCTCACAAGATTCAGCGACTGAGTGAAGTTGCTGGCCTGTCACCCGCCGCATCCCGCAGTTGGTCGGTGGGGTCGACGCCGCTGAATGACGGCGCGACGACGCAGTTGCCGTATCGATTGCGATAGCCGGCAAGGATGCGCGCCTGATTGTCCCGCGCAACGGCGATTTTGTTTCTAGAAAGGCCGAGCAGGGTGGCCCGGGACCAGCCGGCCATCATGTGGTTCGCCTCGCGAAGTCTCGCGACGGCGGACAGCATCCGGTCCTGCTCGGCACCTGAGAGCGGTCCTCCAGCTCGGCGCGTCGGCTGAAGCTCTATTCGCTCCGAGTTCTCCGCGAGGTTCGTCGCTTCGAGCACCGGCAGCAGCCGATAAGGCTTGGACCACGTCACCATGCGATCAGCCGACGTGTGCGACGCTGCATCTGACGCGACGGCGGTGCGCCAGGCTTCCGCATCCCACGTGCGCGTCGGCGGTGTGTACGCGTCTGCGAGAGCTGCGATCGCGCGGCGGTCGCGTCCACCTTCCACCGCGACTTGAATGGTATCGAGCTGATGGTCGAGGCATGCTTCTATCGCCGCGCGGGTGAACGCCTGCGGTCCATCGTCGTCACGGAGCTCGATTCGCATCGCCTGTTCTGCCTCGTGCACCTTGGCGCGCCAGTGCAGTGCCTCGACCGTCTGCTCCGCGCCGAGCGCGATGAGCACACCGAGCACGATGATGCCGACTTCCTTCAGAAACTCGCGGAAGTTGTGG
>JBIOHR010000268.1:0-3411 GCA_044449085.1 Gemmatimonadales bacterium | reverse complement strand
TCCGACCAGCTGGCCTGGATGGCCGACAAGATTGCGGGCCTCCGGCTGTTTGGCGACGCCGACGACAAGATGAACCTTGGCCTCGCGGACGTCGGGGGTGCCGTGCTCGTGGTCAGCCAGTTCACGCTGTACGGCGACGCAGCGAAAGGACGCCGGCCGAGCTTCATCGATGCCGCGCGCCCCGAGGTCGCGATCCCGCTCTACGAAAAGTTCATCGCGCTCCTGCGCGAGCGCGGGCTGACGGTGGCCACCGGCGAGTTCGGCGCGATGATGGACGTCGAACTCGTGAACGACGGACCTGTGACGCTCTGGCTCGAAAAGTGACCATTCATTCCGAACAGGTGTTCCTCGCCTCCGCGTCGCCCCGGCGCCGCGAACTGCTGACGCTCATCGGCATCGCGCACGATGTAGAGCCGGCCGACATCGACGAGTCACTGCTCCCCGGCGAAAAGCCTGCCGGGCACGCAGAGCGCCTCGCGCGCACGAAGGCGCGCACGATCGCCGATCGGCACCCCGACGCGGTGGTGATCGCCGCCGATACCATCGTCGTCGTCGATGGCGACGTGCTCGGGAAGCCGCGGGACGAGGCGGCGGCGCGCGCCATGCTCAGGCGCCTGGGCGGGCGCACGCACACGGTGCTCACGGCCATCGCCGTCGCGCGCGGGTCGCGAACGGAGTCAGCGGTCGAGTCGGTGAACGTCACTTTTCGCGCAGTGACGGACGAGGAAATTGGTTCGTACGTCGCGACCGGCGAACCGATGGACAAGGCCGGCGCGTACGGCATCCAGGGATTCGGTGCCACGATCGTCGAGCGGGTGGACGGCGACTACTTCAGCGTGATGGGGCTCGGATTGCGGCGGCTCGTCGAGTTGCTCGCCCGCGTCGGCGCGCCCTATGGCTTTCAGACGCGGTAGTTCGTCCGCCAGAGTTCGATTTTGTCGAGTACGTCACGCACGCGGATCCGCGGCATCCGCCCCGTCCGGTTCTCCATCGAAACCGGATAGTCCTCGCCCGGATCGCCGTACACGTCGATCATGAGATCGCGAAATTTGCGATACGGTCCCACGCGCTTCGGGTTCGAATAGCCGATCAGGGAAACCACGGGGCGGTCCAGCGCGACGCTGATGTGCAGCGGGCCCGTGTCGGGCGAGAGCACGAGCGCGGCGCCGTCGAAGATCGACACCAGCTTTCGCAGTCCCGATCCGAGCGCCGAGACCGGCTTGTGGCGCGCGGCGGCCACGATCACGCGCTCAGCATGCTCCTCGCGCGGCGACCGCCCGCCCACGAGCACCGCCTGCATTCCGAAGTCGGCATACAGCGCGTCGCAGACCTCGGCCCACCGCTCCGGCATCCAGTCCTTGTCGGGCTTGCTCGTCGCGACGACAATCGGCGCGGCCGGGCGCTCGAGCTTCGAAAAGAACTCGCGCTGCCACTCGTGCTCGCCCGCCCACGGGCCCAAGCCCCACGCCGCGCGGTCGTGCGGAACGCCGAGCCAGTCGCAGAACTCGAAGTACTGGTCCTGCACGTGCTGCATCGCGTGCGGCGCGATCTTGTCGGTCGTGAAGATCCAGTTGAAATCACGCGCGCGGGCGCGGTCGAATCCGAGTTTCACGGGCGCGCGGGTGAACGACGTGATGATGCCGGCCTTGAAGTAGACCTGCAGGTTGATCACGAGGTCGAACCGCCGGGCGCGCAGCGCGCGGCGAATGTCCGTGAACCCGCGCAGCCCGGCCGAGCGGTCGAAGAGCACGATCTCGTCCACCAGCGGATGGCCGCGCACGAGCGTCGCCGGGCCGGGCTGCAATACCCAGGTGATGTGCGTCGCCGGGTTGGCGCGCTTGATCGCCGAGATTACCGGCAGGACGTGCACCGCGTCGCCGACGGCGCTCATCATGACGATGCAGACGCGATCGAGCGGGACCCGGCTCACCATGAGCCTCCCGTGACATCGCGCAACCGCTGTACCTGTCGCGACGTGAGGTTCCTCCTGAACCCGACGTGTGCCTTCGCCATCGAGCGCAACAGCCGCCGCAGATTCTGCGCGGCAAGGCCGCTGTCGCCCGGCGCTCCGAACACGACGCGGTCCACGTCGAGCACGGCGGCGGCCGGCGCGTCCGGACGGTCGAGTATCAGCACGTTGCGCACATTGAGATCGGGGTGGTGGGCGCCTGCCTGCCGGAGCGCCGCGAGCAGCGTTGCGATCGCTTCCACCAGCAGCCAGCTCTCGTCGACGGTCAGTGTCACAGGCCACGCTTCGGGGAGCGCGATGCCCCTGAGCAGCGCGGTGGCGACGTCCGCGCGCGCGAACGGGCCCATCGCTGGATACAGCGCGTATGCGAGCACCTTGGGCGTCGGCACGCCGGCCGCGGCGAGGCGCAGCGCGGCCGCGAGCTCGCGCGGTGCCCGCGTCGGCGCGAGAAAGAGATCCCCGGTGATCGGCGCCAGCAGTCCACCGTGGCGCGAATGGCGAACAACGACTTCGGTGCCGCCCGAGAAGCGAGTGGCCCAGGCCGTCGCCCGTCCCTGCATCGCCTGTGCTCCCGGCTGCCGAGCCGCCCACTCATGGAGGGTGGCGCCGGCCATCGCCGCGCGCACGTCGCCGGCGAGCGCCGCCTGCGCCACCACCTGCGCGCGCCCCACGAGAAACGACTCGTACCCCGGCGGCGCGAAAGTGTCGATCACCGCACCACGGCGAAGACCGGCACCGGCTGGCTCTTTCCCTTGAGCTCCATCGGCGGCTTGGCGGCGAGGCGCGGCGGCGTCTTGAGCGCGGCGCGGAACTCTTCGCTCACGAGAATCTCCCCGGGACCGGCCGCGGAGCAGAGGCGGCTCGCCGTGTTCACGGTATCGCCGATCACCGTGTATTCGAGACGCCGCTCGCTGCCGATGTTGCCCGCGAACGCCTCGCCGAAGTTCAGGCCGATGCCGATCTGGAGCGTGGGCCGCGACGCCGCGGTCCAGCGTTCGTTCAGCTGGTCGAGCGCGAGCATCATGTCCAGTGCGGCTTCCATCGCGCGGTCGACATCGTCGCTCTCGCCGAGCGGCGCGCCCCACTGCGCCATCACGGCGTCGCCGATGAACTTGTCGAGTGTCCCGCCGTGACGGAACACGCATTCGACCATCTCGGTGAAGTATTCGGTGAGGAGCTTCGCGAGCGCGTCCGGCTTCATCGTCTCCGAGAGCGGCGTGAAGCCGCGGATGTCGGAGAAGAGCACCGCAACGGGGCGCTTGTCGCCGCCGAGCTTCACGGCGTCGGCGCTGTTCGCGATGCGCGCGGCGAGGTGCGGCGTGAAGAAGCGCTCGAAGTTGCTGCGGACCAGCGCCTCGCGGCGGATCCGCTCGCCGAACTGCGAGTTCTCGATGGCGACCGCCGCGATCCCGGCGAACGCGATGAGAAAATCGAGGTCGGCC
>JBIOHR010000267.1:0-3430 GCA_044449085.1 Gemmatimonadales bacterium | reverse complement strand
GCCGGCGCAAATGATCACCCCCGCCGCGTGCGCAGCGCGCGTCGCGTCGTATGCCCACTGCGCGGCGCGCGCCGGATCGACGAGGCCAAACGACGGCCCCTTGGTCGCTTCGAAGCGCGGCAGGATCGAAAGCGTGACGTCGAGCACCGTGTTTTGCGCCTTCATCTTCGCGTACAGCGCTTCCATCGCCGGCCCATCCGGCGCGACGGAATCGTACGCCGATCTCGCCGGCACGCGATCGGCGTAGTGGAGCGGCGGGTTCGGGACTGCCGCCCAATAGAGGTATAGTGCGTGCGAGAGCACGTCGACGCCGGCGTCCAGCTCGTCAGCCGCCGTGGCCGGAAATACAGTCGAGTGTGCCCACACCTTCATTCCCTGACGGTGCGCTTCGGCCGTGATCTTCGCGACCAGGTCCGCGGGGAGGTCCGCATAAATCTTGATGGCCGTCGCACCGGTGGCCTTTGCGTCGCGCACGGCAAGCTTGAGGTCGGTCTCCGGCGTGATTCCCTTCATCCACGCCACCTCGCCGGGCGTGCCGCCGTGCGCGGACGCGCCGCTGCGCGGGTCCTTGAAGAAGCTCGGCCCGGCCATCAGCGATGCGTAGTAGATGCGCGGAATGGCCGCGTCGGCGCGACGGGAGGTTTTTGCGAGTGCTTTCAGCACGATGGCATCACCCGCCATGTCGCGGACGCTCGTGAGGCCACCGAGCAGCGCGCGCTCGAGCCTCGCGGCGGCGCCCGCGTCCTGGCCCCGGGGATCGGTCGCGTTGTGCACGTGCGAGTCAATCAGCCCCGGGATCACGAACTTGCCGGTGAGGTCCACGACGCGCACGCCGCGCGGCAGCGCGCGACTCCCGGTGTCGAACACCGCCTCGATGCTACCGCGGCTGACGAGGATGGTCTGGGCGGCGCGCGGCGGCGCGCCCGTACCGTCGATGACCGTGGCGTTGGTGAACGCGATGCGCGCGAGCGTGTCGGAACGCGGCTGGGCTGATGCCGTGTGCGCGGCCACGGCGAGAGCCATGGCGCGTACGGTCAAGCCGAGCGCCGCGGCGATCCTGGGAACTTGGCGGGTGTGATTCACCCGCGAAAAATACTACTCGAGCATCATCTCCGCCGCATGCGCACTCTTTGTCTGCCGCACGAGCACGAGGAGCGGGATGAGCGCCAGCACGAGCCCTGCCGCGATGATGTAGCTGTGCGCGTACGCAATGACGCTCGCCTGCCCCAGGATTTCGCGGTCCAGCACGGCGTATGCGCGCCGCATGGCCGTCCCTGCGTCGGCGCCACGCGCCGCGAACCCGCGGGCGAGCATCGTCACGCGGCCGAGACTCCCCGGGTCCATCATGGTCACGTGCGCCGTGAGCGTCGCCTTCGCCTGGATGGTGTCGTGCGAAACGATCGTCGCCACGCCCGCAATCCCGAGCGACCCGCCGAGCTGGCGGAAGAAGTTGTACAGCCCCGTGGCCTGCGGCAGCTCGCCGCGCGGAAGGTCGGCGAGAGTGAGCGTCGTGAGCGGCACGAACATGAGTCCCAGCCCGATCCCGCGCAGGATCAGCGGCTCGATGAAGTTTCCGCTCCCGCTGTCGCTGGTGATCTCCGAAAGCTGCCACATCGCCAGCGCGAATGTCCCGGCTCCGATCGCAATCAACAGGCGCGCGTCGAACTTCGTCGTGAGTTTTCCAACGACCCACATCGATACTGCCGTGGCGAGCGCGCCCGGGAGCAGGACGATCCCCGTCTGTTCGGCCGTCATGCGCAGGTTGTTCTGCATGAACACGGGGAGCGTGAACACGGAGGCATAGAGGCCGACGCCCATCACGATGCCGAGCACCGTCCCGACCCACATCGGCCGGTGGCGGAGGACGCGGAAGTCGATGACCGGATGCTCGGTGGTGAGTTCGCGCCACGCGAGACCGACGCCGCCTGCGGCCGCAATGATCGCCAGCGCGATCATCAGCTTCGACGCAAACCAGTCGTCGCGCTCGCCGTATTCCAGGAGGTACTGGAGCGAAGACACGCAAACGATCAACAGCCCGATGCCGGTGTAATCGACCGAAGCCGAGCGCTTCTGATGCCTGGAGTCGTGCACGTACGTCCCGATCATGAACGCCGCGAGGATTCCGAGCGGCACGTTGATGTAGAAGATCCAGGGCCAGCTGTAGTTGTCGGTGATCCAGCCGCCGAGCGTGGGGCCGATGGTCGGGCCGACCATGACACCCAGGCCGAACAGCGCCATCGCCATACCCGCCTCCTCGGGCGGGAAGGTCTCGAGCAGCACGGCCTGCGACACGGTCATGAGCGCGCCGCCGCCGACTCCCTGCACCACGCGCCAGAAGATGAGCAGCCCGAGCGAGTGCGCGGCGCCGCAGAAGAAGCTCGACATCGTGAAGAGAATGATCGAGCCCACGAAATACCGCTTGCGCCCGAACATGCCGCCGAGCCACCCGGTGAGCGGCATGACGACGACGCTCGCGAGGATGTAGCCCGTGGAAACCCAGGCGATTTCGTCGAGCGACGCACCGAGGTTCCCCATCATGTCCGGGAGCGCGACGTTCACGATGGAGCTGTCGATGACCTGCAGGAGCGCGGCGAGCACCACTGCGAAGGCGATGACGTACTTGTGCGACTGCGCGGGCTCGGCCGCGTGGGTGGCAGTGTCCATCAGCGGGCGCTGGCCCGGACCGGCGGCTTGCGCGCGGCCTTCGGTGCGCGCGCCGGCTTGGCGAGCCGCTTGCCGCGCGACGGCTTGCGCCGGCGCCCAGGCCTGGTCAGGTGGCGCGAGCGCCATGACTCGAGCGCGTCGTCCACGCGGCCCGAGATGTAGGCATAGACATCTTCCATGTACCGAAGCCGGGCACGGACGGCGGGGTTCGGCGCCGGAGACCGGCGCTTGAGCTCCCCCACCACCAAGTTGAGCCGGCGCCAGCGCTCGACCCGGTACTCCATGAGGCTGGCGAAGAAGTCGGGCGCGATCTGCCAGTAGTCGCGGCGGTCGCCGGGTTTGCCGCTGCGGACGACCACGCCTTTTTCGAAGAGCCGGCGCGCGTCGGTGCTCACGCTGGCCTTGCTGACGCTCAGCGTCCCTGCGATCTCGTCGAGCGAGAGGGGGCGGTCCGCGAGGAGGAGATGCCCGAAGAGGCGCCCGCCGATGCGCGTGAAGCCGTCGGCCTCGAACGTGAGGCCCATTTCAGCGACGAACCATTCGTGATCGCGGGACGGCATGCGGCGGCGGGAGGGATTGTGCGTTTACTTCGTTCAGTATGGACTGACTGTACGCGGACTGAGGCCGCGGCGCAATGGACCGAAGACCCGGGACCGACGACCCAGGACCGACGACCGAAGACCGACGACCGAAGACCGAAGACCGGGAACTACGATGCAAGATGGAGGATGGAAGATGACGGCCAGGACACTTTCACCCGTGCCGG
>JBIOHR010000266.1:0-3444 GCA_044449085.1 Gemmatimonadales bacterium | reverse complement strand
TGCTGCTGCTCGCGTGCGCGAACGTCGCGAATCTTTTCCTGGCGCGCGCGGAAGGGCGCCAGCGTGAGTTCGCGGTGCGCCGCGCGCTGGGTGCCGGGCGGATGATCCTTCTCCAGACCTCCCTTGGCGAGGCGCTCGTGCTCTCCGGAGTGGGCGGTGTGCTTGGCATCGCGCTCGCGGTGCTTGGCGTGAGCTTCCTCCAGCAGATACCGATGGGCGCGAGCATTCCGCGGCTCGGCGAGATTCACGTGGACGGGTTCGTCGTGACCTTCACGATAGTGGTGTCGTGCCTTGCCGCGATCGCCGTGAGCGCGCTCCCGGCGTTCCGCTCGAGCCGTGCGTCGCTGACTTCATTGATGGGAGCGGACGGACGGAGCGCGACCGGCTCACGCGTGCGTCACACCGTGCGGCGCGCTCTCGTTGTTTCGCAGGTCGCGCTGGCGCTCGTGCTCGTGTCGGGCGCGGCGCTCTTTGCGCGCAGCTTCGAACGGCTCAGTGCGGTGAACCCTGGCTTTGACGCAGATCACGCGCTCGCGTTCAGGCTCGCGATGCCGGCCGCGGCGTATCCCGCTACGGGTGACGCGGCGGCGACCGTCGTGGCCACACTGCGTGCGCTGCGCGCCGTGCCCGGCGTGACGAGTGCGGGCGCGGCGAGCCGCCTGCCGCTCGACGAGCAGTACACGGCGGACAGCGCGGTGCTGGTTGAAGACCATCCGCGCGAGCCGGGGCAGATTCCGAGTGTCTTTCCGATGATGTTCGCGACGCCGGACTATTTCCGCGCGATGGGCATTCCGCTGGTTGCGGGGCGATTGTTTGCCGATCCCGATCCGTCGCTCGACCGCGCCAAGGCGCCGCGCGAAGTGATCGTGAGCGAAGCATTCGCGCTCAAGTACTGGACCGCAGCGGACGCGATTGGGAAGCGCATCAAGATGAACCCGATCGATCCGTGGTCGACGATCGTCGGCGTGGTGGGGAGCACGCACGATGCGGGGCTGGCGAAGCCCGCGGTGGCGGAGGTGTACAACCAGATCGTGTCGACGGCGGTCAACGGCAAGGCGTGGTCGCCGCGCGACTATTCGCTTGTGGTGCGCACATCCGGGAATGCCGCCGATGCTGCGGCGGGCGTGCGGAACGCCGTGCACTCGGTGGCGCCCGCGCTGCCGGTGTATCGCCTTACGCCGCTGACGTCGTTGCTGCAGGACGCCGAGGCGCGGACGACGTTCACGGTGCTGCTGCTGAGCATCGCGGCGGTGGTGGCGCTGGCGATCGGGACGATGGGGATTTACGGCGTGGTCGCGTTCCTCGTCGCGTTGCGCACACGGGAAATCGGATTGCGGCTCGCGCTCGGTGCGCAGCCGAGCGACGTGCGGCGGATGGTGGTGCGGCGCGCGCTGGTGGATGCGGTGATCGGCGTGGCGGTCGGCGTTGCCGGCGCGGTCGCGCTCACGCGGGAGCTGTCGACGCTGCTTTATTCCGTGAAGCCGACCGATCCGATTTCGCTCTTGTTGGCGGGAGCGCTGCTGTTGCTTACGGCTACGGTCGCGAGCTGGATCCCTGCGCGGCGGGCGGCGCGGCTCGATCCGGCGATCGCGTTGCGGGAGGAGTGAGCCGAAGCGGCGTCCTGGTTACGCCGCGCCCGCGCCGATTTCTTCGAGACTGATCCCGGGCAGGGACGCCACGCGAGCCGCGTGTTCGATGGTCATGTTGACCAGGTTTCCGTCCTTGTCGAGGTCAACGATCACATTCTCCGTGATCTCGCGCGTCTCCTCGACTGGCCGGTCAGCAAACTCGAACAGCGCCGTGTCGGTATCGCGAAAGTATTTGACTTTCATGGAGTGAACCGCCGGTCGAAGAAGGCGTTGTGGACCGTTTCGCGGTCCGCGAGCAGCACCGCAGGTAGCGCCGTTCCTCCTCAATATACGCCCATCAGCGGACTCGGCCGTCCGATTGAACTCGCTCGGCGGTCGCATCGCGGATTGCGCGCTCTATCCATGCATTCGGGATGCGGATACGGTCCGGACGCGTACGCACATGGCGGAAATACTCCGTCGTCTTCACTGCCGGCTAACCTGGATCCGGCCGTCACTCGGGCGACACTCGCTCGCCCAGGCACGGGGAATGCTCGAACAGGAAGGGACTCGCGGCGGGTATCAGGCGACCCTCAACTCTAGCGCGCGAAAATTGCCCACTCGACCGCCGGCCGCATCCAAACGGCGGATGGCTGAAAGAAGGCTCGATAGCCGAGGCCGGTGTCGAGCACCAACTCGCTGGACCTGTCGGAGTCCTGAGATCGCCTCAGCACCGACTTGCACGAGGTGTCGAGCGAGTCCGTGCGATCGACGATGGAAAGGATTCGACCGTGAAGGCGGGGCGTCGGCAACTTTGCCATCGCCTTGGTGCATCCCGCGACGAGGATGTAGCGAATCTCGCGGTCCGGGAGCCGTGCTGACACCAGCATTTCGACGGCGGAACTTCTATAGTCCGCCAGCACCGCGATGTTTTGCGGCGGCACTCCGCCAGCCGTCAGCCGGTGGATTTGGGAGACGATCGAGTCGGCGTACCGCGACGAGTTGATGAACGGCAGTCCCGCGCCGCTCACCAAATCGAAACCTGCATGCTCAAGCAGCCAGACGATGCGATAGTCGGTCATGAACGGACGGGCGCGCGCGCTGGGGTCTGCGCCGGGATCTTCCGTGACGTCACTGTGCAAGTAGAACAGCCAGTGTCCCCATGGACCAGGAGTGGCCGGCGCGCGATCCAAATGGCGGTGAAACGGAATGCGTGCGCAGCGCGTCGATCCGTTCAGATCCTCCTCAAGCGCCAGCTGTATGCGCGCTCCGGCAGCGGCTGAAACTTGGATCGAGTCGGTCCGCGGCTCGTATCCGATCGCGCGTACGCGCATCAAGTATCGGCCGGCAGGCAGGGCGCGGATCCGAAATAGCCCGGCGCGATCGGTGCCGACGGACACATTTCGCGAGTCGATGGTCACGTTTGCACCGTCGAGGGGCGTGTTCGACCTCGTAGTGATCACTCCACTGATCACGAATGGATGCGACTCGTCGGCGAGCGTCGTGCCGTCGCCGCCCCATTGTCGTCCGAGCGTTTCCTTCAATGGTGAGGTGCCGCAGGCGTCATACTCGTTGCCGGGAGTTCCGTTGTCGGCTGAACGCACGACGACCTGCTGCGGCCCGTGAGTTGAGACGCATGCGGCCCCGCATGCGACGACGAGCAGGGAACAGAGCGCCCGGCATCTCATGGCCCGAGCGCCGCTCGCTGTCATCCCAGCTTCTTCATGAAGCAATGCTTCTCACCCACCTCCAACTCCGTCTTATCCAGCTTCGCATACCGCGCGATTTTCTCCGGGTACTTCGCCAGCTCCGCCCTCTCGAATCCGCACGATAAAAACAGCTCGTCCGAATAACTGACCGCGAACAGCTGCTCGTA
>JBIOHR010000265.1:0-3472 GCA_044449085.1 Gemmatimonadales bacterium | reverse complement strand
GCACCTCGGCGGGTTCACCTACGGCGGCTACTCGGAGAGCATTGTCGTCGACGAGCACTTCGTGCTGCGGGTGCCGTCGAACCTGACGCCGGCCGCGGTGGCGCCGCTCCTCTGCGCGGGAATTACGACCTACTCGCCGATGCGGCACTGGAACGTGACCAAGGGCAAGAAGGTCGGCGTCGTCGGGCTGGGCGGGCTCGGCCACATGGGCGTCAAGCTCGCGCACGCGTTCGGGGCGCAGGTGGTCGTGTTCACGACGTCGGTGAAGAAGAAGGACGACGCGCTTCGGCTCGGCGCCGATGAGGTCGTGGTCTCGAAGAATGGCGACGAGATGCAAAAGCAGGCCGGCAGCTTCGACTTCATTCTCGACACGGTCTCGGCCGAGCACGACCTGAACGCGTACCTCAACCTGCTTCGCCGCGACGGGAACCTGACCCTGGTCGGCGCGCCGTCGAAGCCGCTCGCCGTCGCTGCGTTCTCGCTGATTCCCGGTCGCCACACCCTCTCCGGCTCGCTCATTGGCGGGCTCGCCGAGACGCAGGAGATGCTCGATTTCTGCGGCACGCACAACCTCACCGCCGACGTGGAGGTGATTCCGATTCAGAAGGTGAACGAGGCCTACGAGAGGCTGCTCAGCTCGAACGTAAAATATCGCTTCTCGATCGATATGGCGTCTTTGAAGGCGGAGTGAAGAACATGGGACAGCGAATCATGAAGACGCGCACGCTCGGACAGAACCTGAAGGTCTCGGCGCTCGGCTACGGCGCAATGGGCCTGTCGCAAAGTTACGGTCGACCGACGGAGAAGCAGCAGGCGATCGCGCTGATTCGCGCCGCCGTCGAGCGCGGCGTGACCTTCTTCGACACCGCGCAGATCTACGGCTTGTTCAAGAACGAAGCGCTGGTCGGCGAGGCGCTCGAGCCGTATCGCGGGCAGGTCGTGATCGCGACCAAGTTCGGCTTCAACCTCGATCCGGAGACCGGCGAGCATCGCGGCGGGGTGAGCAGCCGTCCCGAGCTGATTCGTCGTCTCACCGAAGGGTCCCTCAAGCGCCTGCGCGTCGACGCGATCGACCTCTATTACCAACATCGCGTCGACCCGAAGGTCCCGATGGAGGACGTGGCGGGGACGATCAAGGACCTGATCGCCGAAGGTAAGGTGAAGCACTTCGGTCTTTCGGAGGCGGGCGTGGAAAATATCCGCCGCGCCCACGCGGTCGTGCCGGTCACTGCGCTTCAGAGCGAGTATTCGCTGTGGACCCGCGACCCGGAGGCGCAAATCCTCCCGGCTCTGGAGCAGCTCGGAATCGGCTTCGTTCCGTTCAGCCCGCTCGGCCGGGGATTTCTCACCGGCGCGTTCGACGAGCAGACCAAGCTCGATCCCCATGACTACCGGAATACGGTGCCGCGTTTCTCGCCGGAGCACCGGAAGGCGAACCTCGCGATCGTCGATCTGCTCAAGCGGATCGCGGCGAAGAAGCAGGCCACGCCGGCCCAGATCGCGCTCGCCTGGCTGCTTGGGCGCAAGCCCTGGATCGTGCCGATTCCCGGCACCACCAAGCTTCAGCGGCTGGAAGAGAACCTCGCCGCGGTCGACCTCGAGCTCACGGCCGACGACCTCCGCGAGATCGACGAAGCCTCGTCACGAATCAAGATCGAGGGCGAGCGCTATAGCGCGGAGAATATGGCGCTCGTCGATCGCTGAAACGAGACGGCACGAAAGGAGCTGGCGATGGCGCGGATCTTCATCACCGGCAGCACCGACGGGCTCGGGCGTGCGGCGGCGCAGTCGCTGCTCGAGGAGGGTCACGAGGTGGTGCTGCACGCGCGATCCAAGGAGCGCGCGTCGGCGCTCGCCGATCTGGCGCCTCGATCCCTAGGCGTGGTGGTTGGCGATCTCGCGAGCGCCGCCGAGACGCGGCGCCTCGCAGACCAGGTCAACGCGATCGGGCGGATGGATGCGGTGATCCATAACGCCGGCATCTATCAAGAGCGAGCTCGCGGCTCGACGCCGGAGGGCCACGCGACGATCCTCGCGGTCAACACGCTCGCGCCGTACCTATTGACCGCGCTGATGAAGCGGCCCGATCGGTTGGTCTACCTCAGCAGCGGCACGCACTACGGCGGCGAGGGGCCGCTCGACGACCTCGACTGGGTGAAGCGGCCGTGGGATTCCGCGCGCGCCTACGCCGAGAGCAAGCTCTACCTGGTCGCGCTCGCGTTCGCGCTGGCGCGGCGCTGGCCCGAGGTCCTGTGTAATGCCGTCGATCCTGGTTGGGCCCGCACCAAGATGGGCGGCTCGTCGGCGCCGGTCGACATCGATACTGGACAGCGGACGCAGAGCTGGCTGGCCGTCAGCAACGAGCCGGAGGCGAGGGTGAGCGGTCGCTACTTCTATCAACTCCGGCAGCGGCAGCCGGCGCGCGAGGCGATGGAGGTCGCCTATCAAGATCAGCTCGTCGGCGAGCTCGGTCGATTGACCGGCGTCGCGCTGCCCTGACCGATGGAGCCTCGGCGCGAGCGCGGGCTGGTTGGCTCGCATCACGCGGTCGCGGGCTGAGTGATTTCCGTTTTACCTTTTTGCCGGGCGAGCGTCGAACGGTGATGATGGATCGCGTGACAGTGAACGTTTGGCGTAGGCGAATCATGCTTTTCGCGACGGTGCTCAGCGTCGGGTGCGGCAGCCACGGCACCGCGCCGGGCGACGCGGCGATGGGGGGCGACGGGAACGTCGTCAGCGACGGCGGGAGCGGCAGCGACGGGGGGCAGCCGATACAGGCGCCGGCGGATCAGTGGACGTGGGTCGATTTTCCCGATTCGAAGTGCGCTTCGGGGACGCCGACCGGCATCGCGATCAATCCGCACGCGGGCGCGACCAACGTGCTCTTCTATTTCGAAGGCGGCGGCTCGTGCAGCACCGGCGATAACTGCTGGGGGCCGATGCCGACGGCGAACAACGTCGCCGGGTATGACAGCACCACCTTCCAGAACGCGGTTCAGCGTAATTATCCGATCCTCAATCGGGGACACGCGGGCAATCCGTTCGCCGCGCTCAATATGGTGTACGTGCCCTACTGCACGGGCGATCTCCACTCCGGCACCCTCGAGAAGGATCTGATGGTCAATGGCGCGGTCAAGCCGACCTATTTCTGGGGCGCGCGCGATCTCGACCTCTTTCTCGCGCGCGTCGTTCCGACCTTCGCCGGCGCCAAGCACGTGTGGATCGCCGGCACCAGCGCCGGAGGATATGGCACCTTTCTCATGTTCGATCACGTGGCGCGGGCGTTCGGAACGCGGGTGGATATTCTCGACGACTCGGGGCCGGCGCTCGCGCCGAAGAATGCGACCGAAAATGTGCTGCTCGCATATTGGGGGTTCGTGCCGCCGAGCGGTTGCAGCCCGTGTACCAGCCACGCCGACGTCCTCGCCTTCGATCGCAAGAGCCAGCCGATGAGCCGATATGGGTTCCTCTC
>JBIOHR010000264.1:0-3502 GCA_044449085.1 Gemmatimonadales bacterium | reverse complement strand
CCATCTTCCATCTTTCATCTTCCATCGCCTTTCCCTACTGCGCCACCGCTTTCGTCGCCTTGTCCACGAACGCCGCAATGTTGTTGTGCAGCTTCACCCGGCTCGCGTCGTTGAGATAGATCATGTGACCTGACTCGTAGTATTTGTTCTGCACGTGATCCTTGAGCGCGTCGGGCAGTTCGAGATGGTCCATCGTGAACTCGGTCGCGAAGAACGGCGTCGCCATGTCGTAGTAGCCGTTCTCCACTTCCACCAACAGGCGCGGATTCGTGATCATCGCCTGTGCGAGGTCGCCTGAAACGTTCGGCGCACCGGGGAATCCGCCGCCGCGCCCGCCACGGCCGCCACGCGTCCAGTTCCAGCCGCCGAATCCATTGCTCGTGTTGTTGTAGTTCTGGTCCGTGCCGAACTTCAGTTCGTCGTGGTTGTATTCATTGAGCAGCGCGGTGAACGCGCCACCGACCGCCGGCCCTTCCGGATCGCCCTGGGCATTCTCCGAGAGCAGGTCCTGTGTGTAGCCGGTGAAGCGCGCGTCGATGCGCCCCGCCGTCAGACCCCGGTCGCGCAGCAGCTCGACGTTGAACTGGCCGAGCGTCACGCGGAGATGCGCCTTCACGAGATAGTCCTCGGGGAGGCCCGTGAAATACGAGAGCTTCTTCGCAACGGCAGTCGCTTCGGCGGGCGTGATCTTGTCACCCTTGAACAGCGCCGCGGCGTAGTCGCCTTTCGCATACTGCCGCGCTTCCTCGACGAACGCCTCGAGGTTCGCCGGCCGGTTCTTGAGCGCCTTGTGATACCACGCGACCGCCGCATAGCTCGGCAGGTAGTACTCGTAGACGCGGTCGTCGCCTTCGCCGAACGTGATCGACGACAGGTCGAGCACGGACGAGATCAGCACGATGCCATTGAGATGCATCGAGTACCGGTTCTGCAGGTAATTGCCGAGCGCCGCCGAGCGGAACGTGCCATAGCTCTCACCCATGAGAAACTTCGGCGAGTTCCAGCGGTCGTTGCGATTGATATAACTGTTGATGAACTGGCCGAACGAGTCCATGTCCTCGTCGATGCCGTTGAAGTCGGACGGCTTTCCCTTGCCGACGATGCGGCTGTAGCCCGTGCCCATCGCGTCGATGAATACCATGTCCGTCTTGTCGATGAGGCTCTCGGTGTTGTCGACGAGCTTGTACGGTGCTGGCGCCGTGAAGACGCCGTCCGGCGTGGAAACGCGACGCGGGCCGAACGCGCCCATGTGCAGCCACATCGACGCCGACCCCGGGCCGCCGTTGTAGAAGAATGAAACCGGGCGGGTGGTGAGGTCCTTCACGTCGCTGCGCGTGTACGCGACGGCGTACATGAGGCCGATCGGTTCGCCTGCCGGGTTCTTGATCTGGATGGTGAACGCGGTCGCCTTATAAGGAATGAGCTGACCGCCGACGCGAATGGAATGTTCGGTGGTCGACGATTCTTCCTTCATCGAGGGGTCTTCCGCGCTCGCCGCAGGACGGTTCGCGTTTCGAGCCTGATTTGCCTCGGTTGGCGCGGTGCCCTGGGCTTTCGCTCGCGACGCAATCAGCACCGCCGTGCACATCGCGATCGCCGGAATCCAACGACTCGTCTTCATTTCATGTCCTCGTGCTTGGGGATGACGCAGTGTGTTTCCATCTTTCATCCTACTCTTCCATCGCAGTTTCGAGTTTCACGGCGTTCGATGCAGCTCCATCACGGCGGCTCCGTCCTTCCGCGGATCGGACGCGCCGAAATTGATGCCGGCCGCGAAGTCACGCATCACGGCCTGGCCCGAGCCCATGCGCGTCGCGGAATAATCGCCGCGCATCACCAGCTGGTGGCCGAGCGCGGCGAGCCCGGCGCGGATCTTCTCGGGGATCCTCGACTCCATGTTCACGTCGCAGCCCGGGAAGGTTTCCTTGGAGAAGCGCGGTGCGTCGATCGCGCCCTGGATGTTCATTCCGAAATCCACGAGGTTCGATACGAACTGCGCGTGCGCCTGCGCCTGGTTCCAGCCGCCCATGATCCCGAACGCGATGCGCGTGTCCCCATTCTCCATGAATGCCGGGATGATCGTGTGCACCGGCCGCTTGTGTGCCGCGAGGACGTTGGGGTGTCCCGGCTCGAGCGTGAAGAGCCCGCCGCGATTCTGCAGCGCGAAGCCGGCGCCGCCGACGGCGAGACCGGACCCGAAGCCGACGCTGGCAAAGTTGCTCTGGATCAGCGAGACCATGTTGCCATCGCGGTCGACGACGCTGAGGTACGTGGTGCCGCGGTCGGTACCGGGCGGCGTGCCGGCGTCGACGCTGCAGTTGGCCTTCGCCGCGTCGATCAGCGCGGCGCGCGTCCTGGCGAACGCCTTCGACTTGAGCCCGTCCACCGGAATCATCGCGAACTTCGGATCGGCGTCGAAGCGGATCATGTCCGCATACGCGAGCTTCTTCGCCTCGATCATTGTGTGCAGCGAGCGCACCGAGTTGTGACCGTACTCCGCGAGCGGAAAGGTCTCCATGATGTTGAGCATCTCGAGCGCGGCGATCCCCTGGCCGTTGGGCGGAAGCTCGTAGACGGTCCACCCGTGATACTGCGTTGAGATCGGGTCCACCCATTCGCCGCTGAACCCGGAGAGGTCGGCAGCGGTCATCGCGCCGCCGTGCGCTCTCGATGTCGCGAGAATCTTTTGCGCGACGTCGCCCGTGTAGAACGCGCCGCGCCCGGCGGCCGCGATCTGACGGTATGTCCACGCGAGGTCCGGGTTCCGGAAATTCTCGCCGACGGCGGGAACGTGCCCGTCAATCAAGTAGGTCTTCGCCGTGGCGGGATCGGCCTTCAGCGCGTTCTCGCTGTCGCGCCAGAAGGCGTGGACCACTTCGCCCACGGCAAAGCCTTCGTCGGCGTACGCGATGGCGGGAGCGAGGACGTCGGCGAACTTCATCTTGCCGAACCGCGTGAGCAGCTTGTCCCAGCCGTCGACGGCGCCCGGAACGGTCACCGAGTTGATGCCGTGCTGCGGCATCCCGGTGATGCCCTGGGATTTCAGAAACTCGGGCGTGAGCCCGGCCGGCGCCCAGCCGGACGAGTTGAGGCCGTAGAGTTTCCCCGATTTCGCATCGTAGACGATCGCGAACAGGTCACCGCCCACGCCGTCGTTCATCGGCGCGACGAGTCCCATCATCGCGTTGGTCGCGACGGCAGCGTCGATGGCGTTGCCGCCGTGCTCGAGAATCCGGGCGCCCACCTGCGACGCGAGCACGCTCTCGCTCGCGACGATCCCGGACTTCGAGATCACCATCGACCGCGACTGCGAGCGGTCCTGCGCCTGCAGCGCCGCCGCGGAAGCGGAGAGCGACAACCCGATACCGGCGGCAGCCAGTTCCTTCATCATTTCGAAGAGAGTGAGTGGGAGTTCAGTATGAGAGACGAGTGTGAGTCAGAGGGATGAGTTGGAGCAAACTCAGAGCGAGTTTGAGGGATGAGAGTGAGTTCGAGTGGGAGT
>JBIOHR010000263.1:0-3508 GCA_044449085.1 Gemmatimonadales bacterium | reverse complement strand
CTGGCATGACTTCTGGACCGAAGAGCGCGTGGAAGGTTTCCGCGAGATCGACCGCGCCGTGGATCTCGCGACGACGCCGCTCTACGTGCGCGCCGGCGCCGTGATCCCGATGGGGCCGGTGAAGCAGTACACCGCGGAGCCGAGCGACGGGCCGCTGGAAATGGTGGTGTACCCCGGCGCTGACGGCGAGTCGCGCTGGTACGAGGACGACGGCAACTCGTTCGACTATCGCCGCGGCAAATCCATGAGCGTGGTGATGGCGTGGCACGATGCGTCTCGGCGCCTCACGCTGCGCCTCGCACCTGCATCGCAACAGCGCGGACTTCCGCGCAAGATCGTCTTCCGGGTGGCGGGATCGGCGAAAACCACCGAGGCGACGTTCACCGGACGCGCGCTCACTGTAGCTCTGTAAGTATCCGGTCGAAGGTAGCGACGAGCTCGTCGGCGTCATCGCTGGAGAACGGCATCGGCGGGCGGATCTTCACCACGTTGTGAAACGGCCCGTCGGTGCCGAGCAGGATTCCCTCCTCGCGCATCCGGTTGGAGACATACGACGCTTCGTCGGCAGCGGGCGCCAGCGTCGTGCGGTCGCGCACGAGCTCCACGCCGAGAAACAGTCCGGACCCGCGCACATCGCCAACGAGCTCGTATTTGTCCACTAATGGACTTAATGCCGAAAGCATGCGACTGCCAACCGTTCGCCCATGGCTCTGCAGTTGCTCATCCTGCACAACGCCGAGCACCGCAAGTCCGACCGCGCTCGAAACCGTACTCCCCCCGAACGTACTGAAGAACTCCATTCCGTTATCAAAGCTCGCCGCGATCTCCGGCGTCGTGATCACCGCACCAATGGGATACCCGTTCCCCATCGGCTTGCCGAGCACAACGATATCGGGCACGACACCCTGCTGCTCGAACCCCCAAAAGTGCGTGCCGATGCGACCGTAGCCGGTCTGTACTTCGTCGGCGATGCAAACCCCGCCGGCTGCACGCACGTGCCGGTACACCGCCGCGAGATACCCGGACGGAAATACAATCTGCCCGCCCACGCTCGGCAGCGACTCGGCGATGTACGCCGCCAACCGGCGGCCACCGGCGGCAATGCGTGCCGCCGCGCGCTCCACATGAGCCGCATACTTCTCGCCCGCGCGCGGATCGCTCGCCTTAAACTCGCCGCGGTACACATCGGGGATCGGCACCGTGTGCACCCAGCCGGGCGCTCCCTCCCCGCCGGGCCCAGCGTGCTTGTACGGGCTGATATCTATGAGAGTCGTACTGTTCCCGTGATACGCAGCGTCGAGCACGATCATGTCGCGCTGTCGCGTGTGCGCCCGCGCGAGCCGCAGCGCGAGCTCGTTCGCCTCGCTCCCCGAGTTCACGAACCAGCACACGCTCAACGGTGCCGGAAGCGTGGCGCACAGCCGTTCGGCAAATACATTCACCGCGTCGTGCAGGTAGCGCGTGTTGGTGTTGAGCACCGAGAGCTGTTCGCTCGCCGCGCGCGCGACGCGCGGGTGCGCATGCCCGACGTGCGGCACGTTGTTGTACGCATCTATGTACCGGCGGCCCTGGTCGTCGAACAGGTACTGCGCCGCGCCGCGCACGATCTTCACGGGCTCGCGATACGCGATGCTCAGGTTGCGGCCGAGATGCTCTCGTCGCGTGTGCAGCGTTTCGGCCATCGTCGGCGCGCGCACTGGCTGCAGTTCCCGCGGAATGCCGAGCAGGACCGACGGGTCGGGACAGAACGACAGCCAGACATCGCGCTGCGACGGCCGGGCGACGCCCGGAAAGTCGGTACCGAGGTCGAGGAGATCGGTCATCAGCTGGAAGTGGAGATGGGGAGTCCAGCCGCCATTCACGTCGGGCGTGCCGAACGTCGAGATCCGTTCTCCCTTCGCAATCCGGCGTCCGGGCGTCATCCCCTTGAGCGACTCCACGCTCTGGTGCCCATAGAGGGTGAAGAACGGGACGCCTTCGTCCGTTTCGTGCTCGAGGATGATCACAGGCCCGTAGTCGAGCCACGCCGCGTTGTTTGCCGCGGCGGCGACCACACCGTCAAGCGGCGCGTGCACCGCCGTTCCCGCCGGCGCAAAAAGATCGACGCCCAGGTGCACGGTGCGGCGCTCGCCCGGTGTCGCGACGCGATCGGCGAAAGCGGGCGATGCATAGACGAGACGTGCCTCGCCATAACCGCCGAACGCCACGTTCGCTCCGCGCGCTTTCATCGCGCCGAACACGCGCTCAGTCACGAGCGGTTCGCTGTTCTGCGCGGGATCGCCGCTGATGATGGGGTTCGCAATGTCCAGCGGGAGGTGCATCAGGGCCCTCGCATCGAGCGGCGCGCCGAGTACCGGCGCGAAGCCCGCCGCGTTTGCATTGATGAACGACTGCACAGCCAGTGACGACGCCGCGGGTTGCATCGTGCACGCATGCCGGAAGGTCGCTTCGGCAAAGCGCGGGTTGACGCGGGCCAGCATGGGCAGCACGCGCGCGATCGGTGGCTGACTGACCGCGAGATATGCGTCGTCCGGGCGCTGCTGCAGCTGCACGGCCGCCATCACGACGCTCGTGCAGAGGCGCAGGCGGATCAAGCCAAACAGCGCACCGAGTTCGATGTCGGACAGAGGACGCTCCGCGTGGTAGCCGCCAACGACATCGGCGGCAGCGGCGAGCGGATCGCGTGCGCCGAGCGCCGCGTACGCCGCCGCGACCGCGAGATCGCCCACGGTCCAGCTGTGGACCATGTCACCGAAGTCGATGATCCCCGCGACGCGCTGACGCTTCGCATACAAGTCGCCGTCGTCGCGCACGATCACGTTGAAATCGTTGGCGTCGTTGTGGATCACGCTGCATGGGAGAAATGCGACGAGCGGCGACACGTCGCGATCGCATGCGTCGACCAGCGCGGTGACGAGCTCGCGCATCTCGCGGTTGTGCACGAGAGAGAGGCTCGCGCGGCATGTCGCCACGCCGCGCGCGAGGTCCCAGTGGAACTCGCGGTGCGCGGCCGGATGATCGAACCCCTCCAGCGCGCGGTCGAGCGCCCCGACGCACCGGCCGAGGTCGCGGCGGTATGCCGCGGTGTGATGGCGAACCTCGCCGGCCGGCCGCCCCGGAATGAAAGTCACGAGACGTACGCCATGCCGCGTTCCCGACGGTGCCTGCACCTCACCCATCCACCGGCCATCGGGCAGCGGGAGGACGACCGGACAGAGTCCGGTGTGGCCGTTGGCCGCGTTCATCGCCAGCCGCTGCGCGTCGAGAAAGCGCGCGTCCTCGAGCGAGTTCGCGATCTTCAGGACGTACGCGCTGCCGCTGCCCGAGCGCAGGCGGAAGTTCTGGTCGCGCTCGCTCGTCAACGGGCTCGCGGTCGCATCGACGCCATACAGCTCGCGCGCGATACGCTCGGCGTCGGCTGTGGTGAAAGAGGGTGCGTGGGCGAGAAGATTCACTGCGGTGCTGAGTGTGCGCGGGGGGGAGAGGCAGTTGAGAAAGAGAGTTGAGT
>JBIOHR010000262.1:0-3597 GCA_044449085.1 Gemmatimonadales bacterium | reverse complement strand
CCCCTCAACCCCAGCGCACCGGGTCGAAATCTCACCGCCCCCCGCTGAACAGCCTGTCCGCAATCCGGTCTGCCATCGCTTGCGTGTCCGCCGTCGGGCTCGCCGTCAGGATGATGATCGCCGCATGTCTCGAAGGAAACCGCATGAAAGCGTTGCGCTTGCCATCGCTCGTGCCGAACTCGCTCTCGCGTGGCAACCCTCTGTAGGTATCGAGTCTCCACCCGAACGCCCCCTCGCGGAACGCGGGCGTGGAGGTGAGGCCGAGTTCCCAGCGGTAGAGCTCGTCAACGTTCGACTGGAACTCACCGGTCGCTGAATCGGCAACCGTCTTGTGCATCCCGATCGGCGCGTAGATCCGTCGGCTGATCTGTTGCGCGTACGACCCACTGCCCTTCGCGGCGATCAGCGAGACGATCTCCCGGCGTGTGGTGTTGGAGTGCTCGTGTTGGAGGAGCACGTCACGAATCGTCTGGCCCGAGCCATCCGGAAACGTGTCGCCGAACTTCAGCTTGCCATCGTGCTCGAGGCCGATCAGCACCGCCGCGTTGAGCCCGGCCGAGAGGCCGAGCAGCGGGAAGTTCGGAATCGTCGTGGGCGGCATGTACTTCCGCTGCGGAGGAATGCCGTACGCGGCATCGATGAACACCTTGCCATCTTCGGCGACGAGCACGGTCGCGGCGGGCGCGTTGGGCTTCGCGAACGCCGAAAAAAGTGAGTCGACGAACTGCTGTGTAACCGCCGATTCGGTCACGGCCCGGTGCGTCACGCGCCGCGCGGCCAGGTTGTACGTGTCGCCCGGATGCAGCGTGGTGAATGGCTTGCCGGGGTCAGTCGGATCCTTGCCGCCGTATACGAACGCTTTGTCGCGTCCAATGATCTCGGCGGAATCACCCTGCACGACCCACGCCGTCCCTTCGTCCTCGGAGATGCCGAGCAGCCCGGGATGGTGCGGCATCACAGAATCGGCGAGGTCTGCGAGACGCTCGCGAGCGACGACGTGCTGGTCGATCCCCACGCCGCGCAGGTAGCCGAATCCCTTTTCGTATCCGGGATACGACATGATGTAGTTGTTGTTCGACGGCGCGCCGCGGACCAGGTAGCTGCCGAGGATCGATGCTCCGGCAGAGGAGCCGCCGATCACGCCGCCCCGCGCGAGCACGTCGTTGAACGCTTTTTCGGTTTTCGTTCCGGCGTACGAATCCACGAGGTGGTACTGGCGTCCGCCCTCGAACCAGACGGCGCCTGCGTTCTTGAGCGGCGCGATGAACGCGTCGGAGTCGGCGACCTTCCGGTCGATCGTGTGCAGGATGACGACGTGCTTCGCGCCGGCCGCCTTGAATCCGTTCGCACCGCGCCAGTCCGGCGCATACGCCGTGTCGCCGCCGGCCGTCGGGACGTCGACGATAACGGCGTCCGGCCCGCCGGCGAGCTGGATGAACTTCGCATAGATCTCGGGACCCATCACGCCGCCGCCGACGACGATGACGGAGCCGCGCACTGGTCCGACGCGCGGCGTGCCATTCGGCGCCGCCGCGACGGACGCAGTGGCATGCGACGTGGTGCATCCGGCGACGATGAGAGAACTGGCGATGAGTGCGCACACAACGCCATGTCGGACACCGGCTGACAGCCTTTCTTGAGTGTGAGTCATACCTGAAGATGCCACACCCGAGACCGGCGAGAAAGTATTTCGAGAAATGTGCGCTCGGTCACTAAACGTTTCGCGGGATGCTCCGTCTCCCTGCTGTGGCGCGCCGGAAGAGTCGAGGGCACTCCGCTCCCGCAGACGCGCTCGCAGTCTAACGTGGACCCGCACTCGAGGATACCCCGATGAATCGTCTCGTACTCACCGTCAGCACCGGCGCACTCGCAATCGCTCTTGCCGCGTGCGGCGACAACAGCACCTCACCACAGGCTTCGAACCTGGACGTCACCGCAACGGACAGCGCGCTGGTCGCCGTCAACACCGCGGCCAACGAGACGATGGCCGACGTGAACACGCTGAACGGCGTGTCGTCCACGATGGGCTGGAGCGTCGCGGCGCCAAACTCGGGTGTGTCGATGAATCTCGTCGCGTCGCAGCGGCCGGAGCTCAGCGCAAATCTGAAGAACGACTGCACCTACAACCCCGCCGACGGCCGCTTCCACTGCCTCGTGCAGGTGAACGGCAACGGCGTGAGCGTGATCCGCAGTCTCGCGTTCTTCGACACCACGGGCGCGATGATGGACCATTTCGACTCCACGACCGCGTCGATGAACGTGCTGGCGACGCTGAGCGGCATCGTCGTGAGGACGAACGGCGCCGACACCGTGAACGCCACGCGCAACCTGACGGCAACGGGCCTGTTCGGCCACAACACGACGCGCATCTGGAACGGCACCGGCGACGGCACCCATGGCGCCTACTGGACCGACAACACCGCGTCGCGCACATCGGACGTCAGCTTCACAACGACGTTCTCCAACGTGGTCGTCGACCTCCCGCGTTCATCCAACCCCTATCCCGTCTCCGGAACCATCACGCGCGTCGTGACGGGAACAGGCACGGTCATCAAGGGCAACAAGAAGCGGACGATCACGATCTCGAGAACGGTCACGGTCACGTTCAATGGAACGGAGACGGTCAAGATGGTGACCGGCTCGCAGACGTTCACCGTTGATCTTGCGACAGGAGTGGCCACCCAAAACTGACGGACACTTCAGGGCAGAGGGGCGAGACCAGGGGGGAGGGGCGAGACAAGGCGGTGCGGAAGAGGAATCCTGCCGTCATCGTCCGATTCGTCATATAGTTCATGAGTCCTCATCCCGGATGCACTCATGACGACCCGTAGAACTTTCGTCCGCGGCATGGCCGGCGCGGGCATTGCCCTCCCAGTGATGCGCGGAGACGCCTTCGGGCAGCTCTTCAAGGCCAACGCGATCGCCGGCACGGACACCCCCGCGCAGCTCGCCGACAACGAGGCGTACTGGAGCCAGATCCAGCGCGCGTTCGACATCGACCGGACGATGATCAACCTGAACAACGGCGGCTGCTCTCCTGCTCCCACGCACGTGCTCGAGCAAATGATCCGCGACACGCACTTCGTGAACGAGCTGCCCGTGGAGAACATGTGGCGCACGCTGGAACCGCGGATGGAGAGCACGCGCCGCGATCTTGCGCGCGACTTCGGGTGCGATCCCGAGGAGATCGCCGTGGTGCGCAACGCGACCGAGGCGAACGAGAACGTCATCTTCGGCATGAACCTGAAAGCCGGCGATGAAGTCATCTCGACCAACCAGAATTATCCGCGCATGACCACGTCGTGGCAGCAGCGAGTTCGACGTGAAGGGATCGTCTTCAAGGAGATCTCGTTCAAGGTCCCGCCACCGTCCGACGCATATCTCGTGGAGCAGTTCCGCAAGGCGATTACGCCGCGCACGAAAGTCATCGAGGTCACGCACATCACGAACCTCACCGGGCAGATCATGCCGGTGCGCGACATCGTGCGGATGGCGCGGCCGCTGGGGATCCAGGTGCTGGTCGACGGCGCACATGCGTTCAACCATTTCCCGTTCAAGCGCGACGACTTGGAGTGCGACTACTACGGTGTGTCGCTG
>JBIOHR010000261.1:0-3600 GCA_044449085.1 Gemmatimonadales bacterium | reverse complement strand
TTTTTTTTTTTCTTGTGGATAGTCTTTTTTCTTGTCGCTGGGGGTGTGGGTGGGCGGTTCGTAGGTTCTTGGCGCGACACCCAGCCGCCCCCCCCCCCCCCCCCCCCCCCCCACCCCGCATCCCGCATCAGGCCAGGCGTTCCGAATCCCCTATCCTCTAGTCACGTCGAGCACCCCGTACCATGGCGTCCCCGCGATTCCCTTGCACCCTTGAATCCCGAATCCGTAGACCCCGGCGCTCGATGCGCTGAGCGACGAAGACGCCGCATAGCCACCGACCGTAACCCACGGAATCTGGTTCGAGTCGACGATCGTAAGGTTCAGTCCGGTGTTGTTCTGGAAGCGATAGCTCCCACCCGCCTTGATCGAGGCGGGCGCGGGCGACAACTGGAAGCACATCGCGTCCGCACTGTCGGCATATTCGCGCGACGGACCGATCGAGATCACGGTGATGGTGGGGGGCTGGTAGTTGCGCGTGCACGATCCGCCCGCCCGGCTGAATCCTGAGTCGCAGCTGTCATGATCGCCGTAAAACGGCTCCGTGATCACGCGGCAGGCGGTGAGGGAGACCACCACGGCAAGTGAAAAGAGTATGCGCATGCGCAATCGAACCTCCGCCCGCGCGCAAAGCGCGGCTTAGGGATTGAGTCACGCGCAGAACTCGTGCAATCCGCGTGCCGATCGCGCAGCCCTCCGCACCGGCCGTAAACAGCGCGGCGGCGTGTCGCTCTTTGTGTCGCTCTGTGTGTCGCTCTGTGTGTCGCTGCGGGCGAGCAGCGTGTCAGGCGCGCTGCCGTCGCGCCGCCACCGCGAACTCGAGAAAGTACTGCCTGAGAAACCGTGCATCGGCCACGGCCGGTGGCGCACCGAAAAACAGGCCGCAAAACAACTCGCGCCCGCGCAGTATCTCGCGACGTCGATGGCCCCGCCAGCGTGCGTCGGTGGCCGTCAGGTCGAACAGTTCGAGTGCCCGCGCAAATGCGCCCGCCCACCGTTCGGGATTGGCCTGTTCATGCGCGCGGATGGCCCGCTCCACTTCGCTTCCCACGTTCGCCAGTTGTCCAACCAGCGTCATGGCATGCCATCGGCCGGCGGCGAGTTCAGAATGGACCGCGCCCGCCGTCATTCCGGAACCAGCCGGTCCACGACGGCGCGAATCTGTGCGCGGATGGCGCCGTCCAGGACGTCCCGCGACAAATTTCCCTGCGCGGGGCGCACGTTGATCATCGAATCGAATTCGACGAACCCCTCCCCCCTCTCTGCCGGATACAGGTTGATTCCCCAGAGTTCGGATTGCACGGAGCCGTCGTCGATCAAAATCGCCTCTTCATCGGAATGCAGCTCGCCGCCGACCGCCATGACCTGCCGTCGAATATCCACCACGGCCTTGATCATGTCGCCGAAGCCCACCGCCGCCAGGACGGCGAGCTCGGCTTGCGTGATCTGATCGCGGATGAGGCGGAGCGGCGATGAACCCATTCCGAAAGTTACAGCTCAGCCGGCTGGAGCGCCTCCGTGCGCATGCCGTCCCTCTACCGCGCCGAACACCGGGCGGGTTGCCGAGGCACCGCTCGTGCCGCACATTCGTCGTCCACATCCACGTCAGGAACCGCCCATGCGTGCACCAGTTTTCGCCGCCATTGCCGCGCTGACCGCGGCACTCCCGCTCGCCGCACAGTCACCGCTCATCTCGCAGGCGGCGCTGGTCGCCGTCGTCGAGAACCACAGGGGCGCCGTGCTGCGGTACATCGACGCCGCGCCGGATTCCATGCTGGGTTTCCGGCCGACGAAGGGCGTCCGGAACTACGCCGAGCAAATCGAGCACGCCGCGGGGAGCGATGCATTCATCGTGCAGCTCGCGATCACGGGATCCACGAAGGGCATCCCGGATATGGGCGATTCGACTGTATACCTGCACAACAAGGCCGCTCTCAGGAAATACGCGGCGGCCGCGATGGATTACACGATCGCCAGACTCAAGACCGTGACCAACGCGCAGCTCACCGAGATGATCACATCGCAGGGTCGGCAGATGCCGCGCGCGCGGGCGCTGATGGAGTTGCTGGACCACTTTCCGTGGACGCTCGGGCAGGTCGTGCCGTACCTTCGGCTCAACGGCGTGGTGCCGCCGGAGTACTCGCCGTTCTGAGTGCGGAGGTCAGCGTCTCGCGAGGCGCCGGGCAATCCGGACCCCGGCGCCCGAGCGCTGCAGCCAGCGTTTCACCACCGGCCAGCATTTGAAGCTGATCCGCAAGAGACCGACGCGCGCGCGCGCATCCAATCCGCCGATGCCGAGATAGATGTTGTAGGATCCGACGACCTCCGGTTCCCAGCGCGCATTCCACGCGAACGCGCTGACCAGGTTGATGCGCTTGGCCGAGGGGTCCTCGCAGTACTGCTGGAAGATCCGCTCGAGCACCAGGTGTCCCGGGGCGACCTGGGCGAATCGCTCGTCGTAGCCAATCTTCACGACAGCGCACTGCTCGTCCACGTGAATGCAAAAAGTGGAGGCGATGCACGTTTCGCCGGCGCGAAGCTCGTTGAACTCGCAGCGACCGGACGACGTGAGCGCCGCGACCCAGTCGCGATAGAACGCGAGCTGCTTCGGTTTCAGGGCAACCGCGGTCCGGTCTCCGGACTGGCCTTTCCAGCCGGAGGCCTCGACCTCGAGAAACCGCTCGAACGCCGCATCCATGCACGCGGCATCTACGGTGCGCACGAAGCTTACCCCGGGCAGTCGCGCCAGCCGGTTGTGCGCGGACCGCATGTTTGCGCGAAATTTTCTCGACAGGCGCGACGTGATTTCAGTGAACGGCCGGTCGCAGTCCACCAAGTGTGCCGCGTCGTCGCGATCGACGTAGTACCGCCGTGCATCGACGGCGCGAAGGCAGCGCCACGCGCCCGATCCTTCGAGGACGCGGCCGAGCACGAACCAACTGCGGCGCGGATGCGCTTTGCTGAGGTGCCGGGCGACGCAAGGCAGCAGCACGGATTCCGCGTCTGAATCGTCGGGGCAAATCAGGTCGCGCGGCATGTCGCCGAGGCCGCGCGGCAGCCCCCACACCGGCGAATTGAACGCGCGGAAGACGTCGACCTTCTGCGGCTCGACAGGGCAGATCGCGCGGATTCGCGTGCCGTCGCTGAGCGCGAGGCAGCTGAACGCACCGAACTCCGACGGGAGCCTGTCCAGATACGCGACGTGGGTTTCGTGCAGGTGCTCGTACCCGGCGTCGGGCATGGCGGCAACGAGACGAGCCCAGTCGGCTTCGAGGCGCATGAGGCCGTCGCGACCCGCGTACTCAACGATGCTCCACGTCACGGTCATGCGGGAATTTACGCGGCGCGGCGCGGCGCGGCGACCTGCACACGCCCGCGCGCCCATCCCGTCACCCGGTTGGCGCGCCGCGCTCCCGCACTTAACTTCGACTCAGCGCCACGCGCGATCTCTTCCACCCAATCGCCTCCCGAGGAACTCAATGAATCCCCGAATCGCCTTGACCGCCGCGGCAGCCTGCATCCTCGCCGCGCCAGCGGCAATCCAGGCGCAGACCTGCACCGGAACGGCGTCGTTTTCCGCGGGGAGCATGCGTCTCGGCGCGG
>JBIOHR010000260.1:0-3659 GCA_044449085.1 Gemmatimonadales bacterium | reverse complement strand
GGTGGTGGTGGCGGCGGCGGAGCGATTTCGATCTTGGTGCTGATGCCGCGGGTGATGCGCGCGGCGCGCGGCGTGGGCGCGTCGAGGTCAATGAACACGAGGTCATCGCTCTTGGCGCTCTTCCCCGACCCGGCGGCCTTCGCCTGCGCATTGGGGTCGAGCGCCTTCATGCGCTCGAAGGTCGCCTGCGCCTCTGCCGCGCGCCCCGCGCCGGTGTACCGCGCATGCAGCAGTTGGAGCTGCTCCAGGGCCTCTTTCTTCCGGTCAGCCTTGGTGAGCTGCTCGGCGAGCATCAGCCGAATGTCGTCCTGGTCCGGGCAGAGGTCGGCGAATTCCTTGAGGGCGCGGAAGGCTTCCTCCATCTGGCCGGCCTTCTGCATCCGGTCGGCGTATTCGAGGAAGTTCGACTTCGCGTCACCGTTGAAACCCTTGGCAGCGCTGATCTTGCCCAGCTTGTAGTAGACCGTCGCGCGCCCCGGAGAGGTCCGGAGGATCTTGTTGCAGAGCGCAATCGCGTTGTTGAAGAAGCCGCCTTCGGCGTAGAGATCGACGGCGCGCTCGTACAGCGTCACGGCGTCTGGCGTGTTCCCCTGACGGACCAGCAGGTCGCCGACACGGTTGTACAGCCCGACGTCGATATTGTCGTCACCGCCGGCGTCGTAGACGTCGAGGATCTCGCGATACGCCGCGATGGCCTTGTCGAGTTGTTTCTTCTGCTCGAAATCAGCGGCCTTTTTTCTCAGCGCAGCGACGTTTGCCATTGTGCTGAAAGTTACGCCCTGCGCCCTACTCGTGACAAGCGTTTCCCCTCACCCATGAACGGCGGCAGCGGTGGTCGCCGTACCAGTAGGGGAGTTCGCGGATGTCGCCCATGTCGAAGAGCGCGAGGTCAGCCGAGTAGCCGGCGCTCAACTGGCCTGTTTCGGACGCGAGTCCGAGCGCCGCAGCGCCGTTCACCGTGGCGGCGAGCATCGCCTCGCTGACCGACAGGTGGAGCTGGCTGACCGCGAGCGTCAGCATGAGAGGAAAGTTGACCGTGGGCGACGTGCCGGGGTTGAAATCGGTCGCAATGGCGATGGCCGCCCCTGCGGCGATCAGGTCGCGGGCCGGCGCCTGCTTCGGCTTGCCGAGGAACAGCATGGTTCCGGGGAGGAGCGTCGCAACGGTGTCGCTCGCGGCGAGCGCGCGGATCCCCCCCGCGGAGATCGCCGCGAGGTGGTCCGCGCTCGTGGCGCCGAGCTCCGCGGCGAGTTCCGCGGCACCGGACGGTTCGAGTTCGTCGGCGTGAAGCTTGAGCGCGAGCCCGTGGGCCCGCGCCGCGCCGAGGACATTCCGCGACTCGTCGAGGGTATACACGCCCGGCTCGCAGAAGATGTCGGCGAAGCGCGCGAGGCCCTCGCGCGCAACACGAGGGATCATCTCGTCGACGAGCAGGGCGACGTACTCCACGCGCGTGCGCGGCGCGGCACGGTATTCGAGCGGGATCTCATGTGCGCCGAGGAAGGTCGGGACGATTCGCACCGGGAGTGCAGCCTGGAGGCGCCGGATCACGCGGAGCGACTTGAGTTCGTCCTCAACCGAGAGGCCGTACCCGCTCTTGAGCTCGACGGTCGTCGTGCCGTGCGCCGCAAGGCGGCGGAGACGCGGCAAGGCGAGATCGAACAGCTCGTCTTCGCCGCGTGCGCGAAGGTCGCGGACGGAGCTGTGGATTCCCCCGCCGCGCTTGGCAATTTCCATGTAGCCGACCCCGGCGGCGCGCAGTTCCTGTTCCTCAAAGCGTGGCTTACCGAAAATCCCGTGCGTGTGGGAGTCCACGAGGCCCGGGGTTAGCACGCCGCGGGCGCAGTCGACGCGCGCAGCGGACGGGTATGCTCGCTCGATCTGGTCCTGAGGCCCGACTGCAGCAATACGGTCGCCGTCGATCGCAACGGCAGCGTTCGAAAGGATCCCGGCATTTGCAAGGTCCGCGCCGCGGCGTGCGCGCGGCGCCCCCGCGCAGGTCACGACCTGGGATGCGTTGACGAAGATCGTTTGGGATCTCATGCCCGCGGAATCTACAATCCGCGGCGCTACGATGATGCATGCAATCCCGCGGTGACGGTGGGAGGCGGGCGCGGTGCTAACATAGCGGCGTGACGGGGGCGTTTCCCGGCACTTTTTCGGGCTTACGCAATTGCGTACGTCCGGATGTATGGGTGGGGCGCGCGTCGGACGCTCCATCTGCATCTCGGCTATGCCAAACGGCGGGTAATCCGTCGTTGGTCATAGGTGGTTGGTCGTTGGCCGATGCAACAAGCGCGCGGGGATGTCCACTGCACGATGACGGATTACCCACTCTTGAGTCGTCCGTGCCGGCGCCAGATGAAGTCGCGACGTACATCCAAACGTACCCTTTCACGTAATGCCCATGTTTCCCGCAATTTCAGGCATACGCCTCAGCCGCGACGTTCGGTCGCTCAGTGAGTTTCGCGCGAACGCCGCCGCGTTCGTCGAGCAGGTGCAAGCCACGCAGGAGCCGATCGTCCTGACGCAACGCAGCCGCGGCGTGGCGGTCCTGCTTGCGGTCGGCACCTACGAGTCACTCGTCGAAGAACTCGAGCTTCTTCGCGACCTGCGAACCTCGCATGATCAGGCGGCAGCCGGCCGCGAAGACAGTGGGCCGAACGTGGAGTCGCGGCTTCGCGCGATGCTCGGCCGGTGAACGTCGCTTGGACACCGCACGCAGAGGCGCGCGTCGATATTCTTCGACCCCTGCCGCATTGTCTACCGGATCGAACGCCGCCGGATCGTAATCCTGACCGTCCGGCCCGCGGCAGAGCACCGCAAGAGCACTAGGTACGCGGAACGCCCTCGGAGAGGGCAGCCCGCTGTGCGCGGTCGCTCATGAGTTGCGTGACGAAGCGCTGGCCCTCGCCGATCCGCTCGACCTCCAGAGCAACCGCTTCGATCCCCTGCTCCATGCGCTCGAGGCGATCGGACACGTCCTTCGGAATTTGCGGCGCAGGCGGGCGGTTGGCGCGCCGTAGCAACAGTCTTCCAAACGCGATCGACAACGGCATGAGCACGGTGAGCATGCCGATGATCGAGATGGCGGTGACCTGACCTGCATTCGGCTGACCAAAGCGCGAGGGCACGCCGACGGTGGAGGTTTGAGCCAGACCGCTCGGCGCCGCGGAGATGGCCTTGCCGAGGTCACTGATGTCGGACTCGATGCCGCTGAGGCGCGCGTCCAGTTGCGCAATGTGCGCATCGAGTCCTGCCGCGTCCGGCCCGTTCAGGGCGTTGCGACGCTCCCTCGCGAGCGTCGCGCGCTGGTTGTTGACCGAAGACCGCTGGCCCGCCAGTTCGCTCACGCGCTCACGGAGCGCATCCACGTCCGCGGCGGTCAGCGGAATCGGAATGTCGGGCCCGCCCGGACGCCCACTGACGATCGTGGCGCGGGGTGCAGGAGGGGCGGGCGCGGGAGTACGGGCGGTCGCTTGGAGCATGTTGACCATTACGCTACGTCATCGCGGCGAGTTTCGGAACTCAGCCCTTCGCCGCCAGATCCCGGAACCGGCTCAACGTCAGCGGCGCCTGCGCCTCGCCTCGACAGGCGTAGTAGCACTTGTTGCACGAGATCGGCTCGTACCGCACATGTGCCGACCAGTGGCCGTCGG
>JBIOHR010000259.1:0-3690 GCA_044449085.1 Gemmatimonadales bacterium | reverse complement strand
TCGCTGGGCGAACGGTTCATGTTCAAGTACGCGCCGAACAAGGGTGAACTCGCCTCGCGCGACGTCGTCTCGCGCGCCGAGTGGACCGAGATATTGGAAGGCCGCGGCGTCGACGGATGCGTGCTGCTCGACATGCGTCACCTCGGGCGCGAGAAGATCCTCGAACGCCTCCCGCAGATCCGCGAACTCGCGCTCGATGCGACCGGAAAGGACGCGATCGACGAGCCGATTCCGATCCTGCCCGGCGCCCACTACACGATGGGCGGCATCGAAGCCGACCTCAACGGCGCGACCCGCATTCCGGGCGTGTACGCGGCCGGCGAATGCGCCTGCATCAGCGTCCACGGCGCCAACCGCCTGGGCGGCAACTCGCTGCTCGACACGATCGTCTTCGGCGCCCGCTCCGCCGCTCACGCGGTGGAGTACATCAAGACGGTCGGCGAGGTGAAGCCCTCGGAGCGGACGCTCCAGCACGAACGCGACCGCGTTGCGGACCTGCTCTCACGGACCGGCGGCACGCGCGCGCCCAAGATCCGTCAGAAGATGAACGAGACGATGAGCGCCAACACGTTCATCTTCCGCAACGAAGCGCAGCTCGAGACGGCCGTCAAGGATCTGGTCGCGATCCGGAACGAGTTCGACCAAGGCGTCTACGTGATGGACAAGTCCAAGACGTTCAACACCGATCTCGTCTCGGCGTTCGAGACCGACTTCCTGATCGACGTGTCGCTCGCGCTCGCGACCGGAGCGCTCCATCGCAAGGAGTCGCGCGGCGCGCAGGCCCGCACCGACTTTCCGGATCGCGACGACGAGAACTGGATGGTCCACACGCTCGCCTTCCGTCAGGACGGCGCGGCGCCGAAGCTCGATTATTCGCGCAAGGCGAAGATCACCAAATGGCAGCCCGAGGTAAGGTCGTACTAATGGCGAAAATTACGCTCGACATCTTCCGCTTCGACGAAGCCGTCGACACGGTTCCGCACCGCGATAAGGTCGTGGTCGACATCCCCGAGACGACCACCGTTCTCGACGCGCTCGAATACGCCAAGGCCGAGGTCGACGGATCGATCTCGTTCCGCCGCTCGTGCCGCTCCGCGATCTGCGGTTCGTGCTCGATGAACGTGAACGGCGTCACGGGGCTGGCCTGCAAGACCCCCTGCAACACCGTGATGGACGACACCGGCACCGTCAAGATCGACCCGATGCCGAACTTCCAACCGATGAAGGACATGGTCGTGCACATGGACCCGTTCTGGGACAAGTACACGCGCCTTAAGCCGTATCTCCAACCCAAGGATGCCGACAGCTCGCACGCCACGGAACGCCGTGTGAGCCCGGACGACATGCACAAACTCGTCGCGGTCGCCAACTGCATCATGTGTGCGACCTGCTACGCGCTCTGCCCGGTCGTGAGCGTCGACCCGGCCTTCGCCGGTCCGGCTGCGATCGCGTACGCCTATCGCTTCATCGAAGACGTCCGCGACGGCGAACGTAAGGAACGCATCGCCCAGATCTCGGAAGATTACCTGTGGCTGTGCGCGCACTGCTACGCGTGCTCGTACTGTCCCAAGCACGTCGACCCGAACGACCGCATCATCGACGTCAAGCGCGCCGCAATCAGCGAACGCGTGATGATGAACGAACGCGGCCCGCGACACGCGCTCACGGTCGTCAAGACGATCAAACAGACCGGCATGCTCGCCGAGACCGAGCTGATCCAAGGCACGGTCGGTAAGTTCAATATCATCGGCTTGCTCAAGGTCGCGCCGCTCGGACTGCGCATGGCCTCGAAGGGCAAACTCCCGCCGATCTTCATGAAACCCATTCCCAAGGTCGATGAAGTCCGCACCATCATCGACTCCCTCGAGGTACCGGTAGCATAATGTCGACAACCCTGCTTCCCGAAGAACGCCCGCTCGACGCGCACGCCCGCACGCGTTCGTCTCAGACCAAACGCTACGGCTTCTTCCCCGGCTGCGTCGCCAAAGAGTCGTGCAAGGAGTTGTTCAACTCGACCATGCTCTTGGCCGACAAGCTCGGCATCGAACTGATCGAACTGACTGCGGCGTCGTGTTGCGGCGCGTCGGTCGTGAACGACGTCAACCGCGACGTCGCCCGGGTGCTCAACGCCCGCACCTACGCGCAGGCCGAAGCCCTCGGGCTCGACGACGTGATCACGATCTGCTCGACCTGCACCGGCCACATGCGCGCCGCCAACAAAGAGTTGCTCGAGAGCGAAGAGCACATGGCGCAAGCCAACTCGATCCTCGGCAAGTTCGGCGCCAAGTACGAGGGTCACATCGTGGTCCGTCACCTGCTGTGGCTGCTGATCGACGACATCGGACTCGACAAACTCAAGTCGATGGTCGTCCGTCCGCTCAATGGGCTCAAGGTCGCGCCGTTCTACGGCTGCCACATCATCCGCCCCGAAGCCGTCAACGGCTGGGAGTCGGCCCGCAACCCGCACTCGCTCGAAGACGTGATCGAGGCCATCGGCGGCGAAGCCATCGACTACGCCGGCAAGACGCGCTGCTGCGGCTTCCACATCCAGCTCGAGAAAGACAACGTCGCCGCCGACATGGTCGGCCAGAACATGCGCATGGCGCAAGACCACGGCGCCGAAGCCGTGCTCACGCCGTGCCCGCTCTGCCACCTCGCGCTCGACGGCTATCAGCAAGACGCCGCCGCCCGCTGGGGCCGCACCGATCTTCCCACGTTCCATCTTCCGCAACTGGTCGCATTCGCACTCGGCGTTCCGGCCGAGACGCTCGGCCTCAACAAGCACCTGATCGACCCGCGCAAGGTGCTCGTCGACCGCGACCTCATCGCGTAAGGCCGACCCGGGAATTGTCAAAGCCGTCCTCGGTTTCGCGCCGTAGGACGGCTTTGATTTTCTTGCGGTCGTAGTGCTTCTTGTCTTCGTGAGCCCCTGCGGGTCGCAGGTTCGTCGCCGGGCCGAGCCTCGGCACGAGGTTCGGCTCGCGATGACGTTTTCGTTTGTTCGCCATTGCGGGTACCTCCGTAGGACATGATACCCGAGTCGGTCAAGCGGGTTGCATGATCGAACCCGCCGCCTTCGGCCCGGACCTGGATGCGCTCCGCGACGGGGCGGCGCGTTGGGCGGGCCTGGCGCCCGCGCAGAAGGCCCGGCTCCTCTCCGAAGTAGCCGAGGCCACCGCTACCGTCGCCGCGCGCTGGACGGCAATAGCGGCCCAGGCAAAGGGCATTGCCGGGACGCCGCTCGTGGGCGAGGAGGCGATTTCGGGCCCGTGGGCCCTGCTCTACGCCCTGAACCGGTATATCCGGACGCTGGACCAGATCGCGGCCACCGGACGGCCGCGGATCCCCGCAAAACGCGTGCGGCGGCGCCCGGACGGCCGGACCGTGGTCGACGTCTTCCCCGAGACGCTCTACGACGCGCTGCTGCTCAACGGCATCCGCGCCGAAGTGTGGATGCAGGACGGCGTCACGCCGGCGAACTTGGCCGAGACGCTCGGCACGTGGTACGCGCAGGCGCATCCGCAGCCGCGCGTCGCGCTGGTCCTCGGCGCGGGGAACATCGCGTCGATCCCGCCGCTCGACGTGCTCTACAAGCTCGTCGCCGACGGCGCCGTGTGCGCGCTCAAGATGAATCCGGTCAACGCCTACCTGCGCCCGATCTTCGATATCGCGCTCGCGCCCTTGATCCGC
>JBIOHR010000258.1:0-3700 GCA_044449085.1 Gemmatimonadales bacterium | reverse complement strand
GGGCTATGTGATGAGCGGGCACCCGATCGATGCCCGCTCGTCACACGGCCCCAGCCCACAGCCCCAGCCCACCGCTGTCGTTCCTCAGCCCTTCTTTGTCTCTCCCCTCAACCGGTTCAGCTTCTCCCTGACCTCCGCCACCTTCGGCTGCAACTCCGGCTCCGCATTCTTCCAGAGATCCACGAACTTCTCGTAGTTCGCGATCGCCTGTTCGTTGTTCCCCTTGGCCTCGTAGAGTTCGCCAAGCCGCTTGTACGCGCCGGCCAGGAACTCCGAATCCTCGTTCATGTTCGGGTCTTTGTTCGCCACGAACTTCTCGAAGTACACGATGGCCGAATCCGAATGTCCGGAAAAGTCGTGCGCCTGGGCGAGCGCCGCGTAGGCGTATTTGTCGAAGATCGACAACCGCCGGTCGGCTTCGTTCAGCTGCCGGATCGCCTCGTCCCACTTCTGGTCGGCGAGCGCGACGTGCGCGGCGAAGTACGCGCGCATGCCGTCCGCGTCCGGCGCCTGCGATGCCAGATCGTGCTCGAAGCCGTCAAGCGCCATGCGTGCCATCGCCGGGTCGCGCATGCGTGCCGCCATGCGCGCAATGTTCCGCCATGGACGCTCGGCCGGAGCGACCTGCGACAGCGGTACTCTCGCCGTGGCCCGCGCCCACGCCGCCCGGGCATCGGCCGGCCGCTCGACCATGGCGGCGAGGTAATAGACCGTGTCCATGCCGAAGGCGAACTCGTTCCCCTTCGACTTCTGCGCCTTGTAGTTCGCGGCGTCGGAGACGACGATCCACTTGAGCGCTTCCTGCGGGCGGCCGCGGAGCTCGGCAACGGTGCCGACCGAGCCCGCGCCATTGACCGCCTGGGCAAGTGTCTTCGCATGAGCGTACGATGCCCGGCCGATCGAATCGGCCGCGTTCAGGTCGTCCTTTCCCCATGCATCGTACCAGTCCCCAGCCGCGAGCTGACCGTTGGTGGGGAACCGCGCGTGAAACGCGGCCTTGGTCG
This sequence comes from Gemmatimonadales bacterium, assembly GCA_044449085.1. GTDB lineage: Bacteria > Gemmatimonadota > Gemmatimonadetes > Gemmatimonadales > Gemmatimonadaceae > Fen-1231. The sequence continues at coordinate 2,696 of JBIOHR010000258.1, read as the reverse complement.
AGTCGAGTCCGCTGATGTGCCCCAGCCGGATCTGCTCCTGCATCAGATTTGTGAACGCGCCGCCGTATGTGTGCGGCAGCGCGGCCACGCGCTTGTATATGGCCTCGGAGCGCGCGTAGTCGCGCTTCTCGCCGAGCTCGACCGCCATGTTGTTGAGCGCCGATGTGCTGGTGGAGTCGATCACCAGCGCTGCCTCGTATGCGGCGATCGCCTTGTCGCGGTCCCGCTTCGGGCCAAGCGTGTAGTAGTAGCCCTCCGTCAGGTCGCGCTCTTCTTCGGTGAGCCGGTCGCGATGACGGTACGCCGTTTCGGTCGCCGCCATGGCGCGGGCCAACTCGCGCTGGTCGTTGTTGAGCAGCACCGCGATCTTGCGCCACGCCATCGCGAACCCGCTGTCGATCGTCACGGCCTCCTGCAGCAGCGCGAGCCCGCGGTCGGAGTCGCCGAGCTCGTCGGCGGCTTTCGACCCGTCGACATATTTGCGCAGCGCTTCCAGCGAAGGCGTCGTGACGCGCTCGAGCTCGGAGCTCTGCTGAATGCTGCGCAGCGATTCGCCGGACCGCTCGCGCACTGAACGCCCCAGTTTGCCGAGCGCCTCTATCAGCTGGTCGTCGCCCGCCGCGGTCTCGCGGAACGTGACGAGCTCGTTGCCGTCGAGCGCGTTCACGAGCCGTGCGGAGACCACATATCCCTTGCCGAGCCGCTCGACGCCGCCGTCGAGCACCGCCTTGGCGCCCTCACGCGTTGCAATCTCGCGCGCGAGATCGAACGGCACCGGGCTGTCTGGCGGCCGCCGCATCAGCCGGAGTATGTCGCGAATGCTGGCGCGCGTGAGGACCTTCAGCGAACTCGACTGCGCCAGGTCCGTGCGCAGCGCTTCGGCGATCGTGGATCCCAGCGTGGAATCGCCCTGCGGGCTTACGAAGTCCGCGACGACGATCGTTTCCCTCGCGCCGAACGTCCCCTTGCCGCGCAGTGACCCGAACGGGCCGACGCCCATCGCGCGCATCACCATGAACGCGATCACGAGCACCGCGAATCCGCCGACGGCGATCCCGCCGCCCATCCACGTGCGCCGCCACGAGACGTGCGGGCTCGCCTTGATCGCGAACGTGGCCATCGTGCCCTGCGGCGACGTCGATCCGCCCGGTGTGAGCGTTGGCGTCTGCACGTAGGCGCGGTGCACGGCGCGCTGCACGTACCACGTGCCGAGAATCGCCGGCAGGCCGGCGATCATCACGCCGAGTATCCCGGGGAAAACCCAGTCCGGGAGTCCGACGACGCTCGTCGCGGCCCACGCGGTGACCGACGTTACGGCCGTCGCGCCGGCCCAGACGGCGAGCGCCTTGCCGAGGCGGATGCGGCCGCCGCCGAGAATCGTCGGTGCGGCGTTCGCGGCGCCGCTCGACGTGATCGAGTCGAGCACGCGCACGAGGTCGGACGCGTGCTGCGGACGCGCCGTCGGTTCTTTCTCGAGGCAGCGCATCACGAGCTCGGCGAGCGCTTCCGGGCAGTCGGCGCGCAGGGTGCGCACGTCTTTCGGCTTCTCACCCATGTGCGCGGCGAGCAGCCGCGCGGGCGTGAGACTATGGAATGGTGGATGGCCGGCGAGCAGTTCGTACGCCATCGCGCCGAAGGCATAGACATCGGCGCGATGATCGGTGGACGGATCGCCCGCAGCTTGCTCCGGCGCCATGTACGTCGGCGTGCCGATCGACGTGCCCGCGACCGTGAGCATCGTCGACGGATGGCCGCTCCCGCTCCCCGTGGTGCGCGCGGCGCTGATCGCCTTCGCGATGCCGAAGTCGGTTACGGTTGCGCTCCCGGTGGAGAGCAGGACGTTGTCCGGCTTGATGTCGCGGTGGACGATGTTCTGCGCATGCGCGTAGGTCAGCGCGCGCGCGACGTCGCGGAGGATCGAGACGGCTTCGCCGATCGCGATCGGACCCTGTGTGAGGCGATGCCGCAGCGAATCGCCGTCAACGTAGGGCATCGTGAACCACGGCAGCCCGTCGACGTCGCCGGCGGTGAGGACCGGCACGACGTGCGGATGCTGGAGCTTTGCGGCGAGCAGGACTTCGCGGCGGAATCGCTCGACGGAGATGCCCGCGAGGAGTTCGGGCGCGAGGACCTTTACGACGACGCGGCGGTCGAGCGCTCGCTCGCGCGCGAGGTAGGTGCGCGACATTCCGCCGCCGCCGAGTTCGCGCTCGAAGATGTAGCTGTCAGTGAGCGCTTTCTCGAGCCGGGGGCGGAGGTCGTCCATTCAGTCTCGGTGGGGTTCCGAAGAATATGCGCGGCAGCACGGGGGAAGGCCAGCGCGCCGGCGCCGCGGCGGTTGTCGGATTGGCTCGCACATGGCGCAGTGTCCTCAAAAAACCTCACGGAACTTTCCCTCTTTACCGCGCGGTACACCACGGTGGGGCCACGACGCCGTGGCCGCTGCAGCCACGAAGCACGAAAAGGAGGGAGCAATGGTACGGCCACGCGTTGGTGCCGCATCGCAAACTGAACGGCTCGTCGCCAAGATGGGCGGCCGGGCTATCACGCACGGGCAGACGGTCCGCGCCGATCTCGCGCGACTCAGGGTCTCGTCGAATGTCGAAGGAGTGCCGGTGTTGTACTTCTGCAGTGTGCGCGATATCGAGGTCCGGGAACTGATCGAGCCGGGCGACGGCCGCGCGTTGCCGGTGGAG
>JBIOHR010000257.1:0-3730 GCA_044449085.1 Gemmatimonadales bacterium | reverse complement strand
GCGGCGACGAGGCGGACGACCGGAAGGACGAGGAAGAGCAGGAGGAGCGAACTCGCGATCGCCGCGAGAACCCCTGCGACGAGCCGCATGTGGCCTTCGCGGGCAGGCGCCGTCACGACGCCTGTCCGCGGGCGGTGATGCTGCGCTCCGCGTCAGAACGGAAAGCGCATCGAGAAAATGATGTTGTGGTCAGAGGTATGGAATTGCGAGACGGCGATCTGCACGCCGGCGCCGACGGTGAGTCCGACGCGGCCGGTGAGCGGCATGCGCCCGATCACGACACCCGGCGTGACGAAGGTCTGCTCCTTGCCGTCGTTCTTGCCGCCGGAGAACCAACTCTGGTTGATCTCCAGCTCCGGCCAGATGCGCTCGAGCGTGTGGAGCTGAAGCGTGTGATTCCACGTGTACGTGCGTCCGATCGTCGATGTGTTCGCCGCCGGTTCGGCGGCGCCGATGGTGCCCTGCATGTCGAACATACCCCAGCCCTTCCCGTACGCGAGCGTCGGCGTGATGATCGCGTTGGTCTGGCCGTTGCCGTTCGTGGCCGACGGGAAGGACGAGCTGAGGAACGCGGAGAGAATGTAGTCTCCGTGCTCGGCGTTGCCCGCGAACAGGCGGTATTTCACCAGCACTTGCGCGTCGCCCCAGCCATTGGGAACGGCCGGATTGTTGTGGACGACGTACGCCGGCACGCCGAGGATGACCTCGACGTTCTCGAACGGGATGAGCTCGAGTCCCTTGGTGTTGCCGTACGATTCGCTGTAGGGGCCGCCGGGCTTGGCTTGCGACCAGTTGATGTCGTAGCGGAACTCCTGCTCGAGGCGCGGCGTGGTGGTCGCGAGCGGCGTTATCCAATGCGGCTGTTCGGCTTTCGAGTGATCCGAACGCTTGAACCAGCGCGCCCAGAACCCTTCGTGATCGGATCCGGTGGTTGAGGCGGCCTGCGCGGCGGCGGTGGAGGCCGCCGCGGTCAGGACGAAGAAGGCCAGGAAGAAACGAGTGGTGGCGGTGCGCACTGCGATATGCCCCTTGATGGTTTGGCCGTGGGGACACGTGCGTCCGCGTCCCACCCTGTTACGGCGTATGATGCAGGCATATTAGCGCGTTGAGAACTGTAAGGGAATGTTACATCCCTTATACGAACCAGGGCCGTCAGCTCCCTTTTGCGATCATCACCTCGGTGGATTTGACGACGGCGTACACCGCGTCGCCGACGTTGAGCCGGAGCCGCTCGGCGGACGAGCGCGTGATGATCGAGACGATCTCCTGGTCGCCGACCTGGATGCGCACTTCGGCCATGACGCCGTCGGCGGCGATGGACGAGATGCGGCCGCGAATCCTGTTCCGCGCGCTGATCTCCAGTGCGCCCATCGGCTCGTCGTTCGGCGCGGCGGGGGATCGCGACGCGAGGAGCTTGGAACGGGAGAACAGCCACTTTCGGCCGAAACGCGTGGCGGGGAGCTGGCCGGCGCGCGCGAGGTGTTGCACGCGCTTGACGTGCAGGTGGAGGAGCTTGGCGGCCTCGGCCGCGGTAATCAGGTCGTCCATGCCTACGATACTATCATCAGGATGCGGGATGCGGGGTTGGGATCCGGGATACGGGACGGGGGGCGCCTTTCGGTCCGGCGACAGGGTGCGTCAAATTGATGGAGGATGACTGAGCCTTTGACCCCCCGGGAGCGAGGCGGCTCCTCGCGTCAGCGCTTCAAGCGGTTTGTCGACGATTACCGGCACCACCGTCTGGACGATCTGAACGAGGATCACAAGCGGCTGACGGCGACCGAAGTCGGCGGACCGAAAAGCGAAGACGGCGCGCGGCCAAGGCGCAGCGCGGGCCGCCGAAAATACATTCGCGAATATGTGGGCTGGCTCAAGCCGCATCGGTATGCGGTCGGGGGCTTCATTCTGCTCGCGCTCGTCGTCGCCGGGCTGGAAATGGTCGAACCGCTTTTCCTGCGGTTCATCGTCGATCACGTCCTGCTCAACCCCAAGCTGGACAACGCCGCGCGGCTCGTCCTGCTCAACATCGCCGGCGCTGTGTTCGTCGGCGTGATCATCGGGTCGAACGTGGTAGGGGCGCTGAAGGATTTCCGGCAGCGCCTGCTGAACACGTCGGTGATGCTCTCGCTGCGCCGCGCGCTGTTCGAGCGGATGCTCAACCTGCCGCTCCCGCAGCTCTGGGAGATGAAGACGGGCGGGATATTGTCGCGGCTCTCCGGCGATATCGACACCACAACTGGGCTGCTGCAGACGGCGATCGTGTCTCCGTTCCTCTCGATCGTGCGTCTCGCCGTGGCCTTCGTGATCCTGATGACGCTGAACTGGCGCCTCGCGCTCACGGCGATCGCGATCGTGCCGGGGATCATGCTCATCAGCTTCATCCAGGCGAAGCGCATCCGGCCGATCTACCGCTCGCTCCGCAAGGACGCGGAGATCATCGACGGCCGCGTGGGCGAGACCTTCTCCGGTATCCGCGTGGTGCGGGCGTTCCGGCGCGAGGTGCGCGAGCTGCTCGAGTACATGAGCGGGCGCCACATGATGCTGCGCAAGGAGCTGTTTGCGCAGCGGCGCGAAATGGTGATCTGGACGTCGTGGGGACTGCTGATGGGGAGCGTGAACGTCGTGATCGTCTGGTACGGCGGCTACCTGTACATCCGGGGCGGTGCGTCGATCGGCGACATCATGGCGTTCCAGTGGTACACGTTCCTCCTGCTGAACCCGGTCTGGAACATCGTGAACTCGCTGTCCGAGCTGCAGCGTTCCCTCGCGGCGATGGAGCGCGTGTTCGAGGTGCTCGGCATGCCGGCTGACAAGCCCGATCGTCCGGAGGCGACCGACGCGCCGCCCGTGGTGAAGGAGATCCGCTTCGAGGACGTCGAGTTCGAATACCGCCCGGGGATGCCGGTCGTCCGCGACTTCAGCGTGACGGTGCCGAGCGGATCGGTGGTGGCGCTGGTCGGGCGAAGCGGTGCGGGGAAGACGACGGTGACGGATCTCGTGGCGCGCTTCCACGATCCGACCAAGGGGCGGATCATGCTCAATGGCACCGACATCCGCGACTTCCGGCTTGCGACCTACCGCGGGCTCCTCGCGATCGTGCAGCAGGAGGTCTTTCTGTTCGACGGGTCGGTGCGGGACAACATTGCCTATGGACGTCACGACGCCACCGACGCCGATGTCCTGGACGCCGCGCACCGCGCGAACGCGCACGAGTTCATCGTGAAGCTCCCGGACGGCTACGAGACGTTCATCGGGGAGCGCGGGGTGAAGCTATCCGGTGGACAGCAGCAGCGACTCGCCATCGCGCGCGCGATCCTCAAGTCGCCGCAGATCCTGGTGCTCGACGAGGCGACATCGAACCTGGATACGGAAAGCGAACAGCTGATCCAGGCGTCCATGGCGGGGCTGCTCGCGGGGCGCACGACGTTCGTCATCGCGCACCGGCTATCGACGGTGAGGAGGGCGGACCTGATCCTGCTGATGGAGGACGGGCGCGTGACGGAGCACGGGAGTCACGCGGAGTTGATGGAGAGGAGAGGAGTGTACTACGAGATGGTATTGCGGCAGATGGCGGAGCAGAGGGAGGAAGGAGAGGCGGTGCTGCGGTGAGGAGGGCGCGCGGTGAGGGGGACGCGCGGTGAGGGGTGAGCAGGACGCGCGGTGAGGGGGACGCGCGGTGAGGGGTGAGCAGGACGCGCGGTGAGGGGTGAGCAGGACGCGCGGTGAGGGG
>JBIOHR010000256.1:0-3765 GCA_044449085.1 Gemmatimonadales bacterium | reverse complement strand
GTGCTCTGCTACGCGGTGGCGATGAAGCTGTTCCGATGGAAGTGAGGAGACGGCAGCTACAACTGCCTTCCACGGATTTCGCAGAACAAGCCGCGGATGCTACAACAGCGAATACTTTGGGGGAACCGCAATGACGGCGCGAGCCGATGTTGCCGTTCCCCTAAACGTTCTTGTTTGATCCGCGGCTGGTTCCGCGCAATCCGTGGAGGCGGTTGTCGTTCCTGTCGCGGATTATCCCTTGATCTGCCCCGGAACCGTTTTCCGCCGCTGCGTTGGGAGCTGGTATTCGTCCGTCCTCGGCCTCACCGGAAAATTCATGATGCCGGCGATTTTCAGTCTCCAATCATCCAGAATCTCGTAAATCGTCGGAATCACCAGCAGCGTCAGGAACGTCGACGTGATCACTCCGCCGATGATCGCGCGGCCGAGCGGTGCACGGAAGTCGGCGCCCTCGCCGTGGCCGAGCGCAACGGGAATCATGCCGGCGATCAGCGCGAGCGTCGTCATCATGATCGGCCTGAGGCGCACGCGGCCCGCCTCGATGATCGCCGTGCGGCGGTCCTTCCCTGACTCCTGACCCCACTTCGCGAAGTCGATCAGCAGGATCGCGTTCTTTGCGACGATCCCCATGAGCAGGATCACGCCGATCAGCGACATGATGTTCAGCGTGTCGTTCGTCACGATGAGCGCCAGCACCACGCCGATCAGCGACAGCGGGAGCGAGATCATGATCGCGAGCGGTTCGAGGAAGGACCCGAACTGCATCACGAGAATGAGGTACATCAGGAGCACCGCGATCCCCATCGCCTCGAACATCCGGCTGAAGACCTGCTGCTGATCCTTCACCTCGCCGCCCGCGCTGAAGCGGTAACCCGCGGGGAGCGAAAAGTTCGCGAGGCGGGCGGTGATGTCGGCGTTCACCTCGCCGAGCGAGCGGCCTTCCGTGTTGGCCTCCACCACCGCCACCTCGTCACGATCGAGGTGGCTGATGATCGCCGGCCCGAGACCCGAACTGACCGTGGCGATCTGACCGAGCGGCATCACACTCTCGCGTTCGCCTCCGGTGCCACCGCCCACCACGAGCGGAAGCTGTTCGATGTCCGAAATCTTGGTGCGCGCCTCGGGCGTCAGCCTGATGCGCACCTTCCGGTTCTGCCCTGCGGGGTCCACCCAGTCTCCCGCGTCGATGCCCGCGAACGCGGGCCGCAATGACTGCGCGACCTGACCGACCGTCACGCCCATCGAGCCCGCGAGCGCACGATTGAGCGTGATCTCGAGTTCGGCCTTCTGCCCTTTGGTGGAAAGACCGACGTCCACCGCACCGGGCACCTTCTGCACGATCTTCATGACCGAGTCCGCAAGGCGGTTGAGCACCACCGCATCGGTGCCGCGCAGCTCCACCTGAATCTGCTTGCGCGCGCCGCCGAACCCGCTCGTGAACACGTAGACGTTCGCCCCGCCGATTTGCTTGGCTTCCTTGCGCAGCATTTCGCCAAAGTCGTTCTGCGAAATCGAACGCGTCTTCTTTGGCACCATGCGCACATAGACGGTCCCGAGATCGGTCGACCCGATGGTGCCGCCGGGCTGCTGGCCCGCGTCGTTGCCGCCGACCGTCGAGAACGTGTACTCGGTGAGGTCAGCGTGGCTGCGGGCGAGTTTCGCCGCGTCCTCCGTCTTCATCTTGGTGTACGCGAGGTTCGATCCCGGCGGCGTCTCGATCTGCATCGTGAGTTCGCTCCGGTCGGAGTTCGGCACGAAGCCGAATCCGCCGAACTTCACCTGCAGCACGATGGCGCCGACGAACGCGCCGAGCGCGAGCGCCGCCATCCACCAGCGATGGTCGAGCGCCCAGCCGATCACGCTGGTGTAGCGGTCCGCCTGCCGGTTGAACCACTCGTTGAACCGGTCGAGCGCGCGCGAAATTGGATTGCGGCGCTCGTGTGCCTCGATCTGCGGATCGGCCCAGTATGCCGACAGCATCGGGTCGAGCGAGAACGAAACGAAGAGTGAGACCATCACCGAGCAGGCGATCGTCAGCGCGAAGGGCTTGAACCACTGGCCCGCCACGTCGCCCATGAACGCGATCGGCACGAACACCGCGACGATCGAGAACGTCGTGGCGCTCACCGCCATGCCGATTTCGTCCGTGCCGTCGTGCGACGCCGTGAAGTGATCCTTGCCCATCTCGATGTGCCTGACAATGTTTTCGCGCACGACAATGGCGTCGTCGATCAATATCCCGATCGCCAGCGAGAGCCCGAGCAGCGACATCGTGTTCAGCGTGAACCCGAACGCGTACACGGCGATGAAGCTGGAAAGCACCGACACGGGCAGCGCGAGCCCGGTGATCACCGTCGAGCGCCACGAGTTCAGGAACAGGAACACCACGAGCACCGTGAGCAGCGCGCCCTCGATGAGCGCCTCTTCCACGTTCTCCACCGAACGATCCACGTGGTCACCCGAATTTTGCACGACGTCGAGGCTCGTTCCCTTCGGGAGCGTGGCCTGGATGTCCTTCACCGCCGCGAGCACCTGCGCCGACACCTGCGACGTGCTGAACCCCTTCGATTTCTTGACCATCACGCCGACCGCGTCGTGCCCGTTGTAGAGCGCAGCCGACGTGGGCTCGGCGGTGCCGTCCCGCGCCGTCGCCACTTCGCCAAGCCTGATCGGTCGCCCGTTGCGCTGCGCAACCACGAGCGCGAGAAAATCCTCGGGTGTCTCCAGCTTTCCCTTGAGGCGGATCGCGCGCTCGTCGAGCGCGCCGTTCACCTTCCCGACGGGCGACGCGAGGTTCTGCGCCTGCAGCGCCGTCACCAGCTGCGACACGCTTACGCCCGCCGCAGACATCTGGTCGGGCTTGATCTCCACGGTGAGCTCGCGCTCGATCCCGCCGACGACATCTGCCTCCGCCACGCCAGGAATCGCGCGCAGCTCCTTCGTGAGGCCGGGATCCGCGATCCGCGTCAGCGTCGGCGCGTCGAGCGTCGTCGAGTTGAGCGAGAGCTGCACGATCGGCATGTCCGCCGGATCGAAGCGCGAGAGCACCGGCTCCTTCATTTCGGCCGGCAGCTGGTCTCGAATCCCCGAGATCTTGTCCCGGATGTCCTGCGACGCCTGCTGGATGTCCTTCTCGAACACGAAGTACACCGTGATGTTGGCGAAGCCGTCCTGCGCCGTCCCCTGCATCCGGTCCACGCCGCTGATCCCGGTGATGGCCTCCTCGACACGGTCGAGCACCTCGCGCTCGACGACGTCCGGCGCCGCGCCGGGATACGGGATCGACACGTTCACGATCGGCTGGGTCACGTCGGGGAACTCATCCGTCTGCAGCTGCGACAGCGAGAACACGCCGAACACGACGAGCGCCACCATCGAAACGATGGTGACGATCGGCCGCTTGATGGCGAAATCAGATATGAACACGGGTGGTCCTCAGTTCTTCTTCGGTTGGTCGGCCGACGGCGGCACCGTCGACACTTTCACCGGCGCGCCCGGCGTAATCCCTTCGGCGGCGCCGATCAGCAGCGTGTCGGCGGCCGAAAGCCCCTTCGTCACTTCCACCATCTCCGATCCTTCGTCGCGCATGCCGAGCGTGACTTCAACCACCTCGGCCTTTCCATTCTTGAGCCGTGTCACGAGCGGCTTCACGCCGCGCTGGTCGACCGCGCTCGCGGGAACCGTGAGCCCCTGGCGCGTCGAGCTCGACACGCGCCCCGTCGCGAAGAGGCCGGCGACCAGGCCGTTCCCCGCGTTCGGGATCCG
>JBIOHR010000255.1:0-3782 GCA_044449085.1 Gemmatimonadales bacterium | reverse complement strand
GTACCCGACAGCCCCTCCCACACTCCTCGGCTCATTCACTCCGTGCCAAACGCTCCCCACTCGTAATATCGAGTTCACGTTCGCCAGCCCACCCCTGTTCTGCGCGACTGCGTGCCCCATCGCTCGCAGTGAATCGAGCGTCGCCGCCGTCATCCCATTTGCCTCGTACCGCAGCGTATCCGGCAGCGACTGATGGTGCACCCGCGGCGCGCGCATCGCGTCGGCGAGATCCATGTGCTGCTCGATCACGTTCAGGATCACCTGCGTGGTCGCGGTGATGATCGTCGGACCGCCTGCGGCACCGGTGACCATGAGCAGTTTCCCCTGCGGGTCGAGCACGATCGTCGGATCCATCGCCGAGAGCATGCGCTTGCCCGGACTGATCGCGTTCGCCTCACCCTGCACGAGTCCGAACATGTTCGGCTTGCCCGGCTCCGACGCAAAGTCGTCCATTTCGTTGTTCATGAAGAAGCCGCCGCCGCGCACCCACACGCCGGAGCCGTAGCCGCCGTTCAGTGTGGTGGTCGTCGCAACGGCATTTCCCATCGCGTCGGCGACCGAATACTGGGTCGTGTTCATCCCCTCGGCTTTGGTCTCGAACGTCGGCGTCTTCGACGCGTGGTGCAAGTCGATCTGCGCGGCCAGTTTTTTCGCGTATGCCTTGCTCGTCAGCTCGGCCACGGGATTCTTCACGAACGCCGGGTCGCCCAGCTTGGTATTGCGGTCGATGAAAGCGCGGCGAAAGCTCTCGGTGAGCAGGTGGATGTACGCCACGCTCCCCGCGGGCGGGAGCGGCGCGAAATTCTCGAGGATGTTCATCGTTTCCGTCATCGTGATGCCTCCCGATGACGACGGCGGCATCGCCAGCAGCGTGTAGCCGCGATAGTTCGACTTGATCGGCGTGCGCCATTCGGGCCTGTAACGGCGCAGGTCCTCCTTCGTGATGATGCCGCCGCCGCGCTGCTCGTCGGCGACGAGCGAGTCGGCAATGGCGCCTTCATAGAAAGCCTTCGGGCCGTCCGCGGCGATCATCTTCAACGTGCGCGCGAGGTCCGGCTGCACGAAGCGCGTGCCGGGTCTCACGGCGGAATCGCCCGGAAAGAACAGCGCCTTCCCCTCGAATGGTGTGATCGCGCGGCGCCCGCCGGCGATGCCGCGCGAGAACTGGCTGTCCACCACAAATCCCTCATCTGCGAGGCGGATTGCGGGAGCCATCACCTGCGCGAGCGTCATGGTGCCGTACTTGTGGAGCGCCTCGTTCATCCCCGCCACCGAGCCGGGCACGCCGCTCGCGAGGTAGCCCACTGTGCTCTTCTTGGTGAGCTTGCCGTCGGCGTCGAGATACATATTGCGCGATGCGGCCAGCGGTGCCACTTCTCGATAGTCCAGTGTCATCGCGCGGCCGTCCGCCATGCGGATGTTCATGAAGCCGCCGCCGCCAATGTTCCCGGCGGTCGGATACGTGACGGCGAGCGCGAACCCGGTCGCGACCGCGGCGTCCACGGCGTTGCCGCCCGCCTTGAGGATCTCGATGCCGGCTTCGCTCGCGAGGCGCGAGTTGCTCACGACCATCGCATGGTCGGACTCAGTCGCGTTGGCGCCGGGCTGGAATCGCCACGCCGCCGGGAACGCGGCACGCGTCGCCGCGGCAACGCGCGTGGCGTCGCTTGCCGCCGCGGCTCCCGCGGGAGCGCCGGCGGGCGAAGGTGGCTCGGGCGGCCGCGGATGGCACGCTGCCACGAAAACGAGCGCCGACAGCAGTGCCGCACGCGAGCGATGCAGTGAACCACGCATATGAACTCTCCTGGCTGACCAGCTGGCGAAGAAAACCGTGCCCGGTTGGCCCACGGGCCTACGCTCCCTAACTTAGCCTTGGCACCCGGCGCCTGACAGCAACTTCTACGTGTCGCCCGCCCTTCGTGCTGGACCGTCGTTTCTCCGCGGCTGGTTCCGCGCAAACCGTGGTGAGGCTTCTAAGCTCTTGACCACAGATTTCGCGGAGACGGCCTCGGACGAACTGACGTCCTTGGGAACGGCAACAACAAAGCACCATGGACCTCGCACTATGAACGTCGGCGCGCTGACCGAACAACGGAACCCAAAGACCGCGGAGATCGACCTCGCGAGCGCGCTCGCGATCGTGGACCTCATCAACGCCGAGGACCGCACGGTCGCGGCCGCGGTGCATGCGCAACGTGCCCCGATCGCGGCGGCGCTCACCGCGGTGGAGGAGGTACTCCGTTCCGGAGGCCGCCTGTTCTACGCCGGCGCGGGGACGTCGGGGCGCCTCGGCGTGCTCGATGCGAGCGAGATTCCGCCGACATTCGGCGCGCCGCCGGACCTCGTGCAGGGGATCATCGCGGGCGGCACGGCCGCACTGACGCGCTCGCAGGAGGGCGCCGAAGATCGCCCCGAGGGCGCGCGCGACGATCTCGACCAGGCGGGCGTGCGTGCGGGCGATCTCGTGATCGGGATCGCCGCGAGCGGCACCACGCCATACGTGCGCGCCGCCCTCCAGCACGCGCGGACACTCGGCGCGCGCACGGCGATCATTGCCTGCTCGCCGCCGCCCGCCGACACGCTCGCCGCGGCCGACATCGCGATCGTCGTGCTCACCGGGCCTGAAGCAGTGACAGGCTCGACACGCATGAAGGCAGGCACCGCAACGAAACTCGTGCTCAACACGATCACCACCGGCGCGATGATCCGCCTTGGGAAGACCTACGGCAACCTCATGGTGGATCTTCAGGCGTCCAACGCGAAGCTGCGCGACCGCGCCGAGCGCATCATATGCGAGGTGTGCGACGTGACGCGGGACGAGGGCCGTGAACTATTGCGCGGTGCGGACGGGAGCGTGAAGCTCGCGATCGTGATGAAAAAGTTGAACCTCTCCGCGGCGGACGCGCGCGCGGCGCTCGAGCGCGAAGGCGGCGTCATCCGCCGTGTGGTCAAGGGCGCACCGCCGCCGGTCGTGTCCGCGTGACCGTCCTCGTCGGGCTGATGTCGGGGACGAGTCTGGACGGAATCTCTGCCGCCGTCGTCCGATTCAGCCAACCCGGTCCGACACCCGAGGGCCGCGTCACATCCGAATTACTCGCGTTCGTTTCGCGACCGTATACGGCCGCGCAACGCGATCGGCTCGCGGACGCGCTCACCGGCGCCACGCCCGAGGAATACACGCGGCTCGACTTCGATCTTGGTGCATGGCTCGCCGATGCGGCCGTGGCCGCGGTCGCCGAGGCCGGCATTGCGCGCTCGGATATCGCCGCGATCTGCTCGCACGGTCACACGGTCTGGCACGATCCGCCGCGTGCGACCTGGCAGTTCGGGAACGCCGCGGTCATCGCCGAGCGCATGGGCATTCCGGTGATTTCGGATTTCCGTTCGCGCGACATCGCGGCGGGAGGGCAGGGGGCGCCGCTCGTTACGATCGCCGACGCGATGCTGTTCAGTGCTCCCGCAAAGTGGCGGGCCACGCTGAACCTCGGCGGCATCGCGAACGTCCAGCTGATTCCGCCCGGCGGCGAGCTGGCGAGCGTGCGCGCGTTCGACACCGGCCCGGGCGTGGGCGTGATCGACGCCGTCGTGCGCACGCTGGTGCCGTCGCTTGCGTACGATGCCGACGGCGCGCTCTCCCGTCGCGGCACGCCGATCGCCACGGTGGTGGACGATCTGCTTCGCGCGACGTTCTTCAGCGCGCCACCTCCCAAGAGCACGGGGCGCGAGCTCTTCACTGCGGAGTATGTCGCGAGGTTCATGGCAGCCTGCCGCACCGCGAAGGC
>JBIOHR010000254.1:0-3783 GCA_044449085.1 Gemmatimonadales bacterium | reverse complement strand
CTCGACCAGCGACGCGTCGTCGGCGATCACGCTCACCACGAGCACCGCGCCGTGCGATTTCTGCGTGACGGATGCGAACGACGTCCCGCGCAGCTCGGACGCACGCGTCAGCGCGCGCGCCGGGAGGAGCGAGACGCGCAGCGTGGCGGACGTGATCCGGACGTCCGGCACACCCCGCACCGGGTCGGCGAGCTGGCGCCCCGTGCCCACCGCAACGGAATAGCGCGGCGTGATCGTCCACACGGCGGTGATGAAGAACGCCGCCTGGCTCGACGGCGTGCCGTGCACCGCGCGGCGCATGGTCTCCGTCGCATCCAGCACGATGGGGCCGTGGTCGTAGCGTACTTCACCCATGAAATCGGTGATCGCGTACGAACTGCCGTCCGGCACGAACAAGTCGGCGGCGTTGAAGAGCGAGACGTCGTTGGAGTGCAGCCGCGTCGCCGACGCCATCGCCTCGACGTCGCCTGCGCGCCATGACGCGCCGACCTCCACCGCGGTCGAGTGGCTGGACTGGCCGTCGCGCGAGGTCCCGCCGAATGCACCGCCGGTCCACACCCCGGCGGCGCCCAACGTCAGTCGCTCGCGGAGATTGCCGCTGAAACTCCCGCCCCGCGAGAGCGGCGTGGATCCGAACGCGGCGACGACCGTTCCGCCCTCGGTCTGCCATCGCGAGCCTTCGCTTGGCCGCCACGCGGCCGCGAGACCGGCCTGCGCGGCGGAGGCACTGTCGCCGGCGGAGGTGATCGCTGCGGCGAGCATCGTCGCATATCGCGGCGTGCCGAATCCCCAATTGAAGCCAAAAACGCCGGCAGCATCGCGCGTGTCGCGTCCAGTCTGCTGGACCTGCGCTGCCCCGGCATCGAACCGCACCTCTCGCGTGGACTGTGCGCCCGCCGCATGAACCGCGGCGAACAACACGAGCGCGGAAGCGCGGGCGGTCATCTCATGCCCTTATGGCCTCACCGATGATTCGCACTCGACACTGGGGGCGGTGGGGGAAGAAGTGACAATATGCCACGCCCGTGCCGTTCAAGCGCTGCCTCTGGCGGCAAACCAGCGGCGACGTCGCTCTGCACTGCGGCGTTCAGCGCTGTAAGTTGCGCGCCCGTCGCCCCGCGCGCCATGAGGTCGAGGATCATCTGCGACGCTTTCTTTGCCGAAACATGGCGTGCAACCAGTTCGGTCAGCACGCCGAGCTCCATGGCGATCGACCGCCGCGGCGCGGCCTCACGCATCGCCTTGAGCGTCTTGTCGGGCACGCCGACGGAAAGTGCGTCGGCACCCGCGGAGAGTTCGTCCACCGTGGAAGATGCGCCGAGCAGGTCGTGCGCGCGCGTCAGGCGCTTCTGCTGCGCGGCCATGGCGGAGCGGATCGTCGAGGAGCTCGCGTTCTTCGCCACGCCCTCGAGTGCCTTGGAAAGGAGCGGTTCGCGCGGAACGCCGCGATCGCGGGCAATGGACAGCTGCTCCATCACCACCGAGCGTGTGGCATCGTCGCGGATCGCGGTGACCTGCGCGTCCTGCTGCTGCGCACCGGCGGTGGCGCCACCGAGCGAGACGAGCAGTGCGGCCGTTGCGACGGCCGCAGTGCGTGCGTTCAGGAGAGTCATGGGGTGTTGACCATCATGACGGAGGCTTCGCCCCCGTAATCGAGATCGCGCGTGCTGGGCGCGCGCGGGTCGACGACGAGTTTGCCGTCGACCATGAATGCGTAGAGATGACGCCCGGGCGTGACCTTGACCGTCGTCGTCCACGGGCCATTGGCGCCAAAGCGCTTGAGCGGCGCCGCGGCACTGTTCCAGTCATTGAAGTCGCCGACGATCGAGACGCTCGACGCACCGGCGGCATCAAAAGTGATCGGCACGGGAATCGCGCTCACCGCCGCGGGCGTGTTGGCCGCCGGAAGGAGCGGTGCCGTAAGCGTGCGCTGCGTGTCATCCGGCGCGGCGGTGCCAGCGGGCGCGATCGCGCCACGCGTGACGAACCCAATGGCGAGCGCCGCGGGGGCGAGCATTCCTGCGGAAGCCGCGGAGAGCGTCGGCTGCCGCAGCCACTCGAGCGACCGAACCCAAAAGCTCGGCGCGCGTGTCCCGCGGGCGCGCACGACCGCGAGAATCCTGGCGGTGGCACGCGCGTTCAGCGGCGGCAGCGGCTTGAGGGCCCGCGCCACGCGTTCAATCAGTTCGTCCTGTTCGGTCATATCATCTATCATGTTGCTCTACCTCGGTCAGTCTCGCGCGCAGCGTGTCGCAGGCGCGCTTGACCCGCATGCGCAGTGCGGAAAGGCGGACGCCCGTCAGCGCTGCAATGTCTTCGTATGAAAGATCCTCGACGTGCCGCAACAGGAACGCTTCCCGCTGCTCCGCCGGGAGTGAATCCAGCACCACCTGCACTTCCTCGGCCCAGTCGGCGCCGTACTCCTCCTCTGGCGCCGCGGCCGTAATCGGAACATCGCCGTACTCGATCAACGCCCGGTGGCGCTTGCCGCGTGACAGCAGCGTGCGGCACCGGTTTGCCAGGATCCGAAACAGCCATGGATCGAAGCGCGCATCTTCGCGAAACCGGGGAAAACTGTCGTGCACCCGCACGAACGCATCCTGTACTGCTTCTTCGGCGTCCTGCTCGTTCGACAACATGTTCCGGGCGAAACGAAGACACCGCGGATAGTAGAACTCCACGATCTCGATGAAGGCCTGCTCTTCACCGCGTTTTGCCCTGAGGGGCACCGAAGCATCGATTTCGTTCACGGACTCACGATTGGTCTGAGGTGTCTCCCGCAGATTATCCCGCTGAGGAGTCGAACGCCACCGCCGACCTGCCCACAACCCGTGAAGCCTGCTTCATTTACAAGTACCCGTGAGAGGGCATCCCGCGTCACCAACCAGGGGTATTTTTGGGCTCCAGAGCCGCCTCCGACCACCGCCGACCAGCTCCCGCCGCATGTGCACCCGGGGCCGCACCCGGGGTGCAGCCCCTCGGGTCGCTCCTGGGCGACCGAACGAAGCCCGTCAGCCGCCTGGGCGCCTGCGACAACGCTTCCGACGGCGCCCGCACCGCGATCCGGCGTGCGGAACGCGTCCGACCGGACCGGGCCGGCGAGCCGATAGGTGCGTGACTGTGGATACTGTGTCATCTATGAGCTACTACGCCCGCGGCGTCCTGCTGTTCCTCGGTCACACGCAATGAATTCGATCCGATGATTCCGATTCTCCTCGGCGCGTTCGACACGACGATCGCCGCATTTCGCATCGTGCTGCTGGCGTCCGCCGCGGTGCTCACCGCGGTGTGCACGCTCGACTGGATGGTTCGCACGCGACGCCTTTCTCCGTTCGGACCGGTCGCGCGCTTCATGCGCAGCTCGGTGGATCCGCTGCTGAAACCGCTCGAGCGGCGCGTCGTGCGCTCGGGCGGGCTCCCGTCGAGCGCGCCGTGGTGGGCGCTGGCGACGGTGGTCGTCGCGGGAATCGTGCTGCTCTCGCTGCTGGCATTCCTGCGGTCGCAGGTGGCGTTTCTCTACCTTTCGCTCACGAGCGGGCCGGCCGGAATCATACGACTGCTGATCACCTGGGCGTTCGCGGTGGCGCAGGTCGCGCTGATCGTACGAGTGCTGCACTCATGGTTTCCCGTGCGGCCGGGCGCGTGGTGGTGGCGGTGGTCGTACGCGATCACGGAGCCGATGCTCAAGCCGCTGCGGAGGGTGATTCCGATGATTGCGATGATCGACATCACGCCGATCATCGCCTGGTTTGGACTGGTGATTGTGCAGGGGATTCTGATCCG
>JBIOHR010000253.1:0-3846 GCA_044449085.1 Gemmatimonadales bacterium | reverse complement strand
CGCAGGCGCTCGAATTGCTCCCGCAGTGACTCGAGCCGCTGCATCTTGTCGCGCAGCTGGGCGGCGCGTTCGAACTCCATGCGCTCGCTCGATTCCTCCATGGCGGCGCGCAGCGTCGCGAGCGGGCTGTCCTGCCGGCCCTCGAGGAAATCGCGCGCGACGGTGAGGCGCGCGCGGTACTGGCGCTGCGTGACGCCGCCGACGCACGGGCCGAGGCACTTGCCGATTTCATAGCGAATGCAGCCCGGTGTGCGCGTCGGTGCCACCGGCAGTTCGACCTGGTCGGCAAAGTGCATCGGCAGGTCGAGGCGGCAGTCGCGGAGACCCAGCACGTCGTTGAGCTCGCGCAATGCCTCCTCCAGCTGCCAGGCGCCATGGAACGGCCCGAAGTAGGTGCCGTGCTCGTCGTTGCCGGCTCCGCGCACGACCATGAACTTCGGCGCCGGCCCCGCGGTGATGCGGATGAACGCAAAGTGGCGCGCGTCACGCTTCATCATCACGTTCAGCCGGGGGCGGAACCGCTTGATCAGGCGCAGCTCCTCGACGAGCGCCGCGAACTCGCTCGGCAGGTAGTCCCAGTGCACCTCGCCCGCTTCGCGTACGATCCGCGCGCTCTTCTCGGCGGGATACGCCGCCCTGAAGTAGCCGAGGAGACGCGTGCGGAGGTTCTTCGCCTTCCCGACATAGAGGATCTCGCCATCGGGAGAGATCATGCGGTAGACGCCCGGACGCTGGCGCACCTCCGCCTTGACCTGCTGGTGAAGCGAGTCCACGCGCGCCTCGATGGCGGCGGACGCGGATCGCGAACGGCGTTTGCGGGGGCTCACGCCGCTACTTCTGGCACTTGGTGCACCACACGGTGATGCGGTGCTCCAGCGCATGCGACGAGCGCAGCGTCGTGCCGCAGCGCACGCAGGGCTCGCCGTCGCGGCCGTACACTTTCGCGAGGCCCAGAAAGCCGCCGCGTCCGCCGTACGGGTCCTGGTAGTCGCGAAAACTCGTGCCGCGCTGCTCGACAGCCGACCGCAGGACGTCCACCGACTCGCGGTGAAGCAGCGCGGCCTGCGCGCGCGTGAGTGACGACGCGCGGCGCGTCGGGCGAACGAACGCGCGCCAGCACGCCTCGTTCGCGTAGATGTTGCCGATGCCCGCGATGCGCCGCTGGTCCATGAGAACCGTCTTGATCGCCCGTGTTGAACTCCGCACGATTTCCGTGAACCGGTCGGCAGTGAACGACGCTTCGAGCGGTTCGGGGCCGATGGCCGCAGTGAACGCGTCGAACCGCTCCGGCTCCATCAGTTCGACGGTGCCGAGGCGGCGCACGTCACGAAACCGGAGCACGCGGCCGTCGGCGAGCGGAAACTGGATGCAGCTGTAGTCCGCGGCGCTCCGCTTGAACGGGCCCGGCTCGACAAGCAGCGCGCCGGTAAAGCGTGGCGAGACCACCAGCCGGTCGCCGGTCGAGAGATCGCCCACCACGTACTTCGCGCGGCGCCAGAAGCGCTCGAAACTTGCCCCGGCGATTCGCGCGGAGAACGCCCGCGCCGTTCGCTCCCGGAGGACGTTCGGACGGTGCACGTGCGCGGCCAGCACGGTCGCGCCGCGCACCGTGGACTCAAGGTCGCGGGCGATCGTCTCGACTTCGGGGAGCTCAGGCACCGGCGGCGGACTGTCGCGCGAGGTCCCGCCAGCCGATGTCGCGCCGGTACTGGCGACCGGCGAACTGCACGAGCGAGGCATGCGAGGCACTGAGCTTCTGTGCCGCGGCGAGCGACGGCCCAACGGCGGTGATCGCAAGCACCCGTCCACCGGCGGTGACGAGGGCGCCGTCCGCGTTTCGCTTCGTGCCTGCGTGAAAGACCAGCACGCCGGGTACGTCCGCCGGCAGCGAGACGAGTTCGCCTGAGCGGACCGGGCCCGGATATCCACCGGCCGCGACGACCGTCGTCACCGCCGCGCCGGGGCGCCACGCGATGGGAGGCGCGCCCGCGATGGAGTCGCCGTTCGCCACGGCCCGCAGCGGCTCGAGCAGCCCCGATGCCATGAGCGGCAGGAGCGTCTCCGTTTCCGGGTCTCCAAAGCGGCAGTTGAACTCGACGACCTTCGGACCGTCGCGCGTGAGCATCAGGCCGGCATAGAGGAGCCCGGTGAAGGTCGCGCCAGCCGAGCGAAGTGCGCGGAGCGTCGGCATGAAGACGCGGTCGACGCTCACGGCGGCAACAGCCGCCGTGGAGACGGACACCGGCGCGTACGAGCCCATCCCGCCGGTGTTCGGCCCCAAATCGCCCTCACCCACGCGCTTGTGGTCTTGCGCGGCGATCATCGGCAGCACGTTGGTGCCGTCGGTGATCGCGAACACGGAGATCTCCTCGCCAGTCATGAACTCCTCGACGAGCACTTCGTGGCCCGCGGCGCCGAAGAGATTGCCCTCGAGCATCGAGGCGATCGCGTCGCGCGCCTCGGCGGCGCTCGTCGCGACGACGACGCCCTTGCCCGCCGCGAGTCCCGAAGCCTTGATGACCACCGGGGCGCCGAGGCGCTCCGCCTCCGCGTTGGCTGCGGTGACACTCGTGAACGCGCGGGCGCCCGCCGTGGGGACGCCGGCCCGGAGCATCAGGTCTTTCGCGAAGCGCTTGGATGTCTCGATCCGTGCCGCCGCCTGCGACGGGCCGAACACCGGGAGGCCGTTCGCACGGAAGTGGTCCACCAACCCCGCGTCGAGCGGTGCCTCGGGGCCGACGATGGTGAATGCGGCTTCCTCGCGCCGGGCGAGCGCGGCCAGCCCGGCAATGTCGGTTGCCGCGACGGGCTCACACCTGCCGAGCGCGGCCAGCCCCGGATTGCCCGGGGCGGCGATGAGTTCGAGCGTGGGGTCGTCCGCGAGGAGCTTCCAGCCGAGCGCATGTTCGCGTGCGCCCCCGCCGACGACCAGAACCTTCACCGGCGTGCGCCTTTGAACGCGTCGTCGAACGCGCCGCGGGCGCGGTCGAACACTTCGCCGAGCTTGCCGACCGCGGCACGAGCCTGTTCCCCGTAATATTCGGCCGCGTCGGAGAAGTCATGGTTGAGGTCGCGCGCGCTCGCCGGATCGGAGCGCTTGGCGTACTCGCCCGCGAGAATCTTGCCGTACGCGCCGCTTTCGATCCAGCGGTGCAGCTCCCCGGCGCGCACGGTGCTGAACGGGTGCTCGCGGAACACCGTGTTGAGGACCTTCATGACGGTATCCCACGCGCCGCCCTGTGTTTCGTACTGCGCGGCCTGTTTCATGAACTCGTCGAGGCTGATCTTGTCGTCACCACCGGCACCGCCGGCCAGCTTGAGGAAGGCCATCAGCGTGTCGTCGCGGCTCTGCGAGCCGAGCAGCCCGGCGCGGTCGGCGGAGAGTTCGCTCTTGCGGTACCACTCGAACAGCGCGACCTGAATCGGAAGGATCGCGATTCCGGCGAGGAAGGGAAGGCCGCGCAGCCCGACGAGCAGGAGGATCGCCGCGAGGGTCCGGTAGATCACATGACCGCTCATCACGTGGCCGACTTCGTGGGCGAGCACGAACCGCTGTTCTTCGCGGTTGAGCAGCGCGAGTGCGCCGGAGTTGATCACGATGAACGGCTCGTTGAATCCGATCGCGCGGGCGTTGACCTCGGGAGTCTGTGTCACGTACAGCTGCGGGCGCGTGGGACAGTTCATCGTCTGGAGCACTTCCTCGTACAGCTCGTTGAGTCCCGGCCGCTGGTTGGGTCCGATGAGCACGGCGTTCGCGAGGAAGAGCTGCCGCACGCCGGTATCGCCGAAGAAGCCGACGACCTTGCGGACGACTTCGTCGAACAGCGGGATCGCGCGGAGCGCGTT
>JBIOHR010000252.1:0-3852 GCA_044449085.1 Gemmatimonadales bacterium | reverse complement strand
TGGAGGTTGCGCCGTGGCTACGCTGAACGGGCGGTTCAGGGAGTTGATGGCATTCCTTCGCGCGACCGCTGCGGCAGTTCCGCACACGAGCCGCTCGCTGCGACGTGCCCCCGGGTTCGTCGCGATCGCCACGCTGTCGCTTGGCGCCGCGCTCGGCATGTCCACGTCCGTGTTCGCGCTGATCGATGCGATGACGCATCCGGTGTCGCCGTACACGCACGACGAGCAGCTGTTCGAGGTGCGCGTGTTCGGCACGGCGAAGGTAATGCCATCGCCGGGGGACGTTCTCGCCGGGCTGGCCGGGGTTCCCGGAATCGACGGCATGGCGCTCACGGGGACGGGCTGGAGCGACGTCGAGGCAGGCGAGTCGGTGAATCGCGTGGGGCTCGCGTATCCACGCAGCGGGTTCTTCGAGGTGCTCGGTGTGCATCCGCGGCTGGGGCGGCTTCCTTCGCCGGCCGAGATCCATGCACAGAGCGTGGCGCTCGTGAGCGACGCGTTCTGGAGGGAGCATTTCGGCAATCGCGCCGCGATTGCCGACGCGCACATCACGACGGACGACAAGGTGTACGCCGTCGTCGGCGTGCTCCCGCCTCACATGAACGCACCGATCAACACGAGTGTGTGGATGCCGGCCGATCGGCCGAACGGCGAGCCGTACGTGCGGTTGCACCGGGGCATCACGCCGAAGGACATCCAGCCGCGTCTCAACGCCATCATGCAACGGCTCACGCAGTCGTACGGAGGCGGCGTGGGTGACCGGCCGTTCGCGGCGACGCTCGTGTCGCTCACCCCCGATCCGGTCGCGCTAAAGGACTACCACAAGGCACTGATCGGCGCGGCGATTTGCGTCCTGATTATTGCCTGCGCGAACGTCGCGGCGCTGATGCTCGCCCGCGGCACGGTCCGCACGCGCGACTACGCGCTGCGCCTCGCGATTGGCGCGAGCCGCGGCGATATCGCGCGCGAGGTGATGTTCGAGGTCGCGGCGCTGGCGGTGATCGGTTCGGTCGCCGGTGCTATTCTCGCCGCATGGGGCGTGGGGCTCATCACGCGTACGATGCCGGTGGACATGATCGCGTATGGATTCGCCGAGCCGCACTGGAGCGTGCGCGTCCTTGGCTTGAGCGCGCTGGCCGTGATGATCGCCGTCGGCGTCGCCGGCGGATTTCCCGCGTGGCGCGCGAGCCGCACCGATCCGGCGGGCACGCTCAAGGACAGCTCCGGCGGCAACACGGCGCGGTCCAGTTCGCGCTTCCGCTGGCTGGTGGTGGGCGAGCTCGCGCTCTCGATGACGCTGCTCGTCGGGACGAGCCTGATGCTCAAGTCGGAACGCATCATGGCAAACTACGACTTCGGGTTCGACACAAAAAATCTGCTGCTCGCCAACGTCTATTTCCAGAACATCTCACGCAAGACGCCGACATCGGAGTTTACGCGCGCCCATCTGGACGCACTGGCGGCGATTCGTGCCGTCCCCGGCGTCGTGACGGTAGCGCGAGTGTCGTCATGCGAGTTCGATCATGACCATCCGGTGGTCACGACGGACCGCACGGTGGAGGGCGGTGCGCCCGCCACGCTGCCCTACTGCACGGCCGTGACCACGGGATACCTCGCCACGTTCGGCTATCAGGTCGTGGACGGGCGCGACTTCGCCGAGGGCGACGCGCAGGGCAACGGCGCCGTGATCGTCGACCAGAAGACGGCGCACAAACTGTTCCCGCACGAGCGCGCGGTCGGCAGGACGCTGAAGCTGGGGTCACTCGCGTCGCCCGCCGCATGGCTAACCGTCGTCGGTGTCGTGCGTGACAAGGAGGTCGGCTTCAAGCCCATTCGCGAGGCAGGCGTCGACTCGACCGATGTGATGTTCGTCTCGGGGCCGGACAGCAGCCGTGGCAACGCAGCCTCCTTCGCCATCCGCACGGCACCCGGCGCCACGAATGTGCGCGTCCTCGCGTCACGCGCGCTCCGCGCCGTGCTGCCGAAGCAGACGTGGGCAATGATCGACTCGTGGGCTGAGGGGTACGACGACGCCCTGCGCGACCAGCAGTTCCTCTCCCTGCTGTTCTCACTGCTCGGCG
The DNA here is from genome assembly GCA_044449085.1 of Gemmatimonadales bacterium. Classification (GTDB taxonomy): domain Bacteria; phylum Gemmatimonadota; class Gemmatimonadetes; order Gemmatimonadales; family Gemmatimonadaceae; genus Fen-1231. The sequence continues at coordinate 1,771 of JBIOHR010000252.1, read as the reverse complement.
GTGCGTCGCTCGCCCTCGGCGCGGCGGGGCTGTTCAGTGTCGTGTCGTATCTCGCGGGCCAGCGCATGCGTGAGTTTGCGGTGCGCATCGCGCTCGGCGCGACAGGTGAAAACGTCGCGCGTCTCGTCCTGCGCGAGGCGCTCGTCATGTCACTCGGTGGCACGGCGATCGGCGCGGCGCTGGGGATGAAGGCCGGGTTCCTGATTTGGGACAAGATGTACGGCGTGTACCCGGTGGACGCGACGGCGCTGATCGCGGCGGAGGCAACGCTACTGATCGTGACGATGCTGGCGTGTTTCGTCCCTGCCCTGCGCGCGATGCGGGCGGATCCCGTTGCAGTGATGCGGGCGGCGTGACATGACTTTCCGTTCGATGCGCGAGTCGGTGGCGCGGACGACGCTTTCGCTGAGGAGGGCGCCGGGGTTCGTCGCGATCGCGACGCTTTCCCTTGGCGCCGCGCTCGGACTTTCGACGTCGGTGTTCGCGCTGATCGACGCGATGGCGCACCCCAACTCGCCGTTCGAGCACATCGAGCAGCTCTATTCCGTGACCGTATATGGAAAGGTCAAGACGCAGCCGTCCCCGCTCGAGGTGCGCGCCGGCCTGACAGCGCTGCCCGGAGTGGAGAGCATGGCCAGCGCGACATGGACACGCGCCGACGTCGAGGCAGGCGAGACGATCACGAACACGATCGTCTGCCATACATCGCCGAATTTCTTCGATGTGCTCCGGGTCCGCCCCCGACTCGGACGCCTCCCGGCGCCGAGCGACATGCATATGGAGCGCGTGGCGCTGGTGAGCGACAACTTCTGGAAACTGAAGTACGGAAACCGGGCCAGCATCGACGGCGCGCAGATCTCGATCGACGGCCACCCGTATTCGATCATTGGCGTGCTGCCGCCGCGCGCTGAAGCGCCGCGCGATCTCGACATCTGGATCCCGCAGGCGGAGCCCGACGCGGGGATGTTCAACACACCGATCGTTCGGCTTAAGCCGGGCGTCTCGGAGTCCGATCTGCAGAGCGCCTTCAAGCCGCTCATGCAGCACTTCGACGCGATGTATGGCGGCCGGCTCGGCGATCGCGCCTTTCGCGCGCAGGCGTACAGTCTCCGCCCGGATCCGCTGAAGCTGACGGATGTCCACCGTGCCATGATCGGCGCGGCGCTTTGCGTGCTGCTGATCGCGTGCGCCAACGTCGCCGCGCTGATGCTCGCGCGCGGAACGGTGCGTCGGCGCGACTATGCCCTACGGCTCGCACTCGGCGCGAGCAGCAGTGACATCGCGCGTGAGGTGATCCTCGAGGTTTCCGCGCTCGCTGTGACCGGTTCGATCGCGGGCGCCGTGATGGCGACGTGGGCGGTCGGGCTCATGACCCGGGCGACACCCGCGGAGATGACGTGGATGGGGTTTGTCGCACCTCAATGGAGTGTGCGCGTGCTTGCGGCGAGCGCGCTGGCCGTAATCGTGGCGGTTGCCCTCGCGGGCGCCGTGCCCGCGTGGAAGGCAAGTCGCACCGATCCTGCGGGCACGCTGAAGGAGAGTGCGGGCGGGACGACCAGCCGCGCCGGCACCAGGTTTCGGTGGCTCGTGGTCTCTGAGCTTGCGCTCGCGATGACGTTGATGGTCGGCGCGAGCCTGATGCTGAAGTCGGCCGTACTGATGTCCCGTTATACGTTCGGCTTCGACGCCAACCGCCTCTTCCGGACGCAGCTCTGGGCGAACACCCGCGCGCAGAAGAGGACCGGTTCGCAGGTCGCCGAGCTTTACCAAC
>JBIOHR010000251.1:0-3855 GCA_044449085.1 Gemmatimonadales bacterium | reverse complement strand
TTTTTCCATCGCCACTGGCGCCGCCGAAAAGCAGAAGGCCGGAAACTCAGTTGAGTTTCCGGCCTTCTGTCCTTCCGTCGTCCCGGTGCGCCCGGACGCGTCTCCAGGCCGACGGCAATACGCTACAACACATTGGTACGTTCGTGCAATAGTTTTTTTCCATCTGCTCGCGTCCACCACCCACGAACCACAAACCACAAACCACTTACTGTAGTTAAGAGGCGCCGGTCGGAATCGAACCGACGAATGGGAGATTTGCAGTCTCCTGCCTTACCACTTGGCTACGGCGCCGCTCTGTGCGTCGAGAGGAACCTAGTCCGCGAACGAGACGGACTCAAGTCGAATCGTGCGTCCGCGCGTTCCGCCCGCGCGTCACGTTCGGGCCCTGCGTGTATTCCGCATCACGGCGCGCGCCCTATATTCGGCGCGCATGCGCACTCTCACCCGCTGGCTCGCGGTCGTTGCGTCCGCCCTGATCGTGCTCTGGTTTCCGGTGCCGCCGGGAATCTCGGGCGAGTCCTGGCGGCTGCTCGCGATCTTCACGGCGACGATCGTCGGATCGATTGTCCAGCCGGTGCCGGCGGGCGCGATGGTTTTTCTCGGCGTCACGACGATCGCGCTGACGAACACGCTTCCGGCGGCAAAGGCGCTGAGCGGCTACTCCGATCCGATCGTCTGGCTCGTGCTGTGTGCGTTCTTTCTCGCGCGCGGCGTGCTGAAAACGGGGCTCGGCCGCCGCATCGCGTTTTTTTTCATCCGCCTGCTCGGCCGCAGCTCGCTTGGCCTCGCGTACGCGCTGGTTTCGACCGACACCCTGCTCGCCGCGTTCCTCCCGTCCAACAGCGCGCGTGCCGGCGGCGTGGTGTTTCCCGTCGCGCGGAGCCTTGCCGAGGCCTACGACTCGCAGCCCGGTCCGACGGCACGGCGTCTCGGTGCGTACCTGCTGTTCACGATCTATCAGTGCGACGTGATCGCATGCGCGACGTTCCTCACCGGCCAGGCGTCGAACGTGCTCGCCGCGAAGTTCGCGAAGGACACCGTCGCGGTGGACCTGACGTATTCGCGATGGCTGCTCGGTGCGTCGGTACCCGCGCTGATTTCGCTCGCGTTCGTACCGTGGCTGCTCTTCAAGCTGTATCCACCCGGCATCACGCACACGCCGGACGCCTCGCGCATGGCGAAGGAGGAGCTCTCGCGGATCGGGCCGATGCAGCGCGAGGAGCGCGTCATGCTGTGGGTGTTCGCGCTCGTCGCCGGTCTATGGATGACGACCGCGCTGCACCACATCAACTACGCCGTGGTCGCGCTTGTTGGGATCTGCGTGCTGTTCCTGAGCGGCGTACTGTCGTGGGAGGAGATCACCGGCTACCGGCCGGCGTGGGACGTATTCATATGGTATGGCGGGCTGCTCGGAATGGCCGAAGCGCTGAGCCAGAGCGGCGTCACCTCCAAGTTCGCGCATGCGTCGGCGGCAATGACGACGGGCTGGGCGTGGGGGGTCGCGCTGACGGTCCTTCTGCTCATCTATTTCTTCGCGCACTACGGGTTCGCGAGCATCACGGCGCACGTGACCGCCATGTTCACGCCGTTCCTCCTCGTCGTGGTGGCCGCGGGAGCGCCTCCGCTGGTCGCCGTGCTCTTCCTCGCGTACTTCTCCAACCTCAGCGCGTCGCTCACGCACTACGGCACGACGACCGGGCCGATTTATTTCGGCGCCGACTACATCACACAGCGGGACTGGTGGCGCCTCGGGCTGCTCGTCTCGCTCGCGACGATCACGATATGGGGAGTAACCGGTCTAGGCTGGTGGAAATTGCTCGGATGGTGGTAGCGCAGAGCACCGGTGAAGGCGACCGGTGAACGCGGCAGGTGAACGCGGCAGTCGACTCATCCGTCTTATTCGGCATGAAACGACTATTACTTGCCGTCGCGCTCACTGCAGCGGCGTTCGGCGTGCCGGCCCTTGCCAGCGCTCAGGTTGGATCCACCACTGACATTCTCACGGGCATGGTCGTCGGTCCCAATAAGGAGCCCATCGCCGGCGCGCGTGTCGAGGTGATGTCGGTCGAGACGCAGGTCTCCCGCTTCCGGACCACGAACGAGAAGGGTCAGTGGACGCTGCTCTATCCGGACGGCGGCGGCCAGTACCGCGTGACCGTGAAGGCCATCGGCATGGCGCCGTACACGACGAACATCAACCGGCAGGCCGACGAGGACCGTCTCGAGGTTCCGACCGTGACGATGTCGCCGACATCGCAGCGCCTCGGACAGATCGTCGTGCGCGCGAACCCGAATCCGAACGGCAACGAGCGCCCGACGGCCGGCAGCACGGAAAAAACCATGACCGGCGAGCAGCTCTACCGCCTCCCGGTTGACGCATCCGATCCGGCACTGGTCGCCTCGCTGGCGCCCGGCGTCATCCTGCTCGGCGGGTCGGATTCGACGGCTAACTCATTCTCGATCGCCGGCCAGCGTCCCGACCAGAACCAGATCACGCTCGACGGCCTGTCGTTCGGCGCGGGGAGTGTGCCGGCGGAGGCCGTGCGCAGCACGCGGGTGATCACGAATACATATGACGTTGCACGCGGGCAGTTCACCGGCGGCCAGGTGGCGAGCACGACGCGCAGCGGCACCAACGTCCTGCAGGGATCGGTGGGATTCGTCGCGAACCAGCCGGACCTCGAGTTTCCCGACACATCGTCGGAGAACACGGCGCGCTACACGTCGAACCAGCTGAGCTTCGGCCTCGGCGGGCCGTTTTCGCAGGACCAGTCGTTCTGGTTCCTGTCGGCGCAGGCGAGCGCGCAGGTCAACGACATCAACACGCTGCTGAACGCGAACGACCTCCTCCTCGAGCGTTCCAACGCGGCGCCGGATTCCGTGCAGCGCTTTCTCGGCACGATGGGGCGCTATGGCATCCCGACGTCGGCCGTCGGTGTGCCGGCTGATGCGCTCCGCCACAGGTCGAGCGCGCTGACGCGCATGGATTTCGCGCTCGGCGACCAGAACACGCTCACGGTCCGCGGCGACTGGAACTGGTCGACGCTCGATGCGACGCGCCTCAGCACGCTCTCGGTGCCGGCGCACGGCGGCGACACCCGATCGCTCGGCGGCGGACTCATGGCGTCACTGAGCTCGCAGTTCGACATCGGCATCATCAACGAACTCCGCCTGTATGCGAGCGAAGCGAACAACGACTCCGACCCGTTCCTGCGGATGCCGCAGGGCGCCGTTCGCGTGACCTCCGCGCTCCCGGACAGCCTGAGCGGCATCAGCAATCTCGTGTTCGGCGGCAACGCCGGACTGCCGACGTCGACCCAGAGCCGGCAGCTCGAACTCACGAACGAAGCCAGCTATTTCAAGGCGGGCAGCGCGCACCGCTGGAAGCTCGGATTCTTCGGCAACATCACGACGTTCAACAACGACAACAACACGAACCAGCTCGGCTCCTGGAGCTACAACTCGCTCACGGATTTCGACAACAATACGCCGACGGAGTTTACGCGCACGCTGACGCCGAACGTGAACACCGGCGACACGGAAAATGGCGCGATCTACCTCGGCGACGCGTGGCGCGTGTCGCGGGCATTCCAGGTGACGTACGGCGTGCGCGGCGAAGGAACGCGCTTCGACGGACGTCCGGCATACAACCCGCAGGTCGATTCGCTGTTCGGGCGCCGGACGGACAACTTCCCGTCCGAGACGCACATCAGCCCGCGCTTCGGTTTCACCTGGACGTCGGGGCTGCCGCCGGCACCGGTGCGTGACACCTCGGCCGCGGGCCTGGCTGCCGCAGCTGCGGCGGCCGCTGGTGGAGGCGGTGGCGGGTTCGGTGGTGGACGCGGCGGCGGTGGT
>JBIOHR010000250.1:0-3863 GCA_044449085.1 Gemmatimonadales bacterium | reverse complement strand
TCGAGCCAACCCCCCACGGCGGCGGGCTTCAGCAGCACGCCCCAATCACGTTCGGCGCCGGCGGTAATCGGCGGCGCGGGGCGCGCGCCCCGCTGGGCAAGAAGAGACGCGGGCAGGAGAAGCGCTGCGGCAAGCGAACGGATTTTCATGAGTGACTGATCCTTGGAACCTCGGTGACACCGCCGGAAACGACAAACGCCATCACATCGGATGAAACCGCGTCAAGATGCGCGACGCGCGCGGCCGGCACGATGATCGTGTTCCCGGCGAACGCATATGACTGCGGGAAGTACACGGCGACGGACTCCATCAGGCCGAGTGCCTCGAGCGATTCCTGCGTGATGAATCCAAACCCGCGCAGTGCACCGTCGGCCGAAAGCGACACGATGACCGGCTTGTCGAAGCGGCGCTTCTCGCCGACGAAGGCGTTGAGCAGGTCCTTTGTCGAGTGATAGAGAAGGCGCACGAACGGCAGCCGCTCGATGAGCTTCTCGAAGCCGTCCACGAGCGGCTTGGAGAGGACGTTTGGCCCGAGGAATCCGATGAGGGTGATCGCGCCGATCGTCAGCACGAAGCCCGCCCCGGGGATCGGCAGGTGGAGCCAGCTGTCGATGCGAATGAAGAGCTGGTAGCAGACGTAACCGGTCACGACCGCCGGAACCGTCAGGATGAGGCCCTGCACGAAATAGCGAAACAGTCGCTTCATCGCCCGGTGTTGTTTCGGTGTGGTTGCTTAGCGTATCGCACGGGTCGCGCGTATTTTGGGGAATGCCTGCGCCGCCCGCCCCACCAACATAACTCCAACCCGTCCGACCATGAACACACACCTCCTCGCTACGCCGTGCCGAGTGATCACGATCCTCGCCTTTGCAGCATCGGCTTCGCTCGCGCAGGCGGTGAACAAACCGATCACGCAGGACGTCTACGATAGCTGGCGCGCGCTGACCGGGCCATCGCTTTCACCAGACGGCAAGTGGGCCGCGTACACCGCGGGCCCGATTGTCGGAAACGGCGACCTTTTTGTGCGGTCCACGACCGGCACCACCGAGTTCAAGGTGTCACGCGGCTTTACCGGCCGGCCCCAGATGCAGCCCAACGCGGACTCCGGGTTCACCGCGGCGCCCGCGCAGTTCAGCGGTGACTCGCGGTTCGTGGCGTTCCTGCAGTACGCGCCGAAGGCGGAGTACGATGCGGTTCCGCGCGGCGGCAGGGGAAGAGGTGCGGCGCAGCCGAGGAACAACCTCGGCCTCGTGTCGCTCCCGGATGGCGGCGTGACGATCATCCCGCGCGTCCGGTCGTTCCGCCTTACTCGTGATGGCGGCAAGTACATCGCATACATGCTCGAGTCTGACAGTGCGCCGCCCGCCTCGGGCGGCGGTGGTCGCGCGGTCGGTGGCCGCGGAGGACGCGGCAGCGGCGCAGTGGAGGCCGCGACCTCTGGCGGCGCGGGCGGCGCGCGCCGCGATCCCGGCTTCACGCTCGTGCTGCGTGAGCTCGCGACGGGCACCGAGACGCGCATCGAAGACGTCTCCGCCTACACGATGGACGACGCCGAAAAGTGGCTCGCCTACACGACCTCATCCGGCGATTCCACGAAGGCCGGGGCGTTCGTGCGGCAGCTGTCCAGCGGCGCGACGACCACGCTGCTCGCGGGACGCGGGAACTACCGCGCGCTCGCGCTCGACCGGAAGGGAGCGCAGGTGGCGTTCGTATCGGATCATGCGGATGCCGGCGGGGCGAGGCCACGGTTCGCGCTCTATGCCAGCACGCTTTCCGGAGCGAAGGGACAGACCGCGCCGGCGCCCGCCGCCGAAGTCGTGGGCGCGGGCCAGTTCGGCACCGGCCTGCGTATCTCCGACCGCGGAAGCGTGAGTTTCACCCGCGACGGCTCCGCCGTGCTCTTCGCGCTCGCGAAGCCGCCTGCGGATACGATCCCCGCGGACTCGCTGTACGACAAGGCGAACTACGATCTCTGGAGCTGGACCGACGCCGTCATCAATCCCGTGCAGAAAGTCGGGATCGGCCGCGAGCGGAACAAGACGTACACGGCGATCTACCAGTCGCTCACGAAAAAGGCGTTCCGCCTCAGTGACGATTCGCTCGAACGGGTGCAGGTCAGCGAGAACGGAAAGCTCGCGCTCGGCACGAGCGCGTTTCCGTATACCATCGACGCGGGGTGGGGTGAGGGCGGCAGCGATGTATACCTGGTCGACGCGACAACCGGTGTGCGCACGCTCGTCATGAAGCGGATGAAGCAGCAGCCGTCGCTCTCCGTGACCGCGAAGTTTCTGGCGTACTTTCACGACGGCGCGTGGCAGGCGCGCAATAACGCCACCGGGAAGACGGTGAACCTCACCGCGTCGCTCAAGGACGTGCCGTTCTTCGACGAAGAGGCCGGCGGCGACGACGAGGAGCCGCGTCCGTTCGGCATCATGGGATGGACGAGGGACGACTCGCGCCTGTTCGTCTACGACAAGACCGATATCTGGGAGCTCGACCCGACGGGAACCGCCGCGCCGGTGAATCTCACGGGCGGCGCAGGCAGGAAGGCAAACATCACCTATCGCCTCGCGGTCACGAGCCGTGATGAGCCCGGGATCGATCCCGCCCAGCCGGTCATCCTCACGGCGCTCAACAACGACACGAAGGAAGGCGGCTATTGGAGCGCCAGGGTTGGCGCCGGCGCGCCGCCCGAGAAGCTCGTGATGGGGCCGCACGCATACACGGCGCTCGTGAAGGCGCGCAATGCCGACGAGTATGAACTGCGGCAGTCATCGTATGGGGAGTACGATGATCTCTATGTCGGGACCAGCATAGGCCGCATGACGAGGGTCTCCGACGTGAACCCGCAGGAGAAGACAATCTCGCGAGGCACCGCCGAGCTCGTGAGCTGGCTCAACGGTGATGGCGTGAAGATCCAGGGCATGGTCTACAAGCCCGCCGGATTCGATCCGAACAAGAAATACCCGCTGCTCGTGACGTTCTACGAGAAGCTGTCGGACGGGTTCTACAAGTACACCGCGCCGACGGGCCGCAACGCGATCAATCCACTCGTGTACAACTCGCTCGGCTACGTCGTGTTCATACCGGACATCATCTACACGATCGGGCAGCCGGGGCCGAGCGCGGCGAAGTGCATCCTCACCGGTGTGCAGATGCTGGTCTCGAAGGGCTACATCGATTCGAAGCACATGGGAATCGAGGGCCAGTCGTGGGGCGGATATCAGAGTGCGTACCTGATCACCGTGACGAACATGTTCGCCGCGGCCGCGCCGAATGCGGCGGTGGTGAACATGACGAGCGCGTACGACGGCATCCGCTGGCAGACCGGAATCGCGCGCCAGGGCCAGTACGAGCACGGCCAGAGCCGCATCGGCGGTTCGCTCTGGGAATATCCGGAGCGCTACATCGAAAACTCGCCGCTCTTCCACCTCGACCGCGTCACCACGCCGGTCATGTGGATGGAGAACGACAACGACGGCGCGGTGCCGTGGTATCAGGGGATCGAGTTCTACCTCGCGATGCGCCGCCTCAAGAAGGAGGCGTACATGATTTCATACAACGGCGAGGGGCACAATCCGACCAAGCGCGCGAACCAGAAGGACATCGACATGAAGATGCAACAGTTTTTTGCGAACAAGCTTCAAGGCGCGCCGGCGCCGGACTGGATGACGCACGGGATTCCGTTTATCGAAAAGGGGCGGGATCAGGTGCACATCAACGCGGTTGCGGGAGGGAATGGCAGCGAGGAGAAGAAACCGTGAGAAGGTGAGGAGGACGCGCGGTGAGGGGTGAGCAGGACGCGCGGTGAGGGGTAAGCAGGACGCGCGGTGAGGAGCGGGGACGATGTCCCCATTCTCCCC
>JBIOHR010000249.1:0-3889 GCA_044449085.1 Gemmatimonadales bacterium | reverse complement strand
TTTCCGAGCACCTACGTTCCCTTCGCGTCGCGTCCGACGGTGATTCAGCATGTGAACATCTTCACAGCCACCGGCCCGCTCATTCGCGACGGGGCGATCCTGATCGAGGGCGGAAAGGTCGCCGCTGTGGGCGCCACCGTGACTGCGCCGGCCGGCGCGGTCATCATCGACGGGACCGGCAAATACGTCACGCCCGGCATCATCGACGATCACTCCCACATCGGGGCGAACGCCGCGCCCGATGTCTGGGCACGGACTGACGCGAACGAACTCGTCAATCCCGTCACCGGGTACGTCTGGGTCGAGCACTCGGTGTGGCCGCAGGACCCGCAGTTTCCGCGCGACCTGGCCGGCGGCGTTACCACCGTGCAGGTGCTTCCCGGATCCGGCAACTTGTTCGGCGGCCGCAGCGTGATTCTCAAGGTCGTCCCGAGCGCGACCGTCCAGGGAATGAAATTCCCCGGCGCCAAGTACGGGCTCAAGATGGCGTGCGGCGAAAACCCCATGCGCGTATACTCCGCGCGCGGTCCGCAGACGCGCATGGGCGACGTCGCCGGCTACCGCGCCGCGTGGATTCAGGCGGAAGCCTATCGTCGCCGCTGGGACAAATGGCTCGAGAACCGCACGGGCGATCCGCCGACGCGTGATCTGAACCTCGAGACGCTCGCCGAAGTGCTGCGCGGCAACATCCTCGTGCACATGCACTGCTACATGGCCGACGAAATGGCGGCGCTGATCGATGTCTCGAAGGAATTCGGGTACAAGATTCGCTCGTTCCACCACGCCGTGGAGGCCTATAAGATTGCCGACCTGCTCGCGAAGGAAGGGATCGGCGCTTCCATGTGGGCCGACTGGGGCGGCATGAAGATGGAAATGCTGGACGGCATCCGCGCGAACATGGCGATCGTCCAGGCGGCCGGCGGCATCGTCATCATGCACTCCGACGACGCATCCGGGTCACAGCGCCTCAATCAGGAGGCTGCAAAGGCGATGGCTGCTGGGCGCGCCGCGGGAATCAACATCACCGAGGAAGACGCCATCAAGTGGATGACGATCAACCCGGCCTGGGCGATCGGGCTCGACGACAAGATCGGCTCGCTCGTGGCGGGCAAGAACGCGGACCTCGTCCTCTGGTCCGGCGATCCGTTTTCGGTCTATACGCGCACCGAAAAGGTATGGGTGGACGGCGCGATGCTCTACGACCGCTCCGATCCGAAGGCGCAATGGAGAACGGACTTCGAGCTCGGCTATGTTCCCGCCAACGACGGAGGGTCGCACTAATGCGCGCTACCATGATGTCCCGCGCAGCGGGCGCACTCTGTGGAATGGCAATCGCGGCCGGCGCAGGCGCACAGACGATCGCGATCACCGGCGGAACGGTGTATCCGGTCAGCGGTCCCAAGATCGAGCATGGTACGGTGGTGATCACGAACGGCAAGGTCACCGCGGTCGGCGCGAGCGTACCGATTCCCGCGGGCGCGACGCGCATTGATGCGACGGGCAAGTGGGTGACGCCCGGCCTCTTCAATGCGGCAACCTCACTTGGCCTCGCCGAGGGAAACCCCGGCAGCGGCGGATACAACGAGTCGCATGCGAAGGGAGAACAGGGCGTCGCGGCCTCGTTCAACGCGTGGGAAGGAATGAATCCCGCATCTACCTTCATTCCCGCGACGCGGAAGGACGGCATCACCACCGCGATGGTCTCGCCAGCGACTGGAGAGATCATCAGCGGGCGGGCGGCGATCGTCGATCTGAACGGCACGACTGTGGCGGCGATGCTCGTGAAGGCGCCGGTCGCGATGGTCGCGACGCTCACGCAGGGCACCGACGCGCGGGGTGAGCAGTATGCACACCTGCGTGCGATTCTCTCGGACGCGAAAGTGTACCAGCTCAGGAAGGTCGCGTACGAAAACGGCGCCATCCGGTCTCTCTCGGCATCACGTGAAGATCTCGCGGCCCTTGCACCGGTCGTCGCCGGAACGATGCCGCTTATCGTCACGGCGAACCGCGTGAGCGATATTCGCGCGGCGCTCGGAATCGCGAAGCAGTTCGGGCTCAAGCTCGTGATCGAGGGCGGCGCCGAGGCGTGGGAGGCGGCGAAGGAACTTGCGGCTGCGCACGTCCCGGTGATGGCGGGTGCAATGAACAACATCCCGAACTCGTTCTCGTCGCTCGGTCACAGGCAGGAGAACCTGGCGATCCTCAAGGCGGCCGGCGTGCAGGTGATCATCGTCGGCGACGGCGGCGGGCTGGGCGAGGACAACTACAACGCGCGAAACGTGCGCTACGAGGCCGGCAACGCCGTGGCGTACGGGATGAAATGGGACGATGCGCTGAAAGCGATCACGCTGGCACCGGCGGAAGTCATGGGCGTGGCCGACCGGGTGGGCTCGTTGCAGCCCGGTCGCGAGGCGGACGTCGTGGTATGGAGCGGCGATCCGTTCGAGTTTGCGACCGTCGCCGAGCACGTCTACGTGCGCGGCGTGGAGAATCTGGAGCGCACCCGGCAGGATGAGCTGACGGACCGGTACAAGAACAAGCCGCCGACGTACCGGAAGCCGTAATACTGAACGACGATGTAAGATGGAAGATGGAAGATGGAAGACGGAAGATGGAAGATGAAAGCCCCCGTGGAGGATCCTCGAGGGCTTTCATCTTCCATCTTACATCTTCGTTTAAGATTTCGGCCCTGCCGAGGCCGTATTCGCGGCCAGCTCCGCCTCAAGCCGCTTCGCCTCGGCTTCGTGCTCGCTGAGCGTCATCTCGAGGCGCTGGATCGCGTCCGGCGCGGGCTCCTTGCCGCTCTGGTGCGCCTGATGGACTGCGTATCCCAGGGCCTGAGCGGCCTTGTCGGCGAGCTGGCGGATACGAAAGAGCTCGAGCCGAATCTTTCCCTCGTCGAACGCTCCGCGCGCGGCCTTGCCAGCGCCGCGGAGTTCGGTGGACAGTTTATCCCAGAGAGCCATGCGATCCTCCCGCGTTGGCTGCACTACCGCTGCTACGCCGCGGAAGTTTCCTGCGCGGGATAGACGGAGATCTTGAATCGCGACTTGCTCTTGTGCTCGAACTTCACGATGCCGTCGACGAGCGCAAAGATCGTGTAGTCGGAGCCGAGCCCGACATTGTTCCCCGGGTGCCAGCGGGTCCCGCACTGGCGGACGATGATGTTTCCGGCGCGCACGCGCTCGCCGCCGAACTTCTTCACGCCGCGGTACTGCGGGTTTGAGTCGCGCCCGTTGCGCGTCGAGCCTACGCCTTTCTTATGTGCCATTTGTCTTTCCGGTTATCCGAGCTTGATGTCGTTGATGCGGATTTCCGTGAAGCCCTGCCGGTGCCCCTGCTTCTTGGCGTAGTTCTTCCGGCGACGGAACTTGAAGACGACGATCTTTTCGCCGAGGCCGTGCTTGACGATCTCGCCGGTGACCTTCGCGCCCTTCAGGGTCGGCACGCCAACCCTCGCGGTGCTGCCGTCCGATCCGAGGAGGACCTCGTTGAATTCGATTTTCGTGCCGGCGTCGCCCAGCATGGTGGGGACGCGCAGCGTCTTGCCCGGCTCGGCGCGGAACTGCTTTCCGCCCGTCTTGATGATTGCGTAGGACATGGAAACTGCCTTATGACGAATGGATTAGTTGCGAGCCTAAGATAATACACTGATTGAAGTTGCCGGTCAAGGGGGACTGGTCAAACACCAGTGGTGGATCGTGAGGTTCCAGTTCACTCGACACTCATTACTGGAACCTCACCACTTAACACCGGTGTTGTGCTCACCCAGCAGTTCACGCCACCGCGTACTGCTGTGTCACATCCCTCCCCGCCCCCTTCACCACCAGCTTGAACTCATCCGGCCGCAGCAGCGGGTCGTCTCGCATCTCCAGCGAGAATCCGAGTC
>JBIOHR010000248.1:0-3962 GCA_044449085.1 Gemmatimonadales bacterium | reverse complement strand
TCGGAGCTGACCTGCCAGCCGCCGTCGGATCCGCTCAAGATGCGCTTGGGATTGAGTGGATCTATCCACAGTGCCTGGTGATCGCCGTGAACGCCGTTGCCGATGGTGTGGAAGTTCTGGCCGCCGTCCTCTGATTCATACAGCGAACCCGAAAGCGAGTAGACGCGGTTCTCGTTCATCGGATCGACGCGGATGTCGGAGTAATAGAACGGACGGAAGTTGATGTTCGGATCGCGGTTCACCGTGCGCCAGTGCGCGCCCGCGTCGTCGGACCGCCAGAGCTCGCCCTCGGTTTTCGTCTCGCTCACGACGTAGACGACGTTCGGCTCGTTCGTCCCCACCGCGATGCCGATGCGATCCATGTCACCCTTGGGGAGGCCGCGTTCCGCAGTCTTGCCGGAGAGGCGCTCCCACGAATCGCCGCCATTCACCGACTTGTAGACGGCCGTATTGCCGCCGCCCGATTCGAGATGCCAGGCCCACCGCCTATACGTGTACATGCCGGCGTAGACGATGTTGAAGTTCGTCGGATCCACGGCGACGTCGGAGCAGGCCGTCTGCGAGTCGACGTAGAGCACCTTCTTCCAGCTCCTTCCGCCGTCCATAGACTTGAACACACCGCGCTCTTCGTTAGGCCCCCACTCGCGGCCGAGCCCGCAGACGTAGAGGTCGTCGGGATTCTTCTGGTCGACCACGATGCGCGCGATCTTGTCCGAGTTCACGAGCCCGATGTGCGTCCAGTGCTCGCCCGCGTCCACCGACTTGTACATGCCGTCGCCGATGGACGCGTTGTTACGCGGGTTCTCCTCACCGGTGCCGACGTAGATGATGTTCGGATCGCTCGGCGCAATTGCAATCGCGCCGATGGAGCCGATGTCCTGTTTGTCGAAGAGCGGTTTGAAGGTGACGCCGCCGTTGATCGTCTTGATGATGCCGCCGTTTGCGCCGGCGACGTAGTAGGTGTACGGATCGCCCGGCACTCCCGCGACCACCGAGACGCGGCCAGCGTTGTTCGCTGGGCCAACCGAGCGCCACTTCAATCCCTTGAGCGCGTCAGCGTCCCTCGAGGAAACCTGTGCGTGAAGAGGTGCCGCTGCGGTCGCAACTGCGGTCGCAACTGCGGTCGCGGTCGTGATGACGATTGAGAATGACGTTCTGCGTGACATGACGGAATCCTGACAGAGAGTATTGTGATGCCGTCGTAGATACTGATGTATTGCCAAGAGGGTGGCAACGCGCGCAGCGAACGGGCACACCTTGCCGTTGATCGAAGGGGGCACCGGCACAATCAACCGGACCCGGCAAAAACGCCGAGGGGCAGGAGAATCGTAAACCGCAGATTCACAACGAGATAGCGAAAGGCCCGTCTCTTGCTTTACGACGCCGGCAGCAACCGCGCATAGGTGCGCGGCTTACGATCTCGCGGACTGACGCCGATACTCTCGGCATCCGGCAGACGCTATAGTAGGCGACTGTCGGTCGAACGAGTTGCGCGAGGCAAAGGCAGTCGTCGAACCAAGTGTACAGGCCGCAAGACGGTCCAAGGAGGATTCGTGGCAGTCGCCATCAAGCCGACCGACATTCATCATCAGTCCACTGCGGAAGCGGCGCGGCGTACGCACGTCCTGCCGCGGACCGAGTGCCTGACGCCCGTGGCCGTGACCATCGGGCTCGTGCTGTGGGCCGCGATCATCCTCCTCGTTCGCGCGATCGTCTAGAGACCGTCCGAAGGTCGGCGGTCGCGGCACGCCGGCTGCACCGCCTCAGGGCTTTGTCGCCAACTCCGGGCGCACCGTGAGGATGATTGCCGGAGTCGAGCCGCCCGGCATCGCGCTGCCCACCACCACGGTCTGTCCGATGGGGATCGTGAGTCCAGTCTGGAGCAGCGTTTGGCGCGACGTAGCGGTTTGCACGGCGCCGCCCACCATGTCCGACCGGCGCGCATCGTGGGCGAGCGTGACATCCAGGCGGACCGACCTTGTTTCATCCCTTCGCACGCCGTCCACCACACCGGAGATCGTCAATTGCTCGCCATTCGGCCCCCGCATGGTGGTCGAGAACATCTGGCCGTCGTTCACCCAAACCGCGTTCTGTGACAGCAAGCGATAGCCGTTGAAGCGGAAAAGATTGTGCAGTTCCGCGTCGATATCGCCAATTGAGCCGTCGTGCACCGCGGAATCGCTGGCGGCGATCACCTGGAGCCGAAGCGTCAGGGTGGCGGGCGGGCGATCGTTGGCTTTCACGATGCTGTCGATGCGCGCAAACATCGCGATCGGCGCGCGCACGGTGATTGCATGGACGGCGTTCCCCGCCTCGAACACACCGGCCTGCGCAGCGTCGCCTGTGGCACCAAACGGCGGAGCGGCGTATGGCGCGACGAGCCTCGCGGCATCGCCATTGGACAGGTATTGGAGCGGAATCGTCTTCACGACCACAAGCTCTCCAGCAACGCGACGCAGGGCAGCCAGCGTCTGGCTCTTCGCCGAGTCCGCGCCGCCCGCTTGCGCAGAGGCGCGCGCGGTGGCCAGGGTCGAACAGAGCAGCACGGCGAGTCGGGCGGATCGAACGTTCATCGGCTTCGTCTCCAGTGTGTCGTCAGTATAGCCAGACGACAGTGATCTTCGCGTTCCTCGTCTCGAGCACGGCGGCGCTCTTCCCCGCCGGCGGAGCGACCGACACGCCGTTCGAATCATCCGGCGGCACGGGCGGATCCGCAGACTGGGACGCCGCGAATCGCACGGGTGTTGCGGGCGCGACGTCGGCAAAACGAACGGCGTTCACGCGAACCGCGTTCCCCGCTCGGCCGAGTCTCGCTCGCGGCGCATGCGTGGGAGGCGACGGATCATGTTCAACCGCGGGAGCCTGCCGTCCCGTTGCGGTGGCATGCGCCGCCGCAACGGTCCGCGCTGGCGCGCCTCGTGGAGCGCGGGCCCCCGCACGCGGCCATGCGAACGCCACGATGACCGCCGTCACAATCGCTCCCCCCCGGACAAACCGACCCGGGCGGCGCGCCCCCCCGTGTCCGTCCGCCCCCGCGATGGCGTCGCGCGCCACTGCGTGCGCCGCGACGAGCCCCGTCTCCGAGCGCAGCATCAGCGCCACCGCGCCGCACCGCGCGCACTCGCGCACGTGCGTCGCCACGACCGAACTTCCCTTCCCCTCGAGCTCCTCAGCCTCGGCATCGAGCAGGAGCGTCAGCATGTGTCTGCAATTCATTCGCGATAGCCCTCCAGCAAGTCCGGGTGCTCCTCGAGCATTCGCAGTCGAATCTTCCGCCGTGCACGCATGAGCTGGGTGCGCACGGTGACGGGCTTCACGTCCAGGCGGCGGGCGATCTCCGTCGCGTTCATTCCCCGCAGGTCGCCGAGCTCGAACACTTCGCGCTCGCGTCCCGAAAGCACGTTCAGGTACGACGCGACCAGCTCACTCACGCCACGCGCCGCAACATCAGTTTCCGGTGTCGCGCGCGCTTCGTGCGCCGCCGTCGCCGGCGCGAGCTCATTGGCCCGCGCCGCAGCGAGCGCGTCCCGCCGCCGCTCGCGCGCGCGCTGCGAGAGCGCGACGCTTCTCGTCACGACATACAGCCACGTCGTGAAACGGCTGCGACCCTCGAACTCCGCCAGCTGCTTATGCAGCCGGAGGAGCACCAGCTGCGCGACATCCTCTGCGTCGTCCTGATCGCGCGTCAGGTGCGCGGCCCACGCGCGCACGCGGTCGCGCACGCGCGACGCGAGCGCGTCGAAGGCAGTGCGACTGCCGGCGCGCGCGAGGGCGACGAGTTCTTCCAGCTTCGAGTCGTCGCCGGATGGGGAGATGGGGAGCTCCAGCCAGGTCATGTCGTCTGAGGATTGGACGAGGCGAGAGCGGCTCATGTTGACAGGGCGACGGGGCCATCCGTTACGCCGGGCACGCCAAAGAGGTAATACCGTAAGAGCCGCGCCGCGAGCGGCCCACCCCCCCAC
>JBIOHR010000247.1:0-3982 GCA_044449085.1 Gemmatimonadales bacterium | reverse complement strand
TCGCGACGCCACGCAACGTCCCGTTCGTGAATCCGGGCTTCCAGCCACTCCGCCCTCACGAATGAAAACGATTCTTCACGTCATCGAGACCGTTGGTCCCGGCGGCGCGGAAACAGTCTTCATCCAACTCGCGACGCGCGACTCCACAGGTGAATATCGGAATGTCGCCGCACTCCCGGGGCCGGGGTGGGTTGCGGACACGCTGACCACCGGCGGGGTCACACCGCTCCCGCTCTCGATCTCGCGGGGCGGCGCAGCGCTCGACCGCGGATTGTATGGCGACCTCGTCGGACTCATTCGTGATCACCACGTGGACTTGGTACACAGTCACACGCTCGGCATCAGTGTGTACGCTTGCCTCGTTGGCCTGCGCACTCGAACCCCCGTGGTTTGCACGCTGCACGGCGAGCCCGACCTCGGCCGATCTGAACGCTGGCGGCGAATCAAGCTCGCGATTCTCGGCCGCGGAGCGTCCAAGATCGTGCTCGTCTCGAACCACCTCCGCGACCAGTTCGTGGACGAATCGGGGATCGCCGCCGATCAGACCACGGTCGTCCACAATGGCGTCGACTGCGACCGTCATGCCGGCGGTCCCGATCGCACGTTCCGCCATGAACTCGGCATTCCCGACGACTGCTTCCTCTTCGGCGCCGTCGGAAACATCCGCGTGCTCAAGGCGTACGACAACCTCCTCCGCGCCGCCGCGATCGCGGTGAAGACCAACCCCAAGCTGCGTTTCGCCGTCGTGGGTGAAGGAAACGGCGTTCTCCTCGACGGCCTCCTGAAACTCCGGGCCGAGCTCGGACTCGAAGAAATAGTCCACTTCGCCGGCTTCCGGCCGGAGATCGCGTTGCCGCTCCGCAGCTTCGACGCCTTCGTGCTGTCGTCCCTCTCCGAGGGATTTTCGATCGCGACGGTCCAGGCCATGGCTTCGGGCCTCCCAGTGGTTGCCACGCGCAGCGGCGGCCCCGAGGAGATCATTACCGATGGCGTGGACGGCCTCCTCGTTGCGCGCGCCGACCCCGCCGCGCTTGCGGCCGGGATGCTGCGGCTCGCCGACGACGCCGGCTTGTGCACCAGGCTCGGAACCGCAGCCCGCGCGTCCGCGCGCGCCAAGTTTTCGCTCGCCACGATGCTAGAGCGCTACGAACAGATCTATCGCACGGCGCTCGCCTGACGCGTTCCGTCGTAGGTTAAGGGCATCGCCGTTCCGATTCCCGACAGTCCTCACGTCCGGGCGGGTCAATGACCGCGAAGCATCCCGTCATCCAAGTCTCCGCCATTCGCAAAGTCTACGGCAAGACTGTCGCCGTGGACGAAGTCTCCTTTGACGTCAGCGAAGGCGAGATCTTCGGGCTCATCGGCCCCAATGGTGCGGGCAAGAGCACCACCATGGAATGCGTGGAGGGGATCCGCACGCCCGACCGCGGCGCGATCGCCGTGCTTGGCCTCGACCCGCGACGCGATGTGTACGAGTTACAAGAGCGGATCGGCGTCCAGCTCCAGCAGGCGCAGCTCCAGAAACGCGTCAAAGTGAAGGAAGCGATGCACCTCTGGGCCTCGCTCTACCGCAAGAAGCCACAGACAGGCGACCAGCTGCTCGAGCAGCTCGGCCTGGCGGAGAAGCGCGACGCCTGGTTCATGACCCTCTCGGGCGGGCAGAAACAACGCCTGTTCATCGCGCTCGCGCTCGTAAACGATCCCGAGGTCGTCTTTCTCGACGAGCTCACCACCGGACTCGACCCACAGGCGCGGCGCGCTATCTGGGAACTGGTGCGCGGGATCCGCGACCGCGGCAAGACTGTCTTTCTCACGACGCACCTGATGGAAGAGGCCGAGCGGCTGTGCGACCGCGTGGCGGTGATCGAACACGGGCGGATCATCGACATCGACGCGCCACAGCGCCTCGTCGACCGGCACTGCCCCGAGCGGAGCGTGACACTCGCCACGCGCGATGCCCGCGCGGCCGAGTGCCTGGCGCGCGTGCCGCACGCCGGCGCAGTGGAGCGGCACGATCAGCGCTTTACCGTTCGCGGCACCGGCGACGGGTTCGTCACCGACGTGATCCAGTGTCTCTCGGAAAATCATATCGCGGTGACCGAGTTCCGCACGGAACTGCCGAATCTCGAGGATGTGTTCCTGAAGCTCACCGGCCACTCCATCCGCGACTAAGGCGACGATCATGCTGCGCGGACTCTGGCAACTGACCTGGCTCGAACTCAAGATCTTCCTGCGCGAGCCGCTCGGCGCGATCGGAACGATCGTCGTGCCGGTGCTCGCCTTCATCCTGCTCGGCAAGGTGACCGGCGGCGGGCGCGGCATGCGTGGATCCATTCCGACGGAACTGACGGGTCTCCTAAGCCCCGGCGGAATTCCGACGCTGGTATCGATCCTCATCACGCTCAGCGCGGTGCTCTCGCTGGTGACGATCATCTCGATCTATCGCGAGGGCGGGATCCTCAAGCGCCTGCGCGCCACGCCGCTCAGGCCGTGGACGATCCTCAGCGCGCACGTGCTGGTGAAGCTCATGCTCACCGCCCTGACGATGATCGCCATGGTGCTCGCGGGGCGGCGCTACTTCGCGATCGGACCCGACGTGCCGATCGTGAGCTTCACGATCGCGCTGCTCGTCGCGACGCTGAGCATACTCTCCATCGGCTTCATCATCGCGAGCATCGTGCCGACGGCGCGGTTCGCACAGCCGGTGGGCGCGTTCATCTTCTATCCGATGATCGGCCTTTGCGGGTTGTTCGCTCCGATTGCGCTCCTGCCGCCGGTGTTGCGCGCCGTCGCGCGCGTGCTGCCGCTGGGGTATGCGGCGTCGCTGATGCAGGGAGTCTGGCGCGGAGAGGCGTGGTCGGCGCACTTGGGCGATGTGGCGGCACTCGCGGTGGTGTTCGTCGTGTGCGTGGCGATTTCGGCGAGGGTGTTCAGATGGGAGTGAGACTGCGCAGATGACCGAAACGCTCAAGTTCGGACTCATTGGCGCGGGGCGCATCGCCCGGAACCGGATTGCGCCGGGCATCCATGCCGCTGAGCACGCTACGCTTCATGCCGCGGCGAGCCGTGAACTCAGCCGGGCAGAGTCGATGGGACCGGAACGCGCGTACGATTCCTACGACGCGCTCCTGCACGACCCGGATGTGGACGCCGTGTATGTCGCGACGCACAACGGCCTCCACAAGGAACTCTCGATCGCAGGGCTTCGTGCCGGGAAGCATGTGATCTGCGAGAAACCACTCGCGATCAACGCACGCGACTGCGAGGAGATGCTGCGCGTTGCGGAGTCGAGCGGCAGGCTGCTCGCCGAGGCGTTCATGTACCGCCACCATCCGCAGATCGCGCGCGTGCGGGAGCTGGTGAAGAGTGGGGTGATCGGGCAGGTGATGGTCGTGGAGGCGTCGTTTCGCTTTCCGCTCTCAAACCCGGACGACGTTCGGATGAACGCGGAGTGGGGCGGGGGATCGCTGCTCGACGTCGGCTGTTACTGCGTGAGCGCCAGTCGGCTGTTCCTCGGCGACTCCCCGGCCGGGATGACGGCGCTGGCGACGTACCATCCCGTGAAGAAGGTCGACACGAACGTGCAGGGTGTGCTCGACTACGGGTCCGGCCGCTATGCAATCATTTCATGCGGGTTCGACAGCGGGGTGCACCAGAAGGTGGTGCTCTGTGGAACGGCGGGGACGATCGAGCTGAACCAGCCGTTCAAGTCGTGGACGGGACGGCCGCTGGTCACGGTGCGCGCGGGGGAGCGGGAGGAGGTGATCGCGTTCGACGCGGCCAATACGTTTCAGCTCGAGGTTGATGATCTCGCCGTGGCGATTACGAACGGCGGAACGCCGCTCGTGGATGCCGGGGATGCACTGCGGAACATGGAGATTCTCGACAGGCTGGCGGCGGTGTGGACAAAAACTTGATGCGAGATGCGGGGTCGGGGTGCGAGACGCGGGAGGAACCCGGATCCTTCCCGCTTCTCGCACCC
>JBIOHR010000246.1:0-4024 GCA_044449085.1 Gemmatimonadales bacterium | reverse complement strand
GACTAACCGGCCCGCGTCGCGACGTCGACGCTCGACTTGGTCAACGCTTTCCCGTAGCTAAACGCGAGCGCCGCGCATCCAAGCGTCAATCCAACGCCGCTGCGACCGTACCACACCGCCCACTGTTGCGTGAAGAGCAACAGCGCGCCGAACGCATACGCACCGGTGAGCGCGACCACAGCGGGCCGGCCTGCGGGCGACTGCAGCCAATCCCGCGCGCTCCACACCACCGTCGCCAGCACGATGGAGAAGACCGCGAAGACCCTCACCAACCCGAATACGGCGAACGGGGCGTTCGAAATGCCGAAGCCGGCGAGGAAGCGGTCAGGGGTCAGCACGGGAAACGCGGCGAGCAGGACGAGCAGCGCGACGTTCGCGACGACGGCAGACCGGATTGCGGCGGCCGAACGCGTGTGATCGGCGGATGACATGCGAGTACTCTCCGTGTTGGCGGGACCGACTCAGCTCACTTGTGATCGAAGCTCGACGTGCCACGCAAATGCTTTTCGCCCAGGGTTACAACGTATCAGTTCCGCTCGAGGAGCGCGAACGTATTTCCGTGATAGTGGGGTGGCAGGCGCGGATCGGCGCCGAGCTGGCGCTCCTCGACGAGGTGGAATCCGCGCTGACGGTAGAACTCGATCAGGGCCGCATTGCTCGCCCACGTGTCCATGCGCAATCCGGTTCGCCCAAGCGACCTGCACCGTTCGGTCGCCCAGGAGAGTACGGCATCGACCAGGCCACCGCCGGGGCACGCCGCGGCGCGGGCAATCCGATGGAGATAGAGATGTTCGCCACGTTCGTGCGATCCCCAAATCGCCGAGTCCTCGTACGCGATGGAGAAGACGCCCGCCAGCGCGTGATCAGCGACAGCGCGGAAGACCCGCTGCTCATCGATCTCGCGGAGAACTGCGTCGTCGGTGAACTCTGGCCAGACGATGGCTCTGCGTTCGCGTTGCATGGCGCGGGCGTGTTCGTATGCGGCGCGGACGGCCGGGAGATCATCACGCGCAGCGAACTCTATTCGGCAAGCAAGCGCTTCGGGGTTCACGGACTTCGCACTGGCGCGGACACTGGATCGGGCGCGCAGTCGATGCCGGAGAAGTCATCGTGTGGCAGCCAGAAGAACAGTTCGTTGCCGTCCGGATCACTGACCGCGAGCGTGGGACGTCCCCATTCCACGCGGCGCGGCCGGATCCGCTTTGTCGCCAGGTGTGCGCGGAACGGCTCGGCCTGGTGCTCATCGAGGCCGATGAAAAGGCGTCCGTGGCCCGCGCGCGATTGCGTGCCGATACCGACCTGATTGAGGATGAGCTCGAAGCCGAGCAGGCTGACCTGAAACACGCCGTCGTTCGAATCCCAGTCAAGCGCGAAGCCGAGCTGGCCTTTGTAGAAATCGCGCGCGCGCTCCGCGTCGGAGACGAAGAAGACGATTCGCGCATAGAGGTTGCTCATGGCGGTGCGCTTCACCCGGACTTCATGGCTCACTCACGAAGACCCAGACCCTCTCGCGGACCAGATCGATTTCCGGCATCACCAACGATCGCCGCCACGCACCGCCACGGCAAGACACACCGCACAACGGAGCATTGACAAGACTGGATCTCTGTTGGAGCTTCACAGACTGGCACCCGACGACAGACAGTTCCCGCTTCCACGCGAGGCAACACATGCAGACGCGGCTTGGTGTGTTCGTGGCGGCGACGGTTCTTGCCGCGGTTGCAAGCCCACGACTCGCGCTTCCGCGCAGAGCGGCCCTCCACGCCGACGCGAACGATCAGCGCACCTCCGCCGGGCGGATGGTGGACGGCGAGCTTCGCCTTGAACTCGACGTGGTCGACCTCACCTGGTCACCGCGCGGGCCGCACGGTCCGCTCGTTCCCGCGTTCGGATTCGCCGAGCGCGGTCACGCGCCGCAACTGCCCGGACCGCTGCTGCGCGTACGCGCCGGTACACCGGTGCGCGTTTCCGTTCGCAACACGCTCGCGCGAGCCGTACGGGTTCGTGGGTTGAGCGATCGGGTGCCGGGGGATACGGCAGTCAATTTCGCGCCCGGGTTCGCGCGGCAGCCCGCGCTGAGACTCGCGCCGGGCGAGGAACGCGAGGTACGCTTCACTCCGACCAGAGCAGTGACGTCGTTCTATTTTGCGCGCCTGCTGCCAGGCGCCACGGACACGCTGCCTGAGGACGGGCTCACATTGCCCGGCGCAGGGACCACGCAAGGAGGTTTGGTCGGTGCGTTCATCGTCGACCCGGCCGAAACAGCTCCGCCGAAGAACGAGCGAATCTTCGTCATCACCAGCTACGCCTCAAAGGCGGAGCCGGGCAACGTGACGTGGCGACTGAGTCTCAACGGGCTCTCCTGGCCATACACCGAGCGCCTCACCTACGATCAAGGCGACACCGTTCACTGGCGCGTCATCAACGTCAGCGGCGTGTATCACCCGATGCATCTGCACGGGTTTTACTTCACGGTGGGCTCGCGGGGCGACGGCCAGGCGGACACGCTCTTCAACGCCCCCAGGCCTCTCGAAGTGACCGAGGGCATGCGCGAAATCTCGACGATGCAGCTGTCGTGGGTGGCGGAACGCGCCGGCAACTGGCTGTTCCACTGCCACCTCATTCGGCATTCGAGCGACACGCAAGAGTACTCGGCCGAAAGAAACGCCGTCGCGTCGACGAGCGACATGTCGGGCGATCACGGGATGGGCGGACTGATTCTCGGCATCACCATCCGACCTCGCACGGCGATCGCAATGACGCCACCGGCGAACGCTCGCCGGCTTGATCTCTGGACTGGTACGCGACCTGACGTCTTCGGTGACTCAGCGGGCTACGGGTTTGTCCTTCAGCGCGGCAATCGGCTTCCGGCGCCCGATTCGATAGTAGTGCCCGGAAGTCCGCTCATTCTCGAGCGCGGCGAGCCGACGCGTATCGTCGTGCACAACCGGTTGCCGTTTGCGCTCGGCGTACATTGGCACGGCCTCGAGCTCCAGAGCTATTACGACGGCGTCGGGAACTGGAGTGGTCAGCCGGGCAAGACGCGGGGAATGATTCCGGCGGGAGATACGATGAGCGTCTACATCACTCCTCCGCGATCGGGCACGTTCATGTACCACACGCACGGCGAGCTGGGCGCACGGTTGGCGCAAGGATTGTACGGGACGCTGATCGTGCTCGATCGCGGCCAGGAGCTCAATCCCGATACCGACCGGCTGTTCGTACTCGCTTCGCGCGGAGCGACGCTGGACGCCGACGCGGCCATCAACGGCCGGGGCATTCAACCAGCCCAGCACTTCAGTGTCGGAAAGACATATCGGCTGAGGTTCACGCACATCAGCCTGGACGACGTGAAACACGTTCGGCTGCTGCTGAACGGCAAGCCGGTGAAGTGGCGGCCATTCGCAAAGGACGGCGCAACTCTGCCGGCGCCCAGTCGCGTCGAGACAGAGGCGACGCAGCGGATGGATGTCGGCGAAACGTACGATTTTGAATGGACGCCGGCAGCGCCGGGCGCGTACGTGCTCGAAGTGGGGACGGACTACTATCCGGCGCGCTTCGAATCAACGATGCAGCGGATTGCGTTCGGCGTGGGCGCCGTCACCGAAGCCGCCTTGCGCGTGGCGGCAACCGGCACGTCGCTCGCGGTTGGGGACCCTTTGAGCACAACGCTGCCGAAATTTGCCGGCGCGTATGTCTCGTCGACGACCGCGCCGTCGCCCGACGTCGTGAGTGTGTGGCCGGACTCGACCGGCCTCGCCGCGAGTCGCACGATCGCCGGCGTCGAGTCGCCCGCGCATTGCCTGATTCCGCTGGCCGACGGCTCGTTCGTGCCGGGCACATGCGAGAACGGCTTCATGAAGGAAGCAGTTCCGGTCGAGCATTTTCGGTTCGACGGATCCGGCGTCGTGGTGGGGACGGGCGCGAACGCCCGGTCGTTCCAGCGTGTCGCAGCACTGAAGACGTCGGACGCCGCGCTCGCGCTTCTTGTCGGGCGCTACGAGTTCGGGTTCGCGGCCGAGAT
>JBIOHR010000245.1:0-4024 GCA_044449085.1 Gemmatimonadales bacterium | reverse complement strand
CGAGCCTGATGCTGAAGTCGGCCGTACTGATGTCCCGTTATACGTTCGGCTTCGACGCCAACCGCCTCTTCCGGACGCAGCTCTGGGCGAACACCCGCGCGCAGAAGAGGACCGGTTCGCAGGTCGCCGAGCTTTACCAACAAGCGCTTCAGCGAATGCGGACGGTGCCCGGCGTGGAGAGCGCCGCGAGCATCGGACCGTGTCCGCCGCTGTGGACCGTCGTCACGACCGACCGGACGATCGAAGGGAGCAGGGCGTCCACGCTCCCCTCCTGCACGAATGTCAGCGGCGACTTCTTCAGCACGCTTGGGCGGGCCATGGCGCAGGGGCGCGACTTTACGGACGCGGACGCACTCACCGGGGGAGCGGTGATCCTCGGGGACCGCACGGCCCGCCACCTCTTTCCTCACGAGAGCGCGATCGGACGCATGCTCAAGTTGGGCCCACTCGACTCGAAGTTTCCGTGGATGAAAATCGTCGGCGTCGTGCGCGACTACGACAAGCACTTCTCGATGGTTCCCGAACTGGGCGCGGACACCACCACCGAAGTCATTTTTCTCTCCGCTCCCGATAGCAGCCCGCGCGGACAGACGTACGCGGTCCGCGCCGCGCAGGGCGCGACCGGTGTGCGCCTCGCAATCGGACGCGCGATGCACGACTTGCTCCCGCCCGGCAGCACGATGAGAGTCGAGCCCTGGACCGCGGACTACAACACGGCGGTGGGTGAAGAGCGGTTCCTCACACTGGTGTTCTCGCTCCTCGGCTCGGCTTCGCTCGCGCTGGGCGCCGCGGGTGTGTTCAGCGTGGTCTCGTACATCGCCGGCCAGCGGATGCGCGAGTATGCCGTTCGCATCGCGCTCGGCGCTACGCGCGAGAACGTCGTGCGGCTCGTCCTGCGCGAAGCGCTCGTCATGGTCCTCGGCGGAACTGCTGTGGGCGCGGGACTCGGAATGTGGGGCGGGTTCATGCTGTGGGACCGGATGTACG
The DNA here is from genome assembly GCA_044449085.1 of Gemmatimonadales bacterium. Lineage (GTDB taxonomy): Bacteria > Gemmatimonadota > Gemmatimonadetes > Gemmatimonadales > Gemmatimonadaceae > Fen-1231. The sequence goes on along the minus strand of JBIOHR010000245.1, from coordinate 3,037 downwards.
GCGTATACCCGGTGGACGCGACGGCACTCGTCGCTGCGGAGATGACGCTGCTGATCGTGACGATGGTCGCGTGCCTCGGCCCTGCCCTGCGCGCGATGCGGGCGAATCCTGTGGACGTGATGAGGGCGGTGTGAGCGAACTGACCCGGCATTTCAGGAGCACGGCAGCGCTCGCCGCTGCGTTTGCGCACGCGCTCCCCGTCGCCGCGCGCTCCATGCGCCTCAACCCGCGTTTCTTTGCGGTCGCGGTGAGCTCGCTCGCGATCGCGCTGGGCCTCTCGACGTCTGTGTTCGAATACATCGACTCGCTCACGCACCCGTACGTGCCGGTGCGCGAGGTGGATCACCTCTACGGAGTTTTCGTCCCAGGCCAGGGAGCCGTCGCACAACCGACGGGCGACGAGATCATTCAGCTCGCGGCGCACATGCCGTCCGCGGAAGGGATCGCAGTCGGCACGCAGACGTACGGTCCGCTCACGACCGCCGATTTCGGCTTCGACGCCGACCGGCTCTCGGTGGCGCCTGAATATTTCCGCGTGCTCGGCGTCATCCCGCGCCTCGGCAGGCTATTCTCGCCCACGGAGACAGAGGAGAGCGGCGTCGCCATCGTCAGCGACATCGGATGGAAGCTCATGTTTCACGGGCGGCCGGAGATCGGCAAGGCGACCATTACGTTTGCCGGAAAGAGCTACGCGGTGGTCGGCGTACTTCCATCGGGTTTCGATCGACTTCAGGGCGTTGCCTTCTGGGTGCCCACTCCGCAGCACATCTCGCGTTACTCGGACTTCATTGTCCGTCTGAAGCCCGGCGCGACCGAGACGCAGCTGAAAACGGACCTCAAGACGGTCACCGATCGCCTGACGAGCGAGTACGGCACCGGCCGGCGGGCGTTCTTTGCGCACGTGTCATCGATGAAGCCGGATCCGATGCGACTGCGTTCGTACCACGGCGCGATGATCGGCGCCGCCGTGAGCATCCTGATCATCGCGTGCGCGAACGTCGCGGCGCTCATGCTCGCGCGCGGAGTCGTGAAGCGGCGCGATCAGGCGCTGCGACTGTCGCTTGGCGCCACGCGTGCCGACCTGTTGGTCACGGTCGCGGCGGAGGTCACACTGCTCGCGGCTGCCGGCGGCATTGCGGGCGCCATTCTCGCCAGCTGGACGATGCACCTGATTGCCGGCCTCACACCGACGGCGGCAGTCAGCATGGGCGCGGCGATGGAAACGCAGTGGACCTGGCGCGTCTTTGCCGAATCATTTGCCGCGATGATCGCGGCGATCGCGCTGGCGGCCGGGCTGCCCGCCTGGTACGCGAGCCGCATCGCGCCGAGCGAACCGCTGAAGGAGAGCGCCGGCACCACAACCGGACGCGCCGGGTCGCGGTTCCGCCTGCTCGTGGTTGGAGAAGTCGCGGTCGCGATGATGCTGCTGATGGGATCGAGCCTCATCGCGAAGGCCACGCGCAACATGTCGCACTTTGATTTCGGATACGACGCCCGCTCGCTGTTCGTGACGGGACTGGCTGTAACGGTCCGGCCCGACAGCGCGAAGAAATCCGTCGACTCCGCCAATGCGCTGGCCAAGCGCCGCCCGCAGGTGACGATCACGCAGTTCAACGCTGCCGTGAACCGCGTCCGCGGGCTGGAGACCGTGCTCAACGCGTCAGCGTACACGTATGGCAGTCCGGAAAAATTCGTGATCATGTCCGACCAATCGCGTCGCGGTGCGAATCAGGTCGAAACGCGCACATATATGAATGTCGGCGACGCCTTCATGAAGACGCTCGGACTGCCGATCGTCGAAGGGCGTGATTTTCAGGAGGGCGATCGTTCCGCGGGCGGCGCGGTGATTCTCGACCAACTGGCGGCGAAACAACTATTTCCGCACGGCGGCGCTGTGGGCAGGCTGGTGAAGCTCGGCGACGAGAGTTCGAAACAGCCGTGGCTGCCCGTGATCGGAATCGCGCACGCGGCAATGCTCACTTTCCCGGTGGACGGGTATGCGGACCAGCCGCCGCAGGTCTTTGCATCGCTCCCGTTCGATGCGAGCGCGTCGCTGACGCTGCTCGTGCGGCCGCGCGGAAAGCAGATGTCTGCGATGATTGCCGCGCAGCGAACGCTCAAGGATCAGCTGCCGGCAAAGTCGTTCTTTCAGTCACGGCCATGGCTGAACGGCTACGACGGGCTCGTGGCCGAGCAGCAGTTCACGGCCTCGATCTTCGTCGGACTCGGGATGGCGTCGCTCGCACTCGCCGCCGCGGGGCTGTTCAGCGTGCTCTCATATTCCGTTGGTCAGAGGATGCGCGAGTTCGCGGTGCGTGTCGCGCTTGGCGCGGACCGCAACAATGTGATGCGCCTCGTGCTCTCCGATGGTCTCGTGATGGCGCTCGGTGGAACCGCGATCGGCGCGATACTCGGGACGTGGGCCGGGTTCCTGCTGCAGAGTTTCCTCTGGGGGATGTACCCGGCGGACGCGGGTGCGCTGGTGACCGCGGAGGCTGTTCTCCTCGCGGTTACGATGGCAAGCTGCATCGCGCCCGCGGTGCGCGCAACGCGCGCTGACCCACTCGAGATTCTGAGGGCTACGTAGATGCCGCCGCGTTTCGCAGCGTTCATGGACGGCATGCGCCGAGAGATCCGCACACTCCCAGCGACGGTGCGCAGCGCGTCGCGTTCGCTGCGCCGCGCGCCGGGCTTCGTCGCCATCGCCACGCTCTCGCTCGGCGCAGCGCTCGGGCTCTCGACGTCCGTGTTCGCATTGATCGACGCGATGCGCCACCCACAATCGCCGTTCAGCAAGGTCGACCAGCTGTACGGAATCCGGCTCGTCGTCGGCATAGATCGGCCCGGAGGCGCGAGCCCAACTCACCAGGACGTATCCGAGGCGCTGGCGAGCCTGCGCGGCGTCTCCGCCCACTCGAGCGCTCGTTACATCTATGATAACGTCGACTTCCCCGACGGCAGCGAGCGCCGCGGTATCCTCTACACGCGGCCGGCGTTCTTCGACGTGCTCGGGGTGCGCCCGCGACTCGGCCGCCTG
>JBIOHR010000244.1:0-4028 GCA_044449085.1 Gemmatimonadales bacterium | reverse complement strand
CGCTCGCTCTATCGCCAGCGACCCAGCCGCTCTACTGTAGGGGAAAGCTGGTATCTGGTAGTAGATGTGTCGTTAGATCTCTACGCACCATCGCGACCATCAGAATACCGCGGCATTGCCGATCTCCTCTTCCTCGCCCTCGCCGTCCGCCGCGCCATCAGTTCCTCCAGCGCCTCCCATGTGTACACCCCCCTCCGCTCAGCGTCCCGAAGCAATCCGACCAGCACGTGCGCCGTCGCGCGGGCGTCGCCCATCGCCCGGTGCCGCCCTTCGATCTCGACGCCGTAGTGATGCGCTACCGCATCAAGGTTCCGTCTCGGCAGGTGCGACAGAAACCGCCTCGCGAGCCGCACTGTGCACAACTGGTCGCTCGTGAGCGATTTCAGCGGCGCACTCGCCACCCGATCGTACTCTGCCGAGAGAAAGTTCCAGTCAAAGCGCGCGTTGTGCGCGACGAACACGCGCCCGACCATTTCGTACGCCAGCGCGCCGGCAATCTCGCCAAACTCCGGCGCGTGCCGCACCATGGCATTGTCGATCCCCGTAAGCCGCGTGATGTACGGCGGGATCGGCCGCCGCGGGTTGATCAACGACTGAAACGCCTCGCGCACTTCACCGCCCCGCACGAGGACGGCCGCCACCTCGGTGATACGGTCCCCCGCCCACGCGCTGACACCGGTGGTCTCGACATCGACGACAAGGAACGACACCTCGGAGAATGGAGTTCCTTGCGCGGCAAGCGGGTCAGCGGCCATTGCGAAAGCTATCTGGTTCGTCCAATGAGACTGCCCGTCCGATCCGCCACCCGTCCAAGCCGGCCCACAGCTCAATGGTCAAGCTCACTGCTCAATAAGGGAGTGCCACAGCTCGCCCTTCGAAGCTCATAGCTGTTTCCGAATCTCCCAGCTCTGAAAAACAGCTTTGACCCTCCCGAGTCCTGAGCTGTACGTTCGAGCTCAGCGCATTGAGCAACAACAACAAGGTGGCCGCGCCCTTGTCGTTTCCAGCGAGCGTCTATTACCTTGTGAAATCATTCACAAGCCCGCACTCCCTTGAAAAGAATCGCAGAATCCACCGTCCGACGACTCTCTGCCTACCTCCGGTTCCTTGAGGAGTTTGAGTCGCACGGGCATCAGACGATCTCCAGCGGGGAGCTCGCGGCGCAAGGCGGAACAACTTCAGCCCAGGTGCGCAAGGACCTGTCGTTCTTCGGCTCCTTCGGCAAGCGCGGACTGGGCTACTCCGTCAGCGCACTGTCTTCGAGCCTCCGCGAGATCCTCGGGCTTGGCCGCCAATGGAGTATCGTCATCGTGGGCGCCGGAAAAATCGGCGCGGCCCTCGCGCAGTACAAAGGCTTCCGCGAGCGCGGGTTCAGGGTCGTCGCCGTGTACGACGTCGACTCCTCGCGCGTCGGGCGAACGCTCGACGGCAACACCGTGCGCGACCAGAAGGAACTCGAGGGCGATATCACGAGGCTCAAGCCGCAAATCGCGCTGATCGCGGTGCCCGCGGAAGCGGCGCAGGCGCTGGTGGATCGTGTGGTGAAGTCGGGAATCCGCGCGATTCTCAACTTCGCGCCCACTCCGTTGACTGTGCCGCCGGGGGTGACGCTGCGGTCGGTGAATATGGCGCTGGAGCTGGAGATTCTCTCCTACGCGCTGGTCAATGCGGACGAATAAGAGCAAGTAATCAGGACTGGGTCATTTGTCATTGGTCCTTGGCCGGCCGCCGAGAACCAACAACCAATGACCGACGACCGATTGCCCGCTAGTCCTCCCTATTCCCCCCGCAGGGCGCTCATCGGATCTTCCCGCGACGCCCGCACGGCCGGAATCAGCGCCGCCGCCATCGCAACCGCAGCGAGCGCGAGCGCCGAGTATGCGAAGGTCGCCGGATCTGTCGGCGTGAGCCCGAACAGCAGCGTGCGCACGAGGCGCGTCGTCGCCAGCGCCAGCGCCCCTCCGAAAAAAATTCCGGCCGCGATCAGCGCCGCTGCCTCGCCGGCGATCATCCGCATCACCTGCACTTTCGCCGCGCCGAGCGCCATGCGAATCCCGATCTCGTTGCGACGGCGGTTCACGCTGTACGACATCGTGCCGTACAGTCCGATGACCGCGAGCAGCAGCGCGAGCGCGCCAAAAAATGCGGAAAGCGTGGCCAGCAGCCGCGGACGACCGAGCGATGCGGTCACCTGCTCGTCGAGCGTGGTGACGTCGAGCGAGATCGCCGGATTGATTCCGGCCGCAACGGCGCGCACCGCCGGCGCGAGCGTGACGAGCGCCGCGCCGCTGCGAATCTCGAACTGCATTTCACTCCCCTCGGTATCGCCCTCGCCCATCGGCACGTATGCGGTCGGCAGCGTTTTTTCGTCGAGCCGTTGATACTTCGCGTCGCGGACGATGCCGATGACTTCCACCGGACGTTTCAGCGTGTCGCCGTCGGCGACCTGAAATGTCCGGCCGAGCGGGCTGCCGGTTCCGAAAAATTGGTGCGCCATCGTCTCGTTGATGAGCGCGACCTGCCGGCGCTGGTCGATGTCGGCCTCGCTCACATCCCGCCCCGCGACGATCGGCGTTCCCATTGTGCCAAAGTAGTTCGCGCTCACCTGGTTCATGTACGCAATCGAGTCGGTCTGTTTCGACGGCGCATACCCGGGGACCGCGACGATCTCGTTCCACGACACATTGCCGATCGGCGTAAGCATGGATGCGCTCGCCAACGAGACTCCGGGCAGCGCGCGCAAGCGGGTGAGCACGTCGCGTTTCGCGCCGAGCAGGGCTTCGGGTTTGTAGTGCGCATTCGCGAACTTCATCGACACGATCGTCACGCCGTCGCGTTTGAAGCCGGGGTCGAGCGCGAGAAGCTTCCTGAAGCTGCCGAGCAACAGGCCCGACCCGGCAACGAGTGCGAGCGACAGCGCGACTTGCGCCACGACGAGCGAGCGGCCGAGCCGATGCCGGGTGTCTCCACCGACCACGCCCCGCCCGCCGGACTTCATCGCATGCTGCGGATCCACGCGTGTCGCGTGCCAGGCCGGGACGAGTCCGAACAGCATCACGGTGGCCACTGCGACGGCGATGGTGAATCCGAGCATCCTGCCGTCGAGCGACAGGTCGAGAAACACCGGCCGGCCGGCGGTCGAAAGAAAGCCGACGATGAGCCGGCTGGCCCACTGCGCAAAGACAATCCCCGCCGCAGCACCCGTCAGGGCGAGCAACGCGCTCTCCGTCAGGAGCTGGCGCACGAGCCGTCCCCGTCCCGCGCCCATCGCCATGCGGATGGCGATCTCACGCGATCGCGCCGCCGCTCGCGCGAGCAGGAGGTTGGCGATGTTGGCGCACGCCACGAGCAGTACGATCGCGACGATCGCCATCAGCGTGTACAGCGCCGGCCGGTACCGGCGGCGCAAATCCGAGAAACCGGTGCCCGCCGGTTCCGAACTCAGCTTCACCTTGAGGTAGTCGCGCTGATCGCCCGCGGAAAAGTTGGCCGGAACCGTCGCCGCGAACACGCCTGCGGAGATCCCGGCGAGCCGCGCGTTCACCTGTGCCGGTGAGACATTCGCGTTCGGGCGAAGCACGAGATCGAGGTACCAGCGACTCCGCGCGTCGAGGACCTTCGGTCCGACCAGAATCGCTTGCGCGCAAAGGGGCGCGTAAATGGAGGATGTGCGGCCAACCTGGAGGCCGAAGAAACGTCCGTCCGAGACGCCGATGACCTGGAAGGGATGCCCATTGAGCGACAGGAGCTTTCCAACCGCCTGCGGCGCTCCGCCGTACTCACGGTCCGCAAAGCCTTCGCTGACGACGGCGGTCGCCGCGCATCCGCGCTGGTCATCCGCCGCCGAGAACAGGCGACCTGCCACGGGCTGGACACCCAGCAGAGGGAATAAACTTCCGCTCACCCACGCCCCGAGCACGCGGCGCTCCTCGCCGCCGTTGGCAAGGTTGAATGACGTGGTCGCGTGTGCGCCGGAGGCGGCATACCCGGCGGTCTGATCGCGGATCTGCTCCCAGAGCGGGTATGTG
>JBIOHR010000243.1:0-4040 GCA_044449085.1 Gemmatimonadales bacterium | reverse complement strand
TCCGTCGGCGCGCGCGTAAAGGCCGTGCGCGGCGCTTCGCTCCGCGACCGCCTCGGCGTAGTCGCGTGCGACCTCTTCGAGCGCGACGTCCGACGAGTCCTTCAGGCGCGGACGCGGAAAGTACCACCGCAGGTCGGGGTGTGCGCCCTGCAATGCGTAGCTGCAGTGCTGGCAGATCCCGCAGGGCGCACCGTCCGCCTCGCAGAGCAGGCGCTGCCCCAGCCACAGCGCGAGGCGCTGCTTGCCGATTCCGGGCGCGCCGGTGAGCAGGAGGCTCGCTGGAAGCGCGCCGCGCGCGACCTGGCCGTCGAGGCGCTCGCGCAGTGCGTCGTGACCGATGAGTGGCAGGAACGGCATGGCGAAGGAAAAGATATGCGGTATCTTCGCTCCATGCGCCGTCACGCACTGATCATCGTCCCGCTCGCCGCATGCACGTCACTCGCGGGCGCGCAATCCGCACGGGTGCGTGCCCGCGACCTCGGCGTCGCGCCGGGCATCTTCAAGCCCGGCACGCTCAATGCGATCACGGACGTCGGCGGCGTGCGTGTCGGCCAGGTGACGCTCAATGAGGGCGACAAGATCCGCACGGGCGTCACCGCGATCCTGCCGCACCCGGGCAATGCGTATCTCGAGCGTGTGCCGGCCGCCGTGTTCGTCGGCAACGGCTTCGGCAAGCTCACCGGCAGCACGCAGGTGAACGAACTCGGCGAGCTCGAGACGCCGATACTCCTCACCTGCACGCTGTGCGTGTGGAAGGCCGCCGATGCGATGGTGGAGTGGATGCTTGCGCAGCCGGGGATGGAGCGCGTGCGCTCCATCAATCCGCTGGTCGCGGAGACGAATGACGGGACGCTCAACGACATCCGCTCGCGCCCGGTGACGGCGGAGGCGGTGCACCGCGCGCTCGAGAGCGCGGCCGGCGGGCCGGTGGCCGAAGGCAGCGTCGGCGCCGGAACGGGAACGGTCGCGTTCGGCTGGAAGGGAGGAATCGGCACGTCGTCGCGCGTCCTCCCCGCGTCGCTCGGTGGCTACACGGTGGGCGTGCTGGTGCAGACGAACTTCGGCGGCATTCTTCAGGTGCTCGGCGCGCCGGTCGGCACGACGCTCGGGCACTACGCGTTCGAAGGGAGCGCGAGTCCGGAGCGCGGCGACGGGTCGTGCATCATCGTGATCGCGACGGACGCGCCGCTCTCCGATCGCAACCTCAAGCGCGTGGCCGCGCGCGCGATGATGGCGCTCGGCCGCACCGGGTCGAGCGCGGCCAATGGGTCCGGCGACTACGCCATCGCCTTTTCGACCGCAGCGGAGGTCCGGCGCACGTGGAACGCCAGGCGTCTCACCACGACGGAGCTCGCGAACGAGGACGTTTCGGGCGTGTTCGAGGGCGCCGTCGAGGCCGCGGAAGAAGCGGTGTACAACTCGCTGTTCATGGCGACGACGGTGACCGGCAACGGCCACACGGTGGAGGCGCTCCCGCTGGACCGCGTGAAGGCGATCCTGGGCGCGCACGGCATCACGCCAAAGAAGAACTGACACGATGAAGCGCCATCACTGGATCGTGCGCGTGACGCACTGGGTGAATGCCGTCGCGCTGACGCTCATGGTCGCGAGCGGCCTCGGGATTTTCAACGCGTCGCCGGCGTTCGCGCCCAAGGGCACGACCTTCTGCTGCTGGCCGTTTGAGGGGACGCCGGTTCCGGCCGCGCTGACCTTCGGCGGATGGCTCGAAGGATCACGCCGCTGGCACTTCGCGATGATGTGGGTGCTCGTGGTGAACGGGCTCGTGTACCTCGGGTTCGTGTACCTGCACGGCGAGTGGCGCGACCTCGTGCCGCGCCGCGGCGATCTTCGCGACACGTGGGAGATGGTCAAGTTCTACACGTTCGCGCGCAAGGATCACCCGAGGCAGGGGAAACACAACGCGCTCCAGAAGGGCGCGTACTTCGCGATGCCGTGGATCGCGGTGCTCTGCGTGACGAGCGGCCTCGCGATCTGGAAGCCGGTGGAGCTCGCGCCGCTCACGAACATGCTCGGCGGCTACGCGTGGGCACGCTACTGGCACTTCCTTGCGATGACCGCAATCGTCGTGCTCGCGGTGGGTCACATCTTCATGGTGTTCGCCGTGGATCCATACTCGCTGCGCAGCATGATCACCGGTGGCTATAGCGAGCGGCTTTCGCCGGAGGAGCGGAACGCGCGTCCGTTCCTGAATCTGCTGCCCAGGCGCAAGGTCGTCGCGGTCCCCGCGGCAAAGGAACCGGGAGGATCCGCGTGAGCTTCGATCGCCGCAGGTTTCTTCGTGTTGGCGGAGCGTCGCTCAGCGCGGCGCTGTTCGGGGCCTGCTCGTCGGAGGGTCCGGACCGCGCGCAGAAGCTCCTGGACTATGCGGCGAAAAAGAACGAAGTCGTCGAGCGCGCGATCTTCCGCCACACGTCGATGGACCACGCCAGGTCCGGTGTGCGCGCCGCGGGATCCGCGTTCCCGAGCTACTTCATTTCCGACACCGTGCCGGTGCTCGACGCGGCGGCGATGGCGGCGTGGCGCCTCGAAGTGGGCGGCATGGTGGCGAAGCCGCTCTCGCTCACGCTTGACGATCTCATGAGGCTCGAACGGAAGACGCAGCGCGTGAACCACTACTGCGTCGAGGGATGGACCGCCGTCGCCGAGTTCACGGGTGTCCCGCTCCGTTCACTCGCGGCGCTCGCGCAGGCGGCCCCGAAGGCGGAGTACGTCGACTTCCAGTCGTTCGACAACGGGTATCACGAGAGCTGGGATATCGAGAGCGCCACACACCCGCAGACGCTGATCGCGTACGCAAAGGACGGTGCGCTGCTGCCGCCCGCGTATGGCGCGCCGGCGCGCGTGCATTCACCGGTCAAGCTTGGCTACAAGAACACGAAGTACCTCACGAAGATCGTGTTCATGCCGGCGCGGAATGGAGGGTACTGGACCGACCAAGGGTATGAGTGGTACGGCGGCGTGTGAAAGACACGGCGAGGAGCAGCGAGAACACTGGAACGAGCCAGGGTGAGGGGCTCCTTGCCATTCGCCCCTCACCCGTGCTCGTTCCTGTATTCTCCTTGCTCCTTACTGAGGAACGGTCGAGGCCGCTCGCCCCGTGACCTGATCCGCGTGGATCCTGAAGATCACGGTGCGCTCCGGCGCCGGATCGTCCGCTGTGAGCAGCGCCGCGTTCACGCGCCGCATGACGTCGATCGCGTGGTCGTGTGCATTGCTCCGCGGTCCACCGGGCTCGAGAATGTACAGCGCACCCTTGACGACCACGGACTGCCAGTCGAACAGCGCGCTCACCTCATCCGTCTCGAACGCCAGCCAGCGATTGTGCGCGAGCGTCCGCAGCTTGGTGCCGTCACCCGTGCGCCCGTAGATCCAGCCGTCTTCGTAGACGTAGTTGATCGGCTCGATGTCGACGTGGTCGTGGTAGCTGAACGCGACGCGCCCGACGTGGTTCCGCGCGAGGAGCGCGTCACATTCCCCGCGGGTGAGCTCGCGGAACGCGGGCGCGCCGGACGGCGCCACTACGGAAGGACCTGCGGCGGGAGCGCCTGCGAGAGCACGTCGCGCGCGCGGCTTTCGCGCCAGGCGCGCAGTTTCTCGCGCACTTCGGGGTGCTTGGCGGCGATGATCTGCGCGGCGAAAATCGCGGCGTTCGTCGACCCCCACTTGCCGATCGAGAACGTCGCGACCGGGATGCCGGGCGGCATCTGCACGATGCTGAGCAGCGAATCCATCCCGTTCAGGGACGTCGACGGGATCGGCACGCCGAGCACGGGGAGCATCGTCTTGGATGCGATCACGCCTCCGAGGTGGGCCGCGCCACCCGCCGCGGCGATGATGCAGAACAGCCCGCGCTTCTCCGCGGACGCTGCGTACTCCGTGGTCTGGTCGGGCGTGCGGTGCGCGGAGAGCACCTTCGCCTCGTAGGTGATGCCGAGGTGCGTGAGCATTTCGCACGCGGGGGCGAGGTAGTCGTAGTCCGACTTGCTGCCCATGAGGATGCCAACGAGTGGTGTGGTCAT
>JBIOHR010000242.1:0-4054 GCA_044449085.1 Gemmatimonadales bacterium | reverse complement strand
TTCGGGGTTCCGGGCGGGAGACCGGGTGATGGCGTTCACCATGCTGGGCGGGTTCGCCGACGTGGCCGTGGCCGAGCCCGCGTTCACGCTCGCGATCCCGACCGGGCTGAGCCTCGAGGCCGCCTCGGGGTTCGTCATGAACTACCACACCGCGCACTTCGCCCTGGCCCGCAGGGCACGGCTTCGCGCGGGCGAGCGGATCGCCATCCACGGAGCCGCGGGCGGCATCGGCACAGCGGCGATCCAGGTCGCGCGCGGCCTCGGCGCCGAAGTCATCGCGATCGCAGCGGGGCCCGACAAGATGCATATCGCCGAGCGCGCCGGCGCGCATCGCGTGCTCGACGCCGAAGGCGACTGGGTCTCGGCGCTCCGAGCGCAGAACGACGGCCACGGGGTCAACGCGATCCTCGACCCCGTCGGCGGCGAGCGCTTCGACCAGAGCGTGCGCTGCCTGGCGCCGGAGGGACGCCTCATCGTGGTCGGGTTCACCGATGGACGGATTCCCTCCGTCCAGGTGAACCGAGTCCTGCTCCGCAATATCGACATCGTCGGTGCCGCGTGGGGCGCATTCCTCGGGGTCGAACCGTCGCTGTTCGGCGAGACCCAGCGCGCGCTCAACACCATGATCAACTCCGGCACCATCGCGCCGATCGTCGGCAAGACATATCCGCTCGAGGAGGCGGAGGCCGCGCTCGAGCTTCTCGGCCACCGCCAGGCCACGGGGAAGATCGTCCTCCATATGTAGGTCGCATACTCGAGAGACAGTGAACCGCTGGCTCTGCCCGGCATTGGCGGTGGTGACATGTTCGCTCGTGGCATGCGGGTCCACCACCACCGCGCCAAGCTGGTTCGTGCGCGAGTACCTCGGGCTCCCATCCTCGCTCTCGCCCAACGCCCCGGATATGAGCTTCACCGATACGGTCGTGTGGGGAGCCCCCGGTCAGATGGACGTGGTGAGCTTCGGGAGCTCCGGGTGCCCGAAGCTGCCGATCCGGTTGGACGCGACGGCGCCGAACGAGTTCACGGTGACCTTGAGCAACGGGGAGCCCGGCGGCGCGTGCACAGCCGATCTCGCGGGAACGACGAGCGTGATCAGGGCTCCGAGCACTATCGATCCGACGCGGCCCGTATACGCGACGATCGTCGACAACGGCACTCGGACCAACGTCGTGCTCCCGCCGCGCCCGCCGTCGGGCTGAACCGCCTAGCTACCGAGAAGATCGCGCGCTATCACCACGCGCTGGATCTGGCTGGTGCCCTCGTAGATCTGCGTGATCTTGGCGTCGCGCATCATGCGTTCCACCGGGTACTCGTTCACGTAGCCGTAGCCGCCGAGGATCTGCACAGCATCCGTCGTCACCTTCATCGCGGTATCGGCGGCAAGCAACTTCGCGATTGCCGCGAAGTGACCGACGTCCGGGCTCTTGTCGTCGATGAGCTGTGAGGCCATGTAGACCATAGCGCGCGCGGCTGCGGTCTGTGCCTCCATGTCGGCCACCATGAACTGGATCCCCTGGAACTCCGCGATCGCCTTGCCGAACTGCTTGCGCTCCTTCGCGTAGCCCACGGCGTAGTCGAGCGCTCCCTGCGCGATGCCGAGCGCCTGCGACGCAACGCCCGGACGAGAGCGGTCGAGCACCTTCATCGCGATACGGAACCCGTCGCCCTCCTCGCCGATGCGGTTCGCGGCAGGAATGACGACCTCGTCGAAATGCAGCTCCGCGGTGTTGCTCCCGCGGATTCCCAGCTTGCCGTGGATCGTGGTTGCGGTGAATCCCTTGAGGTGCTGGGCATCCTCGATCACGAACGCGCTCACTCCACGGGCACGCTGCGTCGTATCCGTTTTGGCGAAGACCGTGATGGTGTCCGCGACACCACCCGCCGTGATCCAGATCTTGCTGCCCGTGATGACGTACTCGTCGCCGTGCCGGTCCGCCCGCGTCACCATCCCTGCCGGATCGCTCCCGGCGCCCGGTTCGCTGAGCGCGTACGCGCTCAGTTTGGCGCCGCTCGCGAGGTCGGGAAGCAGGCGCGCATTCTGCTCGTCGGTACCGGCGATCATCAGCGCGTAGCCGCCGAGCGCCTGTACGGCCAGGATGAGCGCGCTGGTGGCGCAGACCTTGGCGATCTCCTCGATTGCCACGTTGAGCGTCAGTGCGCTGCCGGAGAGCCCACCGTACTCGGGCGGAAAGGGGAGCGCGAACAGATCGTGCTTTCGATACAGCTCGACGATGTCCCATGGGAACTCGCCCGTTCGATCGATGTCGGCAGCGCGCGGCGCGATCTTCTCGCGAGCGATGTCGCGGACCGTGTCGCGAATCGCGATCTGCTCCTCGTTGAGGCGAACGTCCATGCGGCTGATGCTACCAAGCCCGCGGCGAGCGGGTCATCCGTTGAGGACGTGACGCGCGATCACGACGCGCTGGATCTGGTTGGTGCCCTCGTAGATCTGGCACGCTTTCGCGTCGCGGAAACGCACCGCCGCCGGGTGATCGTCCGCGCCGGACTCCGGCGCGCAGAGATCCACTGCCGCCTGCGCGACCGCGACGCACGTATCCGTCGCGTACAGCTTCGCGATCGAGGCGTCCAGGGTGACGCGTTGTCCCGCGTCGACAAGCGAGGCCGCATGCCGCGTGAGCTCCCGTGCCGCGGCAGTGCGCATCTCCATGTCCGCAAGCGTCGTCCGGTCGACGTCGAGGCCGGCATCGCGACGGCTCCGCGCGACGCCCACCGCCGCGTCGAGCGCCCCCTGGGCGATGCCCACCGCCTGCGCGGAGATGCCCACGCGTCCGCTGTCGAGGGCGGACATCGCGACGGTGAATCCGATGCCCTCGTCGCCGAGCCGGTTGGCCGCGGGAACGCGCACGCCCTGGAGGACAAGCTCCGCCGTCCATGAGCCGTGCAACCCCATCTTCGCGAGCGGGACACCGGCACTGACGCCAGGCCACGCGCCCTCGACCAGGAAGGCGCTGACACCGCGAGTCCCGCTCTCGGTTCGTGCCATCACGATGTACAGGTCAGCGTCGCCGGCGCTCGTGATGAACGCCTTGGAACCGTTCAGCACATAGGTATCGCCATCGCGATCGGCCTTGGTCTGCAACGCCAGCGCGTCACTCCCACCCGCAGGCTCCGTCAGCGCGAACGCGGCGAGCCATTCCCCCGACGCGAGCTTCGGCAGGTATCGTGACTTCTGGTCAGCATTGCCGAAAACGATGAGAGGCTCGGTGCCAACCGAGAGGTGCACGTCGAGAATCACCGCACTGCTGGCATCGGCCCGCGCGACGGCTTCGATGAACTCGATGAAGTCACGATGCGTGCCGCCGGCCCCGCCGTACTCCGGCGACGTCAGGATGCCCGCGAGACCCGCTTCGCCGGCGGACTCGACGAGGCGCTTCGGATGCGGCCCCGCGCCCCGAGCCATCGCCGGCGCGATGGGTGCGACGGCGTCCTGCACGAACCCGGCGATGCGCTCGGCGAACGCGGTGCGTTCGATGCTCAGTCGACCCGCACGAGAGTCGCCTCGCCCTGGGCGATGCCACTGCAGATGCCGGCCGCACCGTATCCACCGCCGCGGCGGCGCAGCTCGTAGAGGAGCGTCATGAGGATTCGCGCGCCGCTCGCGCCGATCGGATGGCCGATCGCGATGGCGCCGCCGTTGACGTTGACGCGGTCGGGATCCACCTCGAGCATCCGCGTGCTGGTGATGGCGACGGCGGCAAACGCCTCGTTGATCTCGACGACCTCGAGCTTGCCGGCATCGACCTCCCCGCGCGTTCGGCGCATCGCCGCTTCGATCGCCAGCGCGGGAACGGTGGCGAGATACGGATGCTCCGCCGCGGACTCCCCATACGTGAGCCACGTCCCGAGCGGCGTGTGTCCCTCGGCGCGAGCACGCTCGGCGCTCATCAGCATCACCGCAGTCGCACCGTCGTTCATGCCCGGCGCGTTGCCCGCGGTGATGGTCGATCCGTCGCCGAACGCGCCTCGCAACGCGGACAGCTTCTCCAGCGTCGATCCGGCGCGCGGTTGCTCATCGCGCTCCACGCTGCCGCCG
>JBIOHR010000241.1:0-4106 GCA_044449085.1 Gemmatimonadales bacterium | reverse complement strand
GGCGTGATGACGACCACGTTTCCGCTCGCGTCCTTGCCGACTGCCGTATACTGCTGCGGTGCGCCGGCCGGCAGGCTGACCGTGGCGGGCGTGAGGGTGATCGTCGCGAGCACGCCTGTCGAGGTAGGTGCGGACGGTGCGTCCTTGCTGCACGCTGCGATGAACAGTCCGGCGATGGCCGCTCCAACGACGAACCGGGTGGTCAGCTTCGTTGCCGACAGCGCCCGCAGTGCTCGATTGCTCATGGATACTTTCATTCGACTCCTCCAGCCTTCATTTGCGTGATGCTGCAGCGGTCGACCAGTTGTTGTTTCGTCCCCGCTCGATTCGCCATCACAAGCGGGAACGCCGACGCTGAGAAGGAGACTAGTCCCGCTCGGCTCGCGCACCCATCGCTCAAGTGGGTGAAAGAAGAACCACGGCCGTACGTGGTAGGGCGACTCACGGTGATCGCTCGAATGGAGTAGTTTCTCCTGAGCCGAAGGCCCTCAAGGAGACGCCGCCATGCCCCAGTCGTTCAGCCAGCTCTTCGCCGATTTCGATCACGGGAAGATCACTCGCCGCCAACTCCTTCAGGCGCTCGCCGCCGCGGCGGTCATCGTGCCCGGCGCGTCACTCTTCGCGCAGGGCGTTCCCGCCCGCGGCGCGACCGCCGGCGACAGCACACGCGCCGGACGCGGGGGCCGCGGGCGCGCGCCGCGCGATACGATGCCGCTCGTGATGCCGTTCGAGCCCACGGGCTGGAACACGGTGTGGCTCGACCACCTCAACTACATCTGCGTCGACTACAAGAAGGCGGCTGCATTCTACGCGACGCTGATGGGATGGAAAGTCCGCAGCGACGACGGCAAGCAGTGCGTGCTCGACATCGGCGAGGACTCGGGGAGCATCATCCTGCGCAACGGCCTTCAGGCACCGCCGCCCGCCGCGATCACCGACGCTGGGCTCGGCGTCACGAAGCCGCAGATCCAGGCTGTATACGACGGTTTCGCGTGGGGCATCGCTCCGTGGGACGAGAAGAAAGTCGAGGCCGAACTCAAGCGTCGCGGCCTCAACCCTGTCGCCGACCACCACGGCGACTACCGCGCGTTCAAGATCAAGGATCCGGACAACTTCGATCTCGCGGTCACCAATGGCACGAAGGCCCTGCGCCGCAAGACGGTTGCAAACGGCAAGCTGCCGGCACCGGCACCGTTCGAACCGACGGGGTTCACCACGCTCTATCTCGACCACATTTCGTTTGAAGTTCCAGACTATCGCCGGAGCGCTGCCTTCTATCAGGCGCTCCTCGGCTGGACCGGGCGGCTCGGCGGCGGCGGTCAGACCACCGTGTTCATCGGTGAGGGTGGTGCCGTGGGCGGCGCGATCATTCGCGGCAACGCGGCGGCACGGGCGCGCCAGGGACGCGCCGGCGGCGCGGGCGGCGCGGGCGACTCGGCGGCGATGGCGGCACCCACACCGCCGACGCCGGCTGGTACGGTGAGTGCCGCAATCGGGCACATCAGCTGGGGAATCGAAAACTGGAACACCGAGCGCGTGCACGACGAGCTGAAAAAGCGCGACGTCGCGTATACGAACGCGCAGGGGCAGCGCGAGCCGCGGCCGGACATGACGGGGACGCTCGAGAGTTTCCACGTGCCCGATGCGATGGGATGGGACCTGCAGATCGGGAACAGAATCGCGCCGTGAGCGAACGGTGGGCGCGGAGTTAACCGTCCGTCTCGTTGCGGCGCGCGATGCCGCGCCGATCGCGCACATCTACAATCACTACGTCACCGACACCATCGTGACGTTCGAGGAGACTCCCGTCGAGGTCGCCGATATCGCCGCGCGAATCGACGGGATTCTTTCCTCGTCGCTTCCGTGGCTCGTCGCCGAGCAG
Source organism: Gemmatimonadales bacterium (assembly GCA_044449085.1). Taxonomy (GTDB): domain Bacteria; phylum Gemmatimonadota; class Gemmatimonadetes; order Gemmatimonadales; family Gemmatimonadaceae; genus Fen-1231. The sequence continues at coordinate 2,224 of JBIOHR010000241.1, read as the reverse complement.
GATGGGGAACTGGTCGGCTATGCATACGCGAGCCGGTGGAAGGAGCGCCGCGGTTACCGGTTGTCCACTGAAGTGACGGTCTACGCGGACCCGGGCCATGCGCGGCGTGGAATCGGCTCGAAGCTGTACTCCGCGCTGCTCCCCGCGCTGCAGTCAGCCGGCGTGCATGCCGCGATGGGTGGGATCGCGCTGCCGAACGACGCGAGCATCCGCCTGCACGAGAAGTTTGGATTCAGAAAAGTCGCGCACTTCGCCGAAGTCGGCTGCAAGTTTGGCCGATGGATCGATGTGGGATATTGGCAGCTGCTGTTCGCCGCTACTGCACCCGGCCGAGATACTTCTCGAGCCACCCCAGCACTGCCGCGGTGAGCTCGGGGCGCCGCGCCCTGACGTCGTGCGGCGTGTCCATCACGACGTGCTTCTTGTCGGCGTCCGGCGTGCCGAGTGCGCGGAAGAGCGGATTCTGTGACCGCTCGAGCGAGAACGTGAAGTCGTAGCGGCCGTTCACCATCAGCACCGGGATCTTCAGCCGCGGAGCGTAGTCCGCCTGGTCGGCGCCGGCGCCAGGAGACCCGAGAAAGTACCCGCCGTCGAGCAGGACCACGGTCTTCAACCTGTCCTGTGCGAGCGTCGCGTAGATCACGCCTTCCGCCGAACCCATGCTCACCCCGAGATAGGCGAGTTTGTCGCCAGCGATGTCGGGGCGGCTCTGCAGGTAGTCAAGCGACCGGCCCAAGTCCCGCGACCGCTCGATCTTTATGTCGAGCGGCTGCGTGACACCTGTGCGGGAGCCACGCCTGCTGCGCTCGTACAATCCCTTGTAGACGGGATACAGCACCGCGCGCCCGCTCTGCACGACATAGTCGAAGAAGTCGATGTCGCCGAGGGTCGAGCTGTTGGGGATGTCGTCTACCCGCGCGCTCGGAAAAAAGACCACCGCCTGGTACGGCGGCCGCACGTTCGTCGGTACGAACAGATATGCCGCCATCCGTTCGCCTCCGTATGCGGCGTCGAACGTAATCTTCTCCTTCCGCCAGCTTCTCGATTCGCTCGCGACCGTGTCGACCTTGGCGTTGAGCGGCGACTTGTTGTAGGCGAACTCCCGCTGGTAGGCGCGAAACACCGCGTCTGACGCCGGATGATATTTCGTGAAATCGCGATCGAGCGGTTTCACCGCGGCCGTTACATCCGGCGCGAGCGGCGTGACGTTCTTCACGCACCGGAAGCCATTTTCCGGCGAGCGGTCGAACGCCGACAGCGCCTCCGGGTCCGCGTAGATATATGTGAGCGACCGCGCCGCGCCGCCGAGTATGAAGCGACGTTCCTCGTCGAGGGCGTTGACGGTCCACTCACGAACGTTCCCCGCCATATCGTACGTGCCGAACGGTCCGATCCCTTTGTACGCCCCGACCGGCGCCGCGTCCGCGCGCGAAATGTTGCTTTCGCGGACGATGTACGATCCGATGTCGGGAGGTGCTGCACGGTACCATTGCGCAAACGCCGGAAGACTTTTCCCCGCGAACGCGGCATACGCTTTCGCTTCGTACCAGCTCACGCCGGAAACGGGATAGTCGCCGTGTCCCTCGGGGAAGTGCCCGCCTTCCCACGTGGACGGCCCCGGGCGCCCGGTGCGGTCGCGAAAGAGCGCCAGTGCGGAGTCACGCGGCAGCTCGTGGCCGGTGCGGATGAACTTCTCGTCCCAATACTTGACGTTACTGTAGCCGCCGCTGTCGACGAACGTCTGGTACTGCCGGTTCGTGACCTCGAACCGGTCGATGTAGTACGTGGGGAGCGTGTACGGGCCGACCCATCCGACGAACGCGATCATGTTGCTCCACCTGCTGGCCGGAACTCGAGCCATTCCGGCCGGCGCAGCGAGCGCCGAGTCGAGCAGGAACCGCATGTCGCCGGCGCTGAGAGGGGCGAAGACGTAGCTGCCCACGTTCTGCTTGGAGACCCTCCAGCGAAAATAGCCCTTGGGAATCCGTACGTCCTTCAGCGGTGTCGTGCCAAGCGCGTACCAGCCGCTGTCAGGGCTGAGATAATCCTGCATCTCGATCGTCGCACCCGGCGGTGAAGAGGCGATCGAGACGAGGTGAGTATTCCCTTCGGCGTAGCTGCCCAACTGTGAATCCGCGGGTGCGTAGCGTTCCGCGTCGCGGAGCAGCATGAACGCGGCGAGCGAGTGGTCTGCTGTCCGAAGATTTCGGATTGAGGTGATCGC
>JBIOHR010000240.1:0-4130 GCA_044449085.1 Gemmatimonadales bacterium | reverse complement strand
GAGTTCTATCCGTCGTGGGACGCGGAATACGCGGCGCACCTCGCCGATCGTCTCGGTGTCCCGCTCGACCAGGCACTTGGACGACTGTCGAAGGGAACACGCGTGAAAGCGTCGTTCGTGGCGGCCGAGGCGTACCGGCCGCCTCTGCTGTTGCTGGATGAACCGACATCGGGACTCGACCCCGCGGTGCGGGGGGAGCTGCTGGGTGCGATCCTGTCGTCGGTCGATGCGCAGTCGGATCGCGTCGTAGTGTTCTCCACGCACCTGCTGGAGGATGTCGAGTTCGTTGCCAATCGCGTGCTGCTGTTGACGAACGGAATACTTCAGCTCGACGCGACCGTCTCCGACCTTCGCGACGCGCACAGTGGCGCCAGCCTGGCGCGGATTCTCTACGCGGCGCTGTCACGCCAGGTGAGCTGATCCGATGACTCCGCTATTGAGACTGGAGCTGCGGCGCCAGCGGCCGATGGTGGTGAAGATGGCGGTGCTCACGGCGATCGTGTGCGGCGTGTTCTTCGCGGCGGGGAAGCGCGCGCCTTCCGACCTGCTTGCCGTGATGATGGGAAGCGGGCTTGGCGCCGTGCTGATCGTTCCCATGGGGATTTCGCGCGACAAGATGGAGGGGACGCTGGATTTCCTCTGCGGCCTGCCGGTGGATCCGCGCGCAATCGCGGCGTCGCTCGCCCTTCCGGCCACCGCGCACGTGAATCCCGTTGTCGTGGTGGTGCTGACGTGGCTCGCGATGCTCCTCATCGGCGCGTGCACCGTCGCGGCGCTGACCTGTTTCGAGCTGGAGAGTTTGCTCGGCGCGCCGCTCGTGGGGCTGGTGATCGCATTCGTGCTCGTGCCGCGTGCAGTACGCGCGCTGGTCCCCGCGGTCACGGGCGAGGCAGTGGTTCGATTTCTGCAGCAGCCCGCTGCGCCACTGTTGGTTGCTGCGTGCCTGCTTGCCATGGGCACCCTCGTCGGCGCGATGGCGTTCGGAATGACAACGCGGGGGTTTGCGAACTACAGGACGGACCCCGCGCGCCGCTGAGGGCGAAGACGGGCCTGCAACTAGTGCCCCGCCGCCGCAAACGCCGCATCCAGCCCCGGCGTGATCCTCAGCGCGTTCCCATCGTACACCTTCTTCAGCACCGCATCCGGCAAATCAATTCCGTACAGCTTCCAGAACGCGTGGTAGTTGCGGTAGTAGTCGAAATAGTCGTCCTTCGTCTCGAACACGCGCCAGTAGTACGGGTACTCCTCCGGCTGGAATGAATCCTTGCCGAACAGGATCCGGTCCTGGTATTTCACGAAAAAGTCGTGCATCGCGCGCGGCTGCCGGCCGATGTCATACAGCACGGCGCCCACTTCCGTGTTCACGTTCGGCATCTCGTCGAGCATTTTGCCCAGGCGCTTCAGGTCGCTCGCGATCCATGCCATGTGGGCGGCGACAAACGTGGTCTTGGGATGCTTGCGGAACATGTTGTCGCGCTCGGTGCTCAGCTCCTCGAAACTCGGGAAGCGATCCTGCGGATACCGCCGGTCCGGAAACAGCGCGAGCTCGAGCCACCGCTCGTTGGTGTAGTCGATGGGGTGAAAGAACTCCGACGGGTCCGCGGTGTGAATGAACACCGGAATCTTCAGCCGCGCGCACTCGTCCCAGATGGGATCGAGCTCGGGGTCGTCGATCTTCAGGCGCGAACCATCCGGCTTGCGGATGGAGAGGCCGAGGCTCTTGGAGATCTCGCCTACGCCCACGGCACCTGCCTCGACGTCGGCGTCGAGTTGCGCGATGGCCTTCTGCGCCCACCCGGGCCCCACGTTCCTGAAGTCGATCCCGGCCAAAATGCGCACGCGGTCGTGCATCTTCGGCGACGCCTTCACCGCCGCCAGGGCGCTGCGCAGGCGGTCGCCCGAGAGATTGTCGGCCGAGACCATCATCCGGACGTTCAGCGCGTCGAGCGCTTTCCCCAGCGAGTCGAGCCCCTGCTGCGAGAAAATCAGCTGCTGCGGATGGCCGTGGAAATCAATCGCGGGATACTTCGCGGTCTTGACCATGTGCGCGTCCGCCACCAGCGTCGTGCGCGGCCGGTAATCCAGAATGCTCGGCGGTGCGAACTCCGGCGCCATGCACAGGCGCGGGCGGATCTCGGTCTGGCCGAGCGGGCACGCGGTGTCGCCGGGGGCCATCGCGTTGCCGCGCCCGCCCCGGCCGCCGCCGCGTCCGCCACGACCGCCTTGGCCCGCCGGCTGCTGTGACGCAGGGGGCTGAGCGGGAGGGTCCTGCGCGATGGCAGTGGCAGCGAGGACGATCGAGGTTGCGAACACGTACAGGGAAGTGCGGCGCATGGCTCTGGTCCGGCAGGCGGTGGAAGTGTTGGCGTCCCGGTGAAATGTGGCCCACGCGCGTGGGGTGGGGAATCCCACGGCATCCGTCAGCTCGCGAGCCACGCGTCGCCAGCCGTTCTCAAAGGTCGAAGCTCAGGCTCATTGACACGCCCGACCCATGAGGTGCAAGCTCGACCCGGAGCTGCGACCCGCTCCGCCAAACTGACCCACCCGCGCAAATCGGGTTGCTGCCGCGGTCGACCTTCAGCATGATCAGTGCGCGGAACGGGCACGGTCGATTCCTCTTTGGGTTCTGAGAACGGATGACTGTTCCTGCGTCGCGCGACGGCCCGGACGATCTCGCGCGCGAGCGTACCGCGCAGGAGTGCCTCGCCCGGCTTCGCACCGGTGACGCGCGCGCGTTCGAACAGCTCTTTCGCGGGTACGCCGCCGCGCTCTGCGCGTTTGCCTTTTCGTACGTTCGTTCGCGCGAGGCCGCGGAAGAGATCGTGCAGGACCTCTTCTGCTGGATCTGGGAGCAGCGGTTCACGATCGAGATGCCGCACGGCGTGCGCGCGTGGCTCTTTTCCGCGGTGCGCAACCGCTCGCTGAACGCCGTGCGCAACAGCCGCATCGAGCTTTCGATCCACGAACGCCTTTCGCGCGATGCGCGCGCGAGGCCTGCGGCTGCAGCCTTGCCTGACGCCGAGCTCTCCGGCCGCGATCTCGCCGCCGCGATCACCCGCGTGGTGGCCGCGATGCCCACGCGGTGCCGCGAGGTGTTCACGCTCGTGCGCGAGCAACACCTGACCCATGCCGAGACCGCGGCGATACTCGACATCTCGCCGAAGACCGTGGAGATCCACATGACGCGGGCGCTCGCGATCCTTCGCGCCGAGCTTGGAGCGTGGATCGTCCCCTGAGTTAGGGGTTGGACCACGGTGCAGTGTAGGGACGGCATGACGCCGCACGACGACCCGCCGGAACAGCCGCCAGAGTCATGGGACGTGGACGCCCTGTGGACGCGCGTCCGCGAGCGGACCGTGGGTGCAGCGGACGATCGCGCGATGCCGCTGGTGCCGCCGCGGCGAGGGCGTCGCGTCACGCCGTGGATGTACGCATACGCGGCCGGCCTGGTCCTGTGCGCGACAGCGGGCGCGTGGATCGTGCGGTCGCGCGATCGGAGCGCCGCGCCGCCTGCTGCGGCGCCCGGCGACTACCGCACGTCGCGCGGCCAGTACGCCACCATTCGTCTCGCGGACAGCACCGTGGTGACCATCGCGCCGGAAAGCCATCTCGCGGTCTCCGCGCGGTTCGGCGAGGGTACACGGGAGCTCTCGCTCGAGGGCGAAGCGATCTTCAGTGTGCGGCACGATGCGGCGCACCCATTTCGGGTCCGAGCGCGCAACGCGCTCATCGAAGACATCGGCACGCGGTTCGACGTCCGCGCGTATCCCGGCGACGCGGCGGTCACGGTGGCGGTCGTGGAGGGGTCGGTCGCTGTCACGCGCGCCTCGGGTGACTCGGTAACGACAGCTGAGCCGCAGCGTCCGGGAATCATTCTGGCCGGCGGCACCGTGGGCACGCTCGACCGGCGCGGCCGCGTGCTCAGCGTGCGCGCGCCGGACGTCGCACGTTACCTCGGCTGGGCCACGGGACGCCTCTCGTTTGTCGACCGCCCGCTGCCCGAAGTGCTGGCCACGATCGGCCGCTGGTACGACCTCGACGTCCGGGTGAACGATGCGCGGCTGGCCGAGCGGCGGGTGAACGCGGAGTTCTCGACGCAGTCGCCGTCGGAGATGCTCGATGCGCTCGCG
>JBIOHR010000239.1:0-4133 GCA_044449085.1 Gemmatimonadales bacterium | reverse complement strand
TCGATTCCGGATCCGCCGCCGCCGCGCATGGACGCGTGGTCCGCGTGGTGGCAGAGAACGGGCAGCCCATCATGTACGCGAACGTCACCCTCGAAGGCGCGACGGCGCGAATCACTGACGAGAAGGGCGAAGTCGACCTCGGGCCCGGTAAACGCGAAAAATTCACTGCGCGGGTATCGCGCATCGGCTTCGCTCCCTGGTTCGGGAAGGTGGATCTCCCGGGCGTCGCGACAATGACCGTTACGCTTCCGCAAATCACACAGGTGCTCGCACCCGTCACCGTGAACGGATCACCGGAGATCAAGACACCGCTTCAGCTCGCGGGGTTCTACGACCGATGGCTGATGCGCCAGAAGGGGACGGTCAGCGCCGTATTCATCGGACCGGAGGAACTCGAGTTCCGGCACCCCGGCAAGATCACGGGCATGCTCGGCGGACTGAACGGCGTGCAGGTGCGAAAACTCGAGGGCAGGGGGCTCGGAACGGGCGACAACCTGATTGCATACTCGACCACCTCCGCAAGCATCGGGGGGATGTGCCCGATGGCCGTGCTGGTCGACGGGCATCAGGAGAAGTCGCCCGTCTTCATCGATCGCGTCCTCGATGCGAACGCGGTCATGGCGATCGAAGTGTACGATCGCGGCGGGAACATGCCGATCGGGCTGCAGGCGGACGACACCGCCTGCGGCGTGATCGCGTTCTGGACGGGAAGCCGGAGGCCCTGAGTTCCCAGATGGCGTGACCGGGCGGCGCGAGCGATCTTGGGAAATGGCTCGCTCCCTCGTCATCGGCGGCACGCTCTTCATCGGCCGCGCCCTCGTCGACCAGCTCCTCGCCCGCGGTGACGACGTCGTCATCATGCACCGCGGGACCGGCACGCCGTTTGGCGCGCGCGTCGGTGAAATCAAGTGCGATCGCAACGACATCGTGGCGGTGAGAGCAGCGCTCGACGGCGCACCGTTTGATTTCATCTACGACAATGTGTTCGACTGGAACCGCGGCACCTCCGCTCATCAGGTCACCACAGCGGCGACGGCGGGCGTGAAAGAACTGCGCCGGTATGTGTTCACCTCGAGTGTCGCGGCGTACGAGCCCGGCGGAGGGGAACGCGACGAGGACGCTGCGCTGGCGCGGTCGGACAATGAGAACGGCTACGGCGTACTCAAGGCGGAGAGCGAGAGCGCGCTCTTTGCGCTCTGGCGCGAGCGCGGCGTCCCGGTGTCCACCATCCGCCCGGCGTTCATCTACGGGCCGAACAATCCGTTCGATCGCGAATCGTTCTTCTGGGATCGGCTGCTGGCCGGACGGCCGATCCTGGTTCCCGATGACGCCCGGACGATGCAACTGGTGCTCTCGACGGACGTTGCGCGCGCGTCCGTCCTCGCGTCCGAGCGGGACGTGGCGATCGGTCGCGCGTACAACCTCGCGAACTATCCGCCGATCGCGCAGGGTGACTTCGTGCGCCTCCTCGCGAAAATCGCGGGAACGACGGCGAACCTCGTGCAGGCGCCGCGCGAACGCTTGCTCGAGCTCGGCGGGGGCCTGTCGCGGCCGCCGTACTATTTCGGAGCGTACCTCGACCTGCCCCCGATCACCGTTCGCGCGGATCGCGCGCAATCGGAGCTGGGGCTCGCGTTTACGGCGCTGGAGGATGGACTGCGCGAGACGTTTCGCTGGTATCAGCGGCAAGCTCGCCCCAAGCCAGACTTCGCTTGGGAAGAGCGCGCGCTCGCTTCATTTGGCAGCGATCCCGCGACGCGGTGACCCGGCCGCCCCGCATTGCCATCCTCGGCACGTTCGTCGCCGACCTCGCCTTCCGTGCGGATCGGCTGCCGGGGTGGGGCGAGACCGTGCTTGGCACGTCGTTCCGCATGGGCCCCGGCGGAAAGGGGTCGAATCAGGCCGTGGCGGCCGCGCGACTCGGCGTGAACGTGAGCATCATCAGCAAGGTCGGCCTCGACCAGTTCGGCAACCTTGCGCGGCGTACGTGGGCCGACGAGCGGATCGACACACGGTTCGTGGTCGACACCAGCGAATATGAGACCGGGACCTCGACGATCACCGTGCACGAGATCACCGGTGACAATGCGATCGTCGTCGTGCCCGGGTCGGGTTACCGGATCACGCGCGACGAGGTTGAACTTGCGCGCGACGTGATTGCGGAGTCGGCGATTTTCATGACCTGCCTCGAGCTGCCGATGGACGTCGTGCGGTTCGGCCTGGCGCTGGCGATGGGCTGTGGCGTGCCGACGATCCTGAATCCCGCACCGGCGCAAGTGCTGCCGGCTGATATATATCCATTGTGCGACTATTTCACGCCGAATGAATCGGAGGCGACGCGACTGACCGGCGTAATGGTGTCGAGCCCGGAGACTGCGGAGCACGCGGCCGACGTGTTGCTCGCGCGCGGCGCGCGTCAGGTGATCGTGACGCTCGGCGAAGGCGGCGCGCTGTTAAAAACGGCCAACATCGTGGAGCATGTGCAGGCGTTCAACGCGGGCCCGGCGGTGGAGACGACCGGGGCGGGGGATGCGTTCAACGGCGGACTCGCGGTGGCACTGGCGGAAGGGAGCGGCGTGCTGGACGCGGTGCGGTTCGGGTGTGCGGCGGCGGCGATTTGCGTGACGAGGCACGGGACGTCGCCGGCGATGCCGCGACGGGACGAGGTTGTTGCGCTCGCACGGACGCGATCGTGAAGACGATGTCGCGTCACCGGGGGACCGCGGCGCCGGCTAGGGAGCCGTGGCGGTAACCGTGAGCGGGGACCCCGCTGCGCCCGTGACTGTGACGCTCAGGGTTTGCGTCCCGTGGACCGCGCCGAGCGTCCAGTTCGTGCTCGCATTTCCCGATGCGTCGGTCACAGCGGCCAGCGTCGCCACGGAGCCGCCTCCCGAGGCGACTGTGAACGTGACGAGATAGCCGCTCAGGGGCGCGCCCGCGGGAGTGGGGACCCGCACGGTGATCGGTTGCGCGAGAGGCGTGTTCACCGCGCCGGTCTGCGCGCCACCCGATACAAGAGCGAGTGAGGCGGTGGAGGGGATGACGGTCAGCACGTCGATGCCCACGGCGTAATTCGACGCTGCGGCGACGATGGGGACGATGCCGGCGTTCAGGCCCGTGACGGTGACGTTGAGCGAACTGCTCCCGGCTGGAATCGTGTCCTGCATCGTCCCCACGAGCGGGTTTGTCACCGCGCCGTTGATGAACCTGAATGCGGTAGTGTCTTCGCTGATCAACAGCACCGGGAGGCCGCCTACGGGTGCGGGCGTGGAGAGCGTGACACCGACAGCCTTGGTTCCCCCGACCGCCACGGTATCGAACGCCACCGTGACGAAGTTCGGTGTGGCCGCGGCGGCGGCCGCGCCCGCGGCGTATCCCGGCGCGGTGGCGTGCAATATGGAAACGCCCGGCGCGACGCCGACGAGCCCGCTCGATCCGACCGTCGCGCCGGCCGGGATGAAGATCGTCGCGGGGGCCGCCACGGTGACGTATTGCGTGCTGTCGCTCACGAGCGTCACGGTGACGCCGCCCGCGGGCGCCGCCGGCGAGAGCGTCACGACAGCTTGCGTCTGCTGCGACGCGCCGATCCCGACGAACTCACCGGGCACGCTGAGCGCGATCACCGGGCCCGCAGCGGACCCCACGGTGACCCGCGTGGAGTCCCTGACGCCCGAGGGGGTGGTCGCGTATACCCACAGGGTGCCTGTCGTCTGGCCGGCGCGGAAGAGTCCGGCACCGTTTATGACGTCGCCGGCGCTGCTGGTGGCCCAGTGGGCGTAGAACTGTCCGACCGCCGAGCCGGACGAATCGTACGCGGTGATCCGGAACAGCAGCTGCCCGCCCGGCGTGACGAAGGAGTCGCGCGGTGCGATCCGCACCGAGTCGATGTTTTGCCCCGGCCCGGCGTACTGGAGTGCGACCGGCAGAGGCAACCCGATCTGGCCGGCCGTCACGAACGCCTGCACCGTTCCCGTGAACATCACCGTGCCCGCCGCCAGCAAGTTGATTGTCACCGTGTACGTGGCCGTGTCGTTCACGAGCAGTGAAAGCTCGGTCGTGATTTGCGTGGAGTCCGGGGAGAAGGCGTAGGTCCGGATCACGCGTTCGGATTTTCGCACGGCGATCAACTGGGC
>JBIOHR010000238.1:0-4140 GCA_044449085.1 Gemmatimonadales bacterium | reverse complement strand
TCCGTGCGACGAGAAGAATGCGATGCGCGCGGATGAACTCGCCGCGCTCATGGAAGCGGATGTGCGCGCGGGGAGGGTGCCGTGCGCGGTCGTCGCGACTGTCGGTACCACCACGGCCACCGCGATCGATCCCGTCGCCGCCGTTGCCGCAGTCGCCAAGCGGTTCGGCGCCTGGCTCCACGTCGATGCGGCGATGGCTGGCTCGGCGATGATCCTTCCGGAGTGCCGCTGGATGTGGGACGGCGTCGAAGGCGCGGACTCGATTGTCGTCAACGCACACAAATGGCTCGGGGCGGCGTTCGACTGCTCGCTGTACTACGTCCGCGATCCAGAGCACCTCGTGCGCGTGATGTCCACCAACCCGAGCTACCTTCGCTCCTCGGCCGACGGTGCTGTAAAGAATTTCCGCGACTGGGGACTTCCGCTCGGCCGTCGATTCCGGGCCCTGAAGCTCTGGTGCCTCGTCCGCGAGCAGGGGATTTCCGGGCTCCAGGCGCGGCTGCGGCGCGATCTCGAGAACGCGAAGTGGCTCGAATCGCAGGTGCGCGCCACGCCTGACTGGCGCGTGCTCGCGCCGGTGACGCTCCAGACGGTGTGCGTGCGGCACGAGCCTGCGGACGTCTTGGGCGACGCGTTGGACGCGCACACGCAGCGCTGGGCGGAGCGGCTCAACCAGTCGGGCGCGGCCTACGTGACGCCGGCGATTCTCGACGGGCGCTGGATGGTGCGGATTTCAATCGGGGCCGAGCAGACGGAGCGGGCGCATGTCGAGGCGCTTTGGCGTGCGATGAAGGGAGGCGTTGCTTGAGAAGCATCCGTGACGGATAGCCGAAATGCCAAGGTACGGTGGAGGCGAGGCGTCAGCGTACGTGTCTCAAACTCGTTGACAGGTTCCGGTTCAGGCCGAATCGGATATCCACCTTCTCCTTGGAGGTAGTTCTGTGAAACGCATTCGCTTCGGAAGCGAGCGTAGGCGCAGGCTTGTACTTGCATCGACCCTCGGGACGGACGCGCGGCGCAACACAGCACGGTTCTTGGTCGCGTGCGCGATTTCAACGGCGATCGGGCTTTTCGGTAATCTGGCGCACGCGCAGGATGTCACCGCCACTCGGCCCGTTGAGTTCGGACTCATGGCTGGTGGTGTCGGAGTGACGGGACAGTTTCGCGGAAAAATGTCGTCTGGACCTGCCGTCGGCGCGACGTTGCAGTTCCCGCTTTCGCGGCGTTGGCTCGCGTTGCGGGCGGATCTGATGTATATGGCCATCCGCAACCACCTGCCGACATGCCCCGGCCTCCCCGCCGATTGCGTAATCAGTTCGGCGCCGACTGAGATCGCTTCGGGAGGCCTTAGTGTCGTCACGCGACTCAACGGCCTTGACAGCCACTGGAGTCCCTATGTCGTCGCTGGCGTCGCGGCGTATCACGTGGGCCACTTCATCTCCCCGGCGGTGGCAACCATTCACACGAACCCTTTCGGTTGGCAAGGTGGGCTGGGGGTCGAAGTTCGATCGTCAAGGCACGTCTTCTTTGCCGAGATGCGGTACATGACCATAGCTCCGGGCGGAGTCGCTCCTGTTATGATCGGGATGCGATTCTGACGGCTGTCCTACGGATTGAGCCAGTACGAAAGCTTGACGAGAAACGTATTGCTCGGGTGCGAATCGAACATGTTGCGCACGTCCTCCGGCCCGTCGAACGCATCGTTGTTCACCACGTTCTGCGTCCGCCCCTGCTGCCAAACCAGAAAGACCACGCTCCCCGGGCTGTACTCCCACCGCACGACCGCGTCGGAATTGAACCGCGTATAGTCAAAGCCATTCGGCGCCACGCCGTTGCCGAAGTCGTCGAAGCGGTCGCCGTACGCCGACGCGCGCGGGGCGTCGAGCTGCCGCCATTGGCTGTACGTTCCCGCGCTGACATACGGCTGGGCGTAGAGCTGGAACGAAAGCGTCGGCGTGAACGCCCAGTTTCCGCGCACGGTGATGGAGAGAATGTCCTGGTCCAGGCGCGCGAACGTGTAATGCGTCGTGTCGCTGAATGGGTCACCGTAGTTCCCGGCCCACTGCTGGTCGTTGACGACGTGGTCGAACGACAGCACGAACGACGATGAGAAACGGCTCGCCACGCGTATGCTTCCGCCCGCGTCAAAACCGCGGTACATCGATCGGCCTTCGTCGCTTACTCCCGCGCGAAACGCGGCCTGCGGCAACACAGCGAGCGTCGGATCGGGAATGAGGTCCACGCGCATGCCGTTTTTCGCCGACTGCCGGAGCGCGGGGCCGCCGCGCGAGCAGCTCACGCAGTTCACGCCGCCGAGGTCCGTGCCCGTGAGCGTAAGCGCTGCACCCCAATAGTCGGGGAGGGTGGCGGCGCCATAGAACTGCGCGATTCGCGCCGATGGCAGCCCGCCGGTGGTCCAGTGCGACTCGTACGCGAGGTAGCCGGAGAGCGACCGCAGCGTCGTACCCGGCGTGAGCTTCAGAAAGTCGAATTGCTGCCTGCCGACGGCGTCGTCGACGAGCGTGATGAAGCCCGCGTCGTTGGACTCGAACCCCGGGCCGGTCCAGTGGAAGTAGCTGTCGGAACGGAGCCAGCCGCTGATCTTCGCGAGTTCGACGCCGAAGGTTTCACCGTCGAGCGTCGTGCGCGTGGAGTCATAGCCCTCGTCGCCGTCCGGGCGCTGGAAATAGTGCACGCTCCCGAGCTGCGTCAGCGCGAGCGCGCGGTCGCTCCCTTCTACATGCGTCATGCCCCCGTACCCCGAGAGCTTCCACGCGTCGTGCGCAAAGCGCGTGTATCCCTGTGCGAGTGCGGTGGTCGCGGCGCTCCGCAGTGAGAGCGCGCTGGCCGAATCGAGGTTGCGGCGCACGTCGGTGAGCATCACGCCGTACTGCGTGCGTCCGGAGTCGAGCTCGCGCACCGCGCGCCCCACGAAATAATTGGTCTGCGGCTCGATCGTCGTGCCGAGTCCGCCTTCCATGCGCTGCGTGACCGCGTCGACGACGCCGAACTGCGCGCCATCCGTAAAGCGGCCGGTCAATTTGGCGGCACCGGTGATGTTCGTGAACCCCGGATCCGACGCCAACGTTGGCAGCTCCGGCGCGCGGCCGATGCGGCGCGTATAAAAGAGCGATTCGCAGACCCCGCCGCACGTGTAAAGTCCCGCGCCTTCCTGGAAGAACGGGCGCAGCTCCGGAAAGCGAATCTCGAACGCCGAGAGGTTGAGCACCGCTGGATCGGCCTCGACCTGGCCGAAGTCCGGATTCACCGTCGCGTCGAGGCGGATGGACGGTGTGAGTCCGGCCTTCACGTCGAGACCCGCGGTGCCCTTGCTCACGCTCCGGAACCCGGCGCCGGCGGCTTCGCTCTCGTTCTTCGCGACGACATACGGAAGCAGCTCGACCTGCCGCGCCGGTTCGATTCCGCTGAGCCCACTCAGCGTTCCCAGCTGCGACGCGAGCGTACTCTCCGACCTCCGGTACGCGGGCCACGAGTCGCGCTCATTCAACCGCGCGATCTCGCGCCAGACGCCAAAACCGAATTCGTTCATCGCCTTCGCGTTGAAGCGGAGCTGGCTGAACGGGATGCGGAACTCGGCGACCCACCCCTTTGCGTCCACGCGCGCGGCGGCGTCCCATACGCCGTCCCACGTGATGTCCTCGGTGATGTCCGAGTAGATGGCGTAGTCGAGCTTGACCCCTGCCGGATTGATCTCGAACTCGACACCGGTGCGCTGATCGTGGAAGGCGTCGATCATGATCTTGATCTGGTCGCTCGCGGTTTTCACATCGCGGCGGCTGAGCAGGCTCACGATGCTGTCGGGGCACGGGTCGTACGCGCGCACGAGCACGTAGAGGTAGTGGTCGTCGTAGACCACGCGCGCCTCGGTGCGGAACGACGGGTCCTGGTCCTCGCCGGGATCGAACTGGCGGAACCCGGCAATGGGCGGCGCCTTGAGCCATGCCGCGTCGCCGTCGCGACCGTCGATCACCGGCGGCGTCGACACGCGCACGGCGTGGGCAACCGTTTCGCGGCCGATCGTGCCCTGCGCCAATGCCGGCATCGCCGCCAGCATTGCGATACATGCAAACCGCACGCGCATCGATCTTACGGTGCGATCGCCAGCGCCTTCACCAGGCG
>JBIOHR010000237.1:0-4194 GCA_044449085.1 Gemmatimonadales bacterium | reverse complement strand
CGCCCTGACACGGACCTTGTAGTAGCCAGGCGTGAGCGATGGGAACCGCGCGACGCCACTGCTGTCGGGCGTTCCGTGCAAGAGCATGGCGGGGCCGTCAAGCTGCACGTCAGCCCCGCGAACCTCGTGGTTGGGGCTCCATACCTCGCGAACGATGACGCGAACGTCACCCGTCCTGGGAGGCAGCGTATCCCCCCAACTGCGCGGCAGATAGGCATGCGTCACCGCCGGAGATGCATCCGATTGCCGGGCCAGCGCAGGCCGTGCCGGGTACACCGCAACGACAACGAAAAACAGAAGATACCTCATCGGATCCTCCCGGATGCTCGAACCCTTATCGCCTCATGCCTCTCCAACGCACACGGGCCAGGATGAAAAAGCGGGTAGTAGGTACTCGGTCACAGGCCGTTGGTTCTCGGCCAAACACCCATGACCTATGACCGAGTACCGATTACTCGTTCTTGCCGCCCTCGAATTCGACGAGCAGCGCGCCCTTGTCCACAGCCTGTCCGACGGTCGCGTGGACGGCTTTCACGCGGCCGGCGCCCGGTGCCCTGAGCTCGTTCTCCATTTTCATGGCTTCCATCGCTGCAACGCCCTGGCCCGCCTGGACCTGGTCGCCCACCCTCACGTCGATCCGCACGATCAGCCCGGGCATCGGTGCCTTCACCGGCTGCGGCCCCGCAGGGCCGGCTGCGGCAGCCGACATGTCGCGAATGGCGCGCGTGCGCTCGTCCAGCGCTTCGACCGAATAGCGGCGCCCGTCAATGCGCAGCGCGAACGAACCGCGCGCGCCCTCGCGCCGCGCCGTGACGCGATGCACGGCGTCGCCGATCGTGACGAGGCGGACCGGCGTTCCCTCGACGTCGCTCAGGCGGGCGCGTCGCACCGGTCCGCCGTCCACGGTGACCTGCTCGCCGTCCACCGTGACTTCGATTCGCTTGCCGGCGATCACGACGATGTATTTCATGGCGCCACTGGAACCAGTTCGACGACCGTTTCGACGTGCGCGGTCTGTGGGAACATGTCGAACGCGGTGAGCCTGGCAATCTTCCATGCCGGCAGCCTCGCAAGGTCGCGAGCCAGCGTGGCCGGGTCGCAGCTTACATAGACAATCGCACGCGGTGCCGGCGTGGCCTTCGAGAGCACGGCCGTGACGCGCGCATCCACGCCGGTGCGCGGCGGATTCAAGACCACGATATCGGCCGGCAACGTGTTGCGAATGGCGTCTTCGACGCGCGCCGTAACCGCGCGCGAGCCCTGCGGCAGCCGGGACGCGGCCCATGCGCTTGCGTCCGCGTCGAGCTCGATCGCGATCACGCGCGCGCCCCGCATCGCGAGTTCTACCGCGACACCGCCGGAGCCTGAGTACGCGTCGACAACCGTCGCAGGCGCGTACGACATCACGGCGTCGACGACGAACGCCTCGAGTTTCGCCGCCACTTCCGGATTTACCTGTGTGAACGACGCGCCGGGCTCGTTCGCCTCGCGGCGATCGCCAAGCAAGCGGCGCGATCCATTTTCCGGCGCCCACCAGAGCGCGGCGAGCGACGGAATGGCGTTGAAAAACGCTTCCGCCGCGGGCCAGTCGCGACCACCCTCGAGAACGAACGCCGCACGCGTCGTTGTTGCGCCAAGCAGACGCACGGCGCCGCGCAGCTGGATTGCGTCCGGAAAATGGGCCTGCGCGGCAAGAACCTCATGCCAGACGACCATCAAACGCTGGTCCGAAATCGTGCAGTCGCCCAGCGGAAAGACACGCGCAGGATTGTCGAACGCGTGCAACCCGGCGATCCACCCGTGCCCGGAGCGCCGGAGCGCGAGCGTGAGCTTGCGCCGGTAACGCCACGCGTTCGCGCCCGACCGGACCTCCGGGGGCTCTACCTCGCGCTTGCCTATGCGCCGCAGCGCGTCAGATATGATCCGCCGCTTCGCTTCGAGCTGCGCCGCGACCGATATGTGCTGCAGCTGGCAGCCGCCGCAGTGATCGCCGTCGTAATGCGCGCACTCGGGCTCAACGCGGTCGGCGCCCGGGCGCTCAATGCGCACCACCGCGCCACGCGCCATCCGTCCCTTGGCCGTCACCTTCGCCTCGATGCGATCACCCACCGCCGTACGCGGTGTGAACACGACGAGCCCGTCGTTCCGCGCGACGCCGTCACCGCCGGCCGCGATCGACTCGATGTCGAGCAGAAGAACCGATCCGTCCTCGGTCCCCGGTCTTCGGTCCCGGGTCATCTGTCCCCGAGCGCTTCGAGGCGCGCGAGCTGCGCCCAGGCAGAGAGCGGCGCGCCGGCCGGTGCCAGGGCCCCGCTGCCGGTCGCAGTCCGGCCCGACCGCTCAGCGTCCGCAATCAGCGCGGCCGCGATCGCCGCCGCGCGCAGTTCGTGTTCCGTCGGCGCGACGCCAAGCAGCGACGGCAGCCGCCGCTCCAGCCATTGAATGTCGATCGCACCCGCACGAAACTCGGCATCTTCCATCACCCGCAGGTGGAACTCCCGGCTCGTCTCGATCCCGTCCACCGTGAGCTCGAGGAGCGCGCGGCGCATCCGCTCCACCGCGTGCTCGCGCGAGCCGCCCCAGACGATCAGCTTCGCCAGCATCGGATCGTAAAACAGCCCGACCTCGCTCCCGGTCTCGATCCCCGCGTCCCACCGCACGCCCGGACCGCTCGGCACGTGCAGGTAGTTGATGCGGCCAGTCGACGGCAGGAACCCATTGTCCGCGTCTTCGCTCGTGATGCGGCACTCCATCGCCCAGCCGCGCGGCTCAATCCGCGCCGGCAGCGTCAGTTTCTCGCCGGACGCGACACGGATCTGCCACTGCACGATGTCCACGCCGGTCACGAGCTCCGTCACCGGATGCTCGACCTGCACGCGCGTGTTCATCTCGAGGAAATAGAAACTCCCGTCGCGCGCCAGCAGGAACTCGCAGGTGCCGGCGTTTGTATATCCCGCCGCGCGGGCAAAACGCACCGCCGCAGCCCCCATCTGCTCGCGCAGTTCCGGCGACACCGCGGGACTCGGCGCCTCCTCGATCATCTTCTGGTGGCGTCGCTGTACGGAGCACTCGCGCTCGCCAAGCGAGAGCATGGTGCCGTGCTGGTCGCCGAGCACCTGAATCTCCACGTGGCGCGGTCCCTCGATGTACTTCTCGACGTACACCGCATCGTCGCCGAAGGAGTTCTTCGCCTCCCGTTTCGCGGCATCGAGTGCGCCGGCGATCTCCGACTCGGCGCGGATGACGCGCATTCCCTTTCCCCCGCCGCCGGCCGCAGCCTTGAGCAGCACGGGATAGCCGTATTTCTTCGCGATCACGGCGGCTTCCGCGGCGTCGCGCAGCGCCTCGGTCGTTCCGGGCACCACCGGGACGTCGTGCGCAACCGCGAGGGTCCGCGCGGCGGTCTTCGCTCCCACGGCGGCGATGGCTTCCGCCGGCGGGCCGATCCACACGAGCCCCGCCTCGCGCACCGCGCGCGCAAACCAGTCTCGCTCGGAGAGAAAGCCATATCCGGGGTGAATCGCGTCAGCCCCAACGCGCTTGGCCGCGTCGATGATCACATTGCCGAGCAGATAGCTCTCGCTCGATGGCGGCGGACCGATCCGCACAGCCTCGTCCGCCTCGCGCACGTGCGGAGCGTGCGCGTCCGCGTCGGAGTACACGGCGACAGACGTCACACCGAGCTCCTGGCATGCGCGCACGACGCGGAGCGCGATCTCGCCGCGATTGGCGATGAGAACTTTCTTCAGCATTCCGTCAGAGCGGGATATTGCCGTGCTTCTTCGGCGGATTCTTCGACCGCTTGCCGCGGAGCGACTCCAGCGCCGCGATCAGCCGCGGGCGCGTGTCGCGCGGATCGATGATGTCGTCCACATAGCCGTGGGCCGCGGCGACGTACGGGTTGGCGAATTTCTCGGTGTACTCCGCCACGCGCGCATCGGTCGCCTTCGCGGGATCCTTGCTCTCGGCGATCTCCTTCTTGAACAGGATCTCCACCGCGCCCTTCGGCCCCATCACGGCGATTTCGGCCGAGGGCCACGCGACGTTGAAATCGCCGCGAATGTGCTTCGAGCTCATCACGTCGTACGCGCCGCCGTAGGCCTTGCGGGTGATCACCGTGAGCTTCGGCACGGTCGCTTCGCAGTACGCGAACAGCAACTTCGCACCGTGCTTGATGATCCCGCCGTGCTCCTG
>JBIOHR010000236.1:0-4237 GCA_044449085.1 Gemmatimonadales bacterium | reverse complement strand
GTCCGAGACCGTATCGCGCAACTCCGACGGCACGCCGTCGCGCACGGACTGGAAGCGCGGCATTCGGATCGGCAGCGCGCGCGACGGACGCGTCGTGGCGCTGATTCCCGATCCGTGGCCGCACTGCCAGCGGGGCCAGCAGTCGACCGAAGCGTCGCCGTGCTCGCCGAGCACGAGCGCCGCGGAGGGGATCGCGGTGGACAAGGACGGTGTGATCTATGGGGCCGAAGTCGGCCCGAAGGCGCTCAAGCGCTACGTAAAGCAGCAGTAAAAATCACTGCAACACCCCTGAGGCACTCATGACAGTCTCCTTCAAGGTCAACGGCGCGCAGAAAACCGTCGACGTCGCGGACGATACGCCGCTCCTCTGGATCCTTCGCGACCATCTCGAGCTGAAGGGAACGAAATTCGGCTGCGGCGTGGGCCAGTGCGGCGCGTGTACGGTGCACATCAACGGCGTCGCGACGCGCTCGTGCCAGCGAAAGGCGTCGACGCTCGCGAACGCCGAGGTGACGACGATCGAGGGGCTCTCACCGGACGGCACACATCGCCTGCAGCGCGCGTGGGAGGAACTCGACGTGCCGCAGTGCGGCTACTGCCAGGCGGGCCAGCTGATGTCCGCGTCAGCGCTGCTCGCGAAAACACCGCGGCCGAGCGACGCGGACATCGAGAACGCGATGAACGGCAACATCTGCCGCTGCACGTCATACCTGCGCATCCGGGCCGCGATCCATCGCGCCGCCGAGATGACGGAGACGTCCAATTGACAACGTCCTTGCGGATGGACCGGCGGAACTTTTTCAGGGTCAGCTCCATCATCGGCGGCGGCATCATGTTCGCCGCGTACATCGACACGCTCGACGCCGCGACGGCGTGGGCGGCGGAGCCGGCCGGCGAGTTCACGCCGAATGCCTTCATCAAGATTTTTCCCGACGGAATGGTTTCCATCGTCGCGAAGAATCCGGAAATCGGGCAGGGCGTGAAGAACATGCTCCCGATGATCATCGCGGACGAGCTCGACGTGGAGTGGAAGAAGGTCCGTGTCGAGCAGGGGCTGTTCGACATGCGCAACTTCCAGAATCAGGGCGCGGGCGGAAGTACGGCGACGCCGTCGAACTGGCTGCCGATGCGGCGCGTCGGCGCGGCGGCGCGCGCGATGCTCGTGACGGCCGCGGCGCAGACGTGGAACGTGCCGGAGGCCGAATGCTCGACGTCCGCTGGAGTGGTGTCGCATACGAGCGGCAAGAAGCTCCGCTACGAGCAGCTCATCGACAAAGCGTCCACCATTGCGGCGCCCGATCTCATGACCGTGAAGCTGAAGGACCCAAAAGACTTCACGATCATCGGCCACAGCACGCACGGCGTGGACAACCACCTGATCGTCACCGGCAAGCCGCTCTACGGGATCGACATGGTGCTGCCGGGGATGCTCTACGCCTGCTTCCACAAGTGCCCGGTGTTCGGCGGCAAGGTCGTGAGCGCGAACGTCGACGAGATCAAGGCCATGCCGGGGATCAAGCACGCATTCGTCGTGCAGGGCATAGAGCCGTTGCAACTGAACACGCTGGTGAGTGGTGTCGCGATTGTTGGTGACAGTTGGTGGCAGGTGCAGACGGCGCGAAAGAAGCTGAACGTGACGTGGGACGAGGGGCCGACGGCCACGCAGGGCAGCGAGGGTTTTGCGGCGCAGTCGCTTGAACTTTCGAAGCAGCCGGCGCAGCGATCACTGCGCAAGGAAGGTGACTTCGACGGCGCGATGAAATCCGCGGCGAACACGGCCGAGGGGGCGTACTTCTACCCGTTCCTTTCGCACGCGCCGCTCGAACCGCAGAACACGACCGCGCATTTCAAGGACGGCCACCTCGAAATCTGGTCGCCCACACAGCAGCCGCAGAGCGGCAGCCGTCAGGTCGCGGCGGCGCTCAAGATGCAGGAGTCGGATCTCACGATCCACATCTCGCGGAGCGGCGGCGGATTCGGCCGGCGGCTCAACAACGACTACATGATCGAAGCCGCCTACATCGCGACGAAAATTCCGGAGCCCGTGAAACTGCTCTGGACGCGCGAAGACGACATCCAGCACGACTTCTATCGTCCCGCGGGATGGCACTACTTCAGCGGCGGCGTGGACGCGGCGGGCGCGCTCGTCGCGTGGCGCGATCACTTCGTCTCGTTCGGCGAGGGAAACACCTTTGCGCCGAGTGCGAACCTGAGCCCCAACGAGTTCCCCGCCGGGTTCGTCCCGCACCTCGCACTCGACGCGTCCGTCATGCCGCTCGGCGTGCCGACCGGCGCGATGCGCGCACCGGGGAGCAACGGCATTGCGTTCGCCGTGCAGTCGTTCATCGACGAACTCGCGCACGCGGCGGGGAAGGATCCGGTGAAGTTCCGCCTCGACCTGCTCGCGAACGCGCAGCCAGCGCCGCCGCCACCGCCGCCCGTTCCGGGCGCGCGCGGCGGCGGACCGCGCTTTGATGCCGCACGTGCGCGGGGCGTGACAGAGTTGGTCGCCGAACGTTCCGGCTGGGGAAAGACGACGCTGCCGAAGGGAACCGCGATGGGCGTGGCGTTCCACTTCAGCCACGCCGGCTACTTCGCGGAAGTCGTACAGGCGACCGTCTCGAAGACGGGCTCGCTGAAAGTCGACAAGATCTGGGTCGTGGGTGACATCGGGAGCCAGATCATCAACCCGATCCACGCCGAGAACGAAGCGCAGGGCGGTGCGCTGGATGGCATCGCAGCCGCGCTCGGCCAGGAGATCACGATCGAGAACGGCCGTACGAAGAACACGAACTTCAACAACTTCCCTCTGCTGCGCATGAAGCAATCGTGCCCCGTGGACGTCCACTTCCTGATCACGGACAATCCGCCGACGGGGCTGGGCGAACCGACGCTCCCGCCGGTGTTGCCCGCTCTGTGCAATGCGATCTTCGCAGCGACCGGAAAGCGGGTCAGGTCGTTGCCTCTGTCCAAGCACGATCTCAGCTGGAGTTGACCGAAGACCGTCTACCGGCGATCGAAGATGGAAGATGTAAGATGAAGGATGAACGACTCAGCGACTTCCACAGGGAGGGGAACGTGGACGGGAACAGCAAAGTTTCGCGCCGGGGGTTCGTGGGCGGGGTGGCGACCGCTGCGGGAGTGCTGGGGCTGATGCCGGCACGCAAACTGCTTGCCGAGGCCGCGCGCACGACCCCGCGCGATCGCGAAGTCGCGCACGCCGCGCTCGATGAGTACGACTCGTTTGCGAAAATTTCGTTCAACGAAAACCCGTACGGCCCGCCCGAATCCGTCATGAAGGCGATGAACGGCGCCATGAAGTACGCCAACCGGTACGGCTATCCGGACGGTGGAATCGTGGAAGCGATCGCGAAGCTGCACGGCGTGAAGACGGAGAACGTGCTGCTCTCCGCCGGATCGGGTGAGATGCTCGACGTGATCGGCACGACGTTCACCCAGGGCAACAAGGCGGTGATCGGCGTGACGCCGTCGTACATGCAGGTGTACGAGCACGTCACCACGGTTCGCGCGCGGGCGATCGAGCTGCCGCTCACGGCCGACTACCGCCAGCCGATTCCCGATCTCATCAAGGCCGCGCACGAGCACTATCGCGACCTCGGGTTCATCTACGTCTGCAATCCGAACAATCCGACCGGGCGCATCGTGACGAAGGCCGAGGTTCGCGACCTGCTCGACGGGATTCCGGAGGACGTGCCGGTGCTGATCGACGAGGCGTACCACCACTTCGTCGACAATTCGGAGTATGCATCGTCGGTGCCGTACATCCTCGAGGGGCGCTCGGTGATCGTCACGCGCACGTTCTCGAAGATCGCCGCGCTCGCCGGCATGCGGCTCGGCTATGCCGTCGCGCGCAAGGACATCATCGACCAGATGCGCCCCTACAGCATGGGGAGCATCAACGCGATCGTGAAGTGGGGCGGCGTCGCCGCGCTGGCCGACCTCGACAGCCAGGCCAAGGTCAAGAAGGCCACGATCGAATTGCGCCAGGATACGATCGGCTACCTCAAGACCCTCGGGTATGAATCGATCCCGTCGGACACGAACTTCTTCATGGTGCACCTCAGGCGCCCCGTGCAGCCGGTGATTGCGGCGTTCGAGAAGAAGGGCGTGCTTGTCGGACGGCCGTTTCCGCCGATGACGGAGCACCTGCGGGTGTCGATCGGGAACCCGGAGGAGATGAGCCGGTTCAAGGTTGCGTTCAAGGAGATCATGGGAG
>JBIOHR010000235.1:0-4283 GCA_044449085.1 Gemmatimonadales bacterium | reverse complement strand
GAGTCGTACTGGTGGAAGCCGGCGGCCGTTCCCTGCGACGGAGCGAACGCATACAGCGAGTCGAAGTAGCTGTCGGCGAACGACGCGAAGGCGGTCGGAGCGGCATCCTTCGCGCCGCCGGCGCACGCTCCCGCGACGATGACCGCACCACACAGCGCGACGCCGGTGGCCAGGCGACGGAACGGCATCACGGGCATGGGATCGTCACTCGAGTAGCAGGGTGGGGAGCGGAGCCCGAACGGCACGTCCGCCGGAACGAGTCGTCCTACCATAGTGTAGGATATAATGCACCCAATTGCAGGAGGCCGCCGTGAAATTTCCAGTGCGTCCCGTGGTCCTCGCGCCCGCGCTGCTCGTGGCGCTCGCGGTGGCCCGCCCGGTGCGCGCGCAGTCTGGCGACGGATTCCTCTTCCATCACCCGACTGGGAGCTGGTCGTTCCACGGCGGGTATGCGATGCCGAGCGCGAACAGCGACCTGTTCACTTTCTCGACGAACAACCTGACCCTGAACCATGGCGACTTCGACGCGCTCGACATCGGCGCCGACCTCGCATTCACGATCGCGCCGCGGCTCGATCTGACCGTCGACCTCTCCTACACCGGCATGAACAAGGGATCCGAGTTCCGGAACTTCGTCGACAACAACGGCCAGCCGATCCAGCAGAGCACGTCCTTTGCGCGCACGCCGTTCACGGTGAACGCGCGCTACTACCTCATGGATCGCGGGCGCCAGGTCGGGCGCTTTGCGTGGGTACCGAAGCCCATCGTGCCGTACGTTGGCGCGGGCGTCGGCCTCATGAACTACAGCTTCGACCAGAAGGGCGACTTCATCGACGACAGCACGCTCGCCGTGTTCCCGGACGAGTTCCGCACCAGCGGATGGACACCCATGGCGCAGGTGCTCGCAGGGATAGAGTGGGCCGTGACGCCCGGGTGGGCACTGCGGACCGAAGCGCGCTACCTTACGGCAAGCGCGGCACCGGGGAGTGACTTCTCGGGTTTTCACCGGATCGATTTATCCGGCTTGACCACCAGTGTCGGCTTTTTTGTCAGATTCTGACGGGACGGGCACCATGCTCGCACGAATGAGTTCCTTGCGCTCCCTCACTCACCGCGTCGCCGCGATCGCACTTGCGGCGGCCATCGCGATGCCGGCAACGGCACAGTCCTCCGCCGGCACTCAAACCGACGGCCGCTGGCAGGCGTGGCTCGGCTGCTGGACGCCGGCCGGGACGCTCGTTCGCGTCGTGGGCAAATCATCGCAGTCCGTTGTGTGCGTCCTGCCGGCGGCATCCGCGTCGGCCGTCGACCTGATGACGGTGTCTGGCGGCAAGATCATCGACAGTTCGCATGTCGACGCCGACGGCCAGCCGCACGCGATTTCGCGGGAAGGCTGCACCGGGTGGCAGACCGCGAAGTGGTCGCCCTCGGCGCGCCGCGTGTACCTCAAGTCCGAGTTCAACTGCAAGGGCGCGGCCGCGACGCACGTGAGCGCGGTGTACGCGATGGCGGGATCCGGCGAGTGGATCGACGTGCAGGGGATGCGCGTCGACAAGAACAGCGGCGTGCACACGGTACGCTACCGCGAGGCGGATGACGACACGTCACTCCCGGCGTCCATCACCACCCGCCTCCACGAGCGCTCGATGGCAAGAATGGCGGCGATGCTCGCCGTGACCGAACCGCCGTCGCTTGGCGACGTCGAAGAAGCGTCGCGCGAACTCGATCCGAGCGTGGTCGCCACCTGGCTCATCGAAGCCGACAAAGTCAGCATCCAGAAACCCGCGCCGCTCAACGCAAAAGAGCTCGTCCAGCTGGCGGACAATGGCGTGCCGTCGAGCGTGATCGACGTGATGGTGGGCCTGTCGTATCCGGACGTCCTGACGGTGAACCCAACAAACCGCGGAGTGGCGCGCCAGAATACCGACAGTGCCTATTCACAGTACGGTTATATGAACTCCATGGCGGCCGTGAACCCGATCATCGGCTTCGACCGCTTCGGCTTCCCGATCTACGCGTCCGAGTCCACGCTGCTCGAAGGATGCTCGCCTTGGTTGTACGGGCCATATGACGCCGGCTTGAACCTCTACGCATCGCGCTTCGGTTGCGGCTATGCCGGATACGGCTACGCCGGCTACGGATACGGCGCGTATCCGAGCTACGGCTACTACGGCGGATATTTCGGCGGCGGACCGATCGTCGTACCGCGCGGGCCCGGCTCCGGCGGCAGCGCCCCACAGCACGGCCATGTCGTGAACGGGCGCGGGTACACACGGGGTGGAAACGGGTCCGGCGAGACAGCCACGCCGCGGTCGAACACGTCGGGCGCGTCCTCTTCGGGAGGCGGGTCGACTGCTTCGGCGCCTCCGCCTCCGCCCCCCCGCACGGCCGTGCCGAAAAAGCCCTAGGTTTCATCGCACGAGCGCCACCCTGGACCCCACCGCAGGGAGACACCGATGCAACGCTGCACCCGCGCGCACGTCTCGATGGCGTGCGCGGCTTCGCTTCT
Organism: Gemmatimonadales bacterium; assembly: GCA_044449085.1. Lineage (GTDB taxonomy): Bacteria > Gemmatimonadota > Gemmatimonadetes > Gemmatimonadales > Gemmatimonadaceae > Fen-1231. Next base: position 1,774 of record JBIOHR010000235.1, on the reverse strand, counting down.
GTTCTCGATCGCCGCGTCGCGCGCCGCCGCCGCTCAACAGGCCGCGCCGCAAGGCTCGATCCCCACACCGGAATCCGTTCTTGGATTCACCGTCGGCGCCGACTACAAGCTCGCGACCTACGACGAGTCGATCCGCTACTTCGAACGGCTGGCTGCCGCGAGCAACCGGATAAAACTCGTCGACGTCGGCAAGACGTCCACCGGCCACGCCTGGACGCTCGCGATCATCAGCTCGCCGGAAAACCTCGCGAAGCTCGATCACTACCGCGACATCGCGCAGAAACTCGCGCATCCTGACGGACTCACCGACGATCAGGCCCGCGCGCTCGCGCATGAAGGGCGAGCGTTCGTGGACATCAGCGGCGGGCTCCACGCCTCCGAGATCGCCGGCTCTCAGCACACGATCCAGCTCGCATACGATATTCTCGCGCATCCCGACGATCCGAAGATCAAGGCGATCCTCGAGAACGACGTCCTCTTCCTCTGGCCGTCGATCAACCCCGACGGACAGAACATCGTCGTGAACTGGTACCGCGAGAACGTCGGCACGCCGTACGAGATCTCGCCGCTGCACGAGCTTTACCAGAAATACCTCGGCCACGACAACAACCGCGACGCCTACATGCTCAACGTCGTCGAGTCGCGCGTCGTCGCGCGCACCTGGCGCCAGTGGGAGCCGACTGTGATCTACGTGCAGCACCAGACCGCGCCCTTTCCCACGCGCATCTGGCTGCCGCCATTCGCCGAGCCGATCGCCCCGCGCGTCAACGCGCTGATGTCGCGCGAAGTGAACACGATCGGGATGACGATCGCGCAGGAGCTCGAGACCAACGGGCAGGTCGGCGCCACGCACATGGGGACCGGCTTCGACGCGTGGTATCCGGGCTACATCGACTACATGCCCATGCTCCAGAACATCGCGTCGTTCTGGACGGAAACAGCGCTCTACCAGTACGCGACACCACACTTCTACACGATCCGGGATTTCCCCAAGGAATATCAGGACCTTCGCCCGCAGTCGCTGTATCCGAGCCCGTGGCCCGGTGGATGGTGGCGCCTCAAGGACGCGGTGGACTACATGCGCACGGCGTCGATGGCCGTCCTCGACTACGCCACGAAATACCGCGAGGAGCTGCTCTGGAACCGCTACCAGGCCGGCCGCAACGCGATCAACAAGTACCGCCACGATCCCCCGTACGCGTACATCGTCCCGCAGCAGCAGCGCGACCCCGGCACCGCGGCGGAAATGCTCCGGCGCCTCGCGTTCAACGGCATTCGGGTGAGCCAGCTCGACAAGGACGCCGTGTACGACGGCGTGAAGTATCCGGCGAACACGTGGGTGATTCCGATGGACCAGGAATACGCCGAGCTCGTGCGCCAGCTCTTTGAGCCGCAGGAGTATCCCGACCTGCGCGAATATCCCGATGGCCCGCCGGACCAGCCGTACGACGCCGCGGGGTGGACGCTTCCGTATCAGATGGACGTGCACGTGATCGAAGCGCGCGCGCCGCTCACGACGGCGTTCCGCGCTTCGCTCAAGCAGGTGGAAGGGAAAGCCGTCGACTGGCACACGGCTCCCGACGCTCCGTTTTCGACGAACGCGGAGGCGGCCGGGATCGTGCCGCCGCCCGCGCGCATCACCGGCTCCGGCGACCTGCTCAGCGTTGATCCCGCGCAAAACGACGCGTTCCGCCTGCTGAACCGCGCGTTCGCTGACGGCGGAACCGTGCAATACGAAGACGGCGGCGCGCGCGGCGGGCGCTACGTCGTCTCG